>JAPUHK010000236.1 GCA_027297745.1 Planctomycetota bacterium | reverse complement strand
AGTCGGCCTAGACTCAGCGGTGCAATGGATTATTGCGAGAACCCTGCGGGGCGCGATTGGGCCACCGGCGCGCCCGTGCCGGGACATCAGCGCAGGTGGCGGTTGAAGAAGTCGATCGTGGGCGTCACGAAGAACTCGTGGTGGCCGGGCAGGGTCTCGACGCGCAAGGCGTCCGGCGCCGCGAGCTGCTCGTAGTTTTGCGCGACCGCGGCGCGCAACGTCTGCAAGTCGTGCACGCCGCCCCGCGTCACGAGCAACGGCCGCGGTGCAATCAGCCGGAACCAGTCCTCCCGCAGCAGGATCCGGTTCACGCCCGGGAACAGGTGGCACCCGTGCGGGAGATTGGAGAAGTCGGCGGGCTCGCGCGCCTGCACGCCGGTTTCCGGCCCGAGGCCTCCGCCGAAGGAGTGGCTTACCGCCGCGCTCACGCGCGGGTCCAGGGCCGCCAGCGCGATCGCGAGCTCGCCGCCGTAGGAAGAGCCCGCGACGCCGACGCGCTCCGGGTCCACCCCGGGCCATTCGCGCAGCACGCTCAGCGCATAGGCGCAATCGCGCAGCACCTCGGCCTTGTAGAATGAGCCGGCCCGCAGCGCGTTGTGCGCCACCAACTTATGCTCGTGGCCGCGCGCATCGCCCAGGAACCCGAAGCCGCGCAGCTCAGGCGTCAGCGTCACAAACCCGGCGCGCGCCAGCTCGAGTGCGGCGGCATGCTGGTAGCTTTCCTCCAGGCCGCCCGTCTCGACGATGCCGCCGCCATGTCCGGGGATGACCAGAACGGCGGGCCGCCGCAAGAGCTCCGACGTCCGCGGCTCGAATACGAAGGCGGGGATCTGCGTGCCGTCGTGGGTGATGAACCACAGACGCGAGCGCTTGGCCCCCTCGAGATCGTCCTTCTGCAGGAGGTCCGACACGACCCGTCCCTGGGGGAGCACGTAGCCCGATGCCTCGCGCAGACGGGCGGCGATCTGCTCCTGCCAGCGACGCACGGCGGTGGCGGCGCCCTCTTTGGGGTAGGGCAGGTCCGGAGTTTGAGCCTCCAGGCGTTTGAGCAAGTGAGGATCCCCTTCCGCAACGAAGCCGGGCGCGAACTCCCGCACCCGCTCCTCCTGCTGCAGCAAGATCTCGTGAGGGCGCACGATCGAGCCGAAGGCGACCGCCAAGCCGACCACGAAGAGCAGGGCCATGCGTCGCCAGAAAGGATTGTCCCGCGCACGCTCGACCCACACCAGACCCAGCAAGAGCAGCCCGAGCGCGACGGCTTCCATGGCCGAGATTATGACCCCGGGCCCGGACCTCCGGTAGCACGTGGTTTCGACCGGGGTCGGCTATGGAGCGCTACAGCGCCAGCGTGTTGCGCGCCCAGAGCTCGAAGAACAGCAACCCCGTCAGGAGATCCGTGTGATCCGCCTCCCGGCGTGCGTGCTCGTCGCGCAGCTTGCGGACCTGCTCCGGGTCGAACAGGCCCCGTGCTTTCACCGCAGCGCCGCCCAGATGCTCTTCCATGAACCCGCCGTGGTCCTCGCGTAGCCAGCGGCCCAGCGGGAATCCGAAGCCCCGCTTCTTGCGAGTCAGGATCTCGTCTGGGAGCAGTCCCCGCAGCGCGTCCTTTTGCACGCAGCGCAGCCTGGTGCGACGGATCTTGTGCCGGCTGGGCACGGCGCGCGCCGCGCGCAGGACGGCTTCGTCCAGGTAGGGCACGCGCACCTCCAGGGAGTGCGCCATGGACATGCGGTCGGTCAGGTTGAGCAGTTGCTCCGCGAGGCTGCCGCGGAAGTCGAACGCGACCATCGTCTCCAGCGCGTCGCGTTGCCCGTCCGCGGGGATCGCTGCCGCAGGCAGCCCCGCCTCGAAGCCCGGGAACAGCAGCCCGAGGCGTGCGTCGGCGGCGGTGGACACGAGCGCCACGTAGCGGCCCAGCGCATCGCTTCCTCCCGCTTGCAGGTAGCGTGTCCCCAGGCGCGCCAGATTGGCCCAACGCGAGTCGCGGCTCTTGGGGGCCAGGCGCAGCAAGAGCCGCAACGGCCCGCGCATCAGCCCGCCGAGCGCGCCGCCGAACCAGCGGTCCAGGGTGTAGCCGAGGTAGCGGCGATAGCCTGCGAAGACCTCGTCCCCGCCGACGCCGCTCAAGGCCACGGTGTCGTGCCGGCGCGCGAGCTCGCTGATCAAGTAGCTGACCAGGATCGAGGAGTCGGCCAGCGGCTCGTCCAGGAAGCGCGTGACGGCCGGCAGCCGCTCTAGGAGATCAGGTTGCACGCGCAGCTCGTGATGGTCGGTGCCGAGCTCGCGCGCGAACTGCGCCGCGTAGCCGGTCTCGTCGTGGAAGCGGTCTTCCTCTCCGAAGCCGATCGAGAACGTGGCGACCGGTCCGCTGGCGTGCTCCTTCATCAGGCGCACGATGCCGCTCGAGTCGATGCCGCCCGAAAGGAACGCGCCCACCGGGACGTCGGCTACCATCTGCGCGCGCACGGCTTCGTCGAGCGCGGCGCGCACGCGCTGCGCGGACTCCTCCGGCGTGCGCAAGATCTCGGCCGGCTCGGTCTCCATGGGCGGGGCGGCGAAGCGCCCGGCTTCGACGTCGGCGCCGCGCACGATGCGATACTCGCCCGGGGCCAGTTTCTCGATGCCTTCGAGAACCGTCGTGGGCGGAAAGGTGTAGCCGAACTTCAAGAACTCGCTCACCCCGCGCGGGCTCACCGCGCGCGGAACCGCCGGATGGCGCAACAGCGCCTTCAGCTCGGAGGCCCAGGCCAGAAGCGGACGGCCTTCCCATTCCCCGCGCCACAAATAGAGCGGCTTGATGCCGACGCGGTCGCGCGCGAGTAGCAGTTGTCCGGCCGCGGGGTCCCAAACGGCGAAGGCGAACATGCCGTTGAGGTCACCGAGCCCGGCGAGGCCGCGGCGGCAGTAGGCCTGCAAGACCACCTCGGTGTCGCTGGCGGTCTCGAAGGCGGCACACTGGGCGCGCAGTTCTTCCCGCAGCTCGCGGTAGTTGTAGCACTCGCCGTTGTAGGTGATCACACGCCCCGTTTGTCGGTCGCGGATGGGCTGCCGTCCGCCTTCGAGATCGATGACGGACAGGCGGCGCATCCCGAAGGCGATCGGGCCCTCGCAAAAGCGTCCCTCGTCGTCGGGCCCGCGGTGGCGGATCGCGGCGAGCATCTCCCCAAGCAGCCTGGGGTCCGCGTCCCGGCCGCTGAGCTCGAGGTAGCCTGCGATGCCGCACATATCCGGGCTAGCGCTCCGTCCGGCGCCAGGCGCCGCTCTGGCGACCCCTCAGCGCCCGCAGGAGGCCGCCCACTGCCGCGATCTGGTAGACGAGCAGATAGCCCATCTTGAGGCCGGCCACCCGGAATCCGCGCCAGGCGGCCAGCAGCGCGTAAAGCAGCACGAAGCCGCCCGCGAGCAGCGCCGTCGCCCAGGCGGGCCCGAACAGCACGAACACCATGAGGGCGAAGCAGATCGAATAGACCGGAGCGCACCAGCGCCAGACCTTGTGACCCAGGAAGCGCAACACGAGGCGCGAGCGCCGCAGCGGCAAACCGATGCGCCGGGCATAGAGTTGGAAGATGCCGGCCAGGATGCGCGCCCGCCGCTCGTACTCGCCCCGCAACGTCGGCGCGGACAACTCCCAGCCGCGCGCCTCGGGCTCGTAGACGACCCGCCGGCCGGTGTTGGCTACGGACATGGACAACACGAAGTCGTCCAGGATCGTGCCGTCCTCGTACGCAGGCATCAGCTCGCGGCGGGCCGCGACCATGGCGCCATCCACGCCGGCGGTGGAGCCGTGGGCGCTTTCCAGCTTGAGCAAGACTTTCTCGAAACGCGCCAGCCAGACCTCCTCGCCGCGCGGCCCGACACGCGGATCCTCGAGTCTGACGTTGCCCGTGACGGCGCCCACCTTGGGGTCCGCGAAGCGCCCGGCAAGCAGCGCGACGGCGTCCGGTTCGTACAGCGCGTTCGCGTCGCTCAGCACGACCAGGTCCGTCGTGACGCTCTCGAGCGCGCGCCGCAGGAGCCCGGCCTTGCCCGTGCGCACCGGATTGCGGAACAAGCGCACGCCGCGGTCCTCGTACGAGCGCACGAGAGTGTCCGTGTCGTCCTCGCTGCCGTCGGAGGCGACCACGATCTCGAGGCGTCCCGGGTAGCGCGTCGCCAGCGCGTTGCGCACCTTCTCCTCGATCACCTTCTCTTCGTTGTAGGCCGAGACGAGCAGCGTCACGGATGGCCATTGAGTCATCGCGGGCGGCGGCTCGGCAGGCCCGCGCAGCAGATTCACGAGCCATAGCAGCCCGCCGTAGAGGGCGAAGTGACCGAACATCCCGATCCCGGCCACTATGAAGGCGATTTCCTGCCAGAGACGGCTGCCGGTCGTGCACGCGCCCACGACCACAGCGACTGGGAGCAGCAACATGAGCAGCGAGCCCAGCGTGGCCGCCAGTGGCAGCGGGCGCTCGACGCCCTCCTCCGTGCGCGGCGTCTCCCAGGTCGTCGTGACCTCGCCGCGCAGCAGGTCCAGGATGCCGCGCGCGGAGGAGAACGCGACTCCCAGGGCATAGCTGCCTTCCGCCAACACGGGCAGGCGGCGGCCCGGGAGGATGCCCAGCAACACCAGCGTCAGGCCCAGCAGCAAGCCCCACGCGGTGGCCACGACGGGCACCAGCCACGTGTAGCGAAAGCAGGCCGCCGTGGCGGCCACGAGCCCGAAGCCGGCGATCAGCGGGCTCAACCAGCGCAAGACCTTGTGCAGCCACACCTGCACCGAGAACCAGCCGAAGCGCAGCGGGTTCAACACGGCCGCCGTGCGCAAGAGTCCCGCGAAGGAGCGGTTGACGATGCGGCGCTTGCGCCGCAGCTCCTGGAGGATCGAGCCCGTCGTGCGTTCGCGGCAACGCGCGTCCGGCTCGAACACGCCGCGAAAGCCCTTCGTGATGATCTGCATCGGGTTGACGTAGTCGTTGATGTCGGTGGCGCGCAGCGGCTCGTACAGCTCTGCCCGGATGGCGTAGATCGCGCCGTCGCCTCCCACCACCGAGGACACGTCCGACTCCAGCTTCTTCAGGCGCAGCTCCTTGGACCAGTAGCGTCCTTCGGTGCGGCCGCCGACCGTGCTCGGGTCGTCCGTGTAGATGGCCGCTCCGACCACGTAGCCGACCTTGTCGTCGGTGAAATGGCGCACGAGCTTGTGGATCGCGTCGGGATCGTAGATGGCGTTCGCGTCGCTGAAGACGACGAAGGGTGTGCGCACCTGCTCCATGGCCGCGTTGAGCCCGGAGGTCTTGCCCCGGCGCTCGTCGCGTCGCAGGAGGCGCACGCGCTCGTCCCGCGCGGCGAACTCGCTCACGATACGGTCGGTGCCGTCCGTGCTCGCGTCGCTGACCACGACGATCTCCAGCGCGTCCGCGGGGTAGTCCAGCTCCAGCGCGTTCTGCAGCTTCGCCTCGAGCACCGCTTCCTCGTTGTACGCGCTGATGATCAGGGTGACGGGCGGCGTCGGCGCCGACTCGGGGGGCTCGGGGGGCGCGCGCGTGCGGCTCAGGATACGAAGCAGGAGACCGTAGCCGGGGAACACCAGGAGCAGGATCCCCGTGCAAGCGGCGGCGATCCCGAGGGCCACGGCGTACAGGTTCATCTTTTCTCGATCCTCGGCTCCCCGGCCCGGCCGGATGAGCCGGATCCGCGGTGTAGGATGCAGGCGCCGTGACTGTACGGGAGCCGAGTGAGGGCGCTGCAGCGGGCGGGGCGGAACGGCAGTGCAAGCGACGCAGCCGATACCGCTCCTTTCTGTGGGCGGCCACCGCCTTTTGCGCCCTGCTTGCGCTCGTCTGCTTCGTGCTCTGGCGCTCCGACCTGAGTGAGATTCGCGAGCGCGTGGGTGAGGCCGTCGATCCCGCCGCCGCGCCCAGCGTGCGCATGCAGCAGTCGCTCGCGTTCCTGCGCGACCGGGTGGGGTACGGCCGCCACGACGACTACTTCCTCGTGCCTTTCCTGCGCTTCCTCAAGCCGACCGCTTTGCAGGTGCTCGAGCATGGAGGGGACTGTGCTTACCGCGGCCGCGCCCTCGTCGTCATCCTGGGCCAGCTCGACGTGGAGGCCGGTAAGCTGGCGTTGTACGACGCTTCGGGGGAGGCGGTTCATGCGGTCGTACGGGTGCACACGGAGAAGGGACCCTATGTCATAGACCCGTTGTTCAACATCATCCATCAAGACGAGCGGGGCGACCCCATTCCACTGGCGCGCCTCGAGCAGGACCCAGCCGTGCTGGCGACCTCCGTGGCACGCGCCGCCGCCGGGGGCAACCCCCGCGCCGCCCGGTACCCGCTCGACCGGTACGGGTTCGGCGACGTGCGCACCATCAACTGGAACAAGTCGGGTCTCATGCGCTTTCTCTATGGCTTTGTCAGTGGACTCATAGGCAAAGAGCAGGCCGATACGCTGCCGCGCCCCTACATGTCGGAGGAGCCTGCTCTTATGACGATGGCCTTCGCAGGCGCCGGAGCGGCCACCAGCCTGGCCCTTCTGGGGATCTCTTCCCTGCTGCGGCGCCGGCGGAGGCGACGGGACTACGAGGGCGGTTCCTGACTCGTCGATGGTTCTTGCCGTACTGCTCGCGCAAGATGCGCAGAAAGTCACACTCGGCCACGTCGTCCACGAGCCTGCGGAGGTTGCGTTCCGCGGCCAGATCGCCGTAACGCCCTAGCTTTTTCGCGAACTCCGCGATGAAGTCGGCTTCCGAAGCATGCCGTGATCGAACCACTTGTACAGGATCTGATTCATGTAGGTGGTCCCGCTGCGGGCGGCACCGAAAACGAAGAGGATCTCTTCCTTGACCACGGCCTACTCCTGCTGCCCGGAACCGGTCTCCGAAGGCAGTGGGGAAGCCACGCGGCCTTGCTTTTGCGCGGTACGCACCAGCCGGGTCTGCGAGGCGCGCTGCAGGCGCGTGAACTCGCCACCACTGTCGGCGAGCTCCGCCGCCGTGCCCTCCTCGACCAGACGCCCGTCTTTGAGCACGATCACTCGATCCGCGATGCCCGCCATCGACAGCCTGTGCGTGATCGCGAAGATCGTGCGCCGTTTCGGGGCGTCCACGAGGTTTTGGAGGATCTTGCGCTCGAGATCCATGTCCAGCGCGCTCGTCGCCTCGTCGAGGACCAGGATGCGCGCCTCGCTGAGAATGGCCCGCGCGATCGCAATGCGCTGCCGCTGCCCGCCACTGAGGAGCACGCCGCGCTCTCCGACAGAGGTCTCCAGTCCCTGCGGAAGCTGTGCTGCGAACTCGTCGACACAGGCGATGCGCATCGCCGCCGCGACCTCGTCGGCGGACGCCTGCGGCCGTCCGACCCGCAGATTGAAGTCCACCGTCTCGTCGAACAGGTAGACGTCCTGGCCCACGTAGCTGATGGAGCGGTAGAGGTCTTCCCGCATCAGCTCGGGCAGGGCGACTCCATCCACGACGACGGCACCCGCGTCCGGGTCATAGAAGCGCAGCAGCATCTTCGCAACCGTGGACTTGCCGGCGCCGCTGTCGCCCACCATGACGACCAGCTCACCCGGCTCGACCGCGAAGGAGAGGCTCCGGATCACCGGCGTGTCGCGGTAACCGAAGCTCACGTCGCGCAGCTCGACGCGGCCGGCTGCTTCGACGAAGGCCCTGGGGTGCTCGGGATCCCGGATCACGGGGTCCTCATCCAACAACTCGAGGGCACGCCCGCCGGCGACGATACCCTTGGAGATGTTGCTCACCGACGATGCGATCTTCTGTGCCGGCGCCTGCATGAGGTAGATCGCGCCGAAGATGGCTGCGAACTCTCCGGATGTGATCTCCCCGGCGAGGAGCGAGCGTCCGGTGACCAGCAGGATGGCGCCAACACCCAACGACACGGTGATCAGCACCGAACTGATAGCGATGGCGTCCGCCATCCCGACCTTCATCTCCGTCTCGGAGTGGTCGACGTTGACGTCCTGCAGCCGGTCCCTCCAGGTGCTGCCGAGGCCGAAGCTGAGGATCAGCTCGATGCCGCCGATCACCTGCGTGAGCTGGTTCGTGACCTGGGCCAGCTTGTCCTGGGCATCGCGCGCCAGCTTGCGAATGCGCCGGCTCATGATCTTGAGGATCAGGCCCACCGCGAAGATGATCCCGCAGCACACGACGGCGACGCTCAAGCTTTGGGCGATCATCACGGACAGGAGTACGAGGATAGTGATCAGGTCGCGCAGGATCATCTGCAGCGTCACCACGCCCGAGGCCTTGAAGGCCTGCACGTCGTTCACGACGCGGCTCGTGATCTCGCCCGTCGGTCGCGCGTGAAAGTACCCGAGGCCGTGCTCCAGCAGCTTCGAGATCTGCTCGCTGCGGATCTCGCGGGCGATCCCTATGCTGGCGCGGCGGAACGTCACCAAGTAGCAGAAGTTGAAGACGGCCTGCAGCACGAAGATCCCGACGACGATGCCGACGAACAGGTACAGCTGGTTTGGCTCGATGTCGCCCCCCTGAAACGTGTCGACCACCGGCTGGATGATCCAGGCCTTGAGCCCCGTCAGCGAACTGATCAGGAACAGGAAGAGCAGGGAAAGCAGGAAGGGCCCGCGCACCCGGCGGAAGTACGGGACCAGGCGCCGCACTACGGGCCAAGGGCTCTGCTGTGTCACGGGGTCAACTGTCATCACGGGCGTGCCGGCAGCCGATAAACCCACGCCGGCCGCCGCCTCCTCACCATATCGGACCTTCAGGCCCCCCGCGAGAGCCGCGCCGGGTCCAGGCGGTACCCGTGGCGGGCCGCGGCCCGTGCGGTCCGCAGCCGGTGCGTCCCTAGGTGACGCGACGGCCTTCGAGTTCGGGACTTCGGCCACGCACGTGTACACAAAGCCCGGTACCTACAAAGTGCGCCTGTACGCTTGCGACCAAGTGGCGCGCGGCTTCGCGGAGAAGACGACCGTCGTCCGCTAGCCGGAGAGGAGCAATGCCCAAGCGACCGTTTCCAACCAGCGCTTGACCAGCGCCCTGGTCGCTCAGTAGTGCTTGTAGATGCGGTGCGTGTCGGGAAGGCGCTTGAGCTTGCGCAGCACGAGGTGCGGCTCGAGGATCGCCATCCAGGGCGCCCGAGCCATCCGGCCCAGGTCGGAGAGCAGAAAGCGCGTACCTGAGCGGAGCGTGCGCACTTCGCGCAGCAACTCGTTCAGCTCATAGCCCATCAGCGCCAGCCTTTCCGCACCCAACCAGCGCAGGTAGCGGCGCAGCCACGCCTTGCGCAGGGTGTTCGCCATCGTCTTCTTCCACTTCTCGAGCGGCTCGCGGCTGATGTCTTCGTACGTGTAGCGCCCCGTCTGATCCCCGAGGCGGCCCTTGAAGCGGACCGCCGAGAACTCGTGAACTACGCTCGGCTCGAAGGGGATCTCGAGGTACTCGAACAGCTTGCGGCACTCCGCCTCGGGATCAGTGACCAGGTCCTCGAAGCGAAGGGCGTGCACCCGATCGCGGTTCTGCGCGAAGGCCTCGAGCATGTTCTGCATGCCTTCGTAGAGATAGGGCTTCCATGACGGAACCGTCCAGCGACCGCGGTCGAAGGTCTCGTTCATCGAAGCCGCGATGGCGCCCGGCGTGCGAAAGAGAAAGACCGCCTTCGCTTCCGGGAAGATTTCCAGGATCTCGGAGGCGATGAGGCAGTACGGTGGCGACTTGTCGAGGAAGTACCGCACGTTGGGTCCGGCCGCCTCGGAGTAGAGCCGGCAAACGAAGTCCCGAAGCGCATGCAGGTAGCTCCGCCGGCCCTCGGGAAGCTCCTTGCAGAAGTCGCGGATGGCGCGCACCGTCTGGAAGTGGCGGTAGTGGGCCAGCACGCCCTCCGCCCGCATGCTGTACACGTAAGGCAGCAGGATCCAGGGCTCGGCCGCGGACGCGATCTGCGCGTGGGAGGCAAGGATGCGCTGGGTCA
>JAPUHK010000235.1 GCA_027297745.1 Planctomycetota bacterium | reverse complement strand
ACGAGTTTGTCCAGCGCCTGCTGCGCCCGGGCCGCCCAATCGCTCTCGCTGAGCGCGAGCGCGATGTAGCAGTAGTAGGCCGCCGCGGAGTAGAGTTGCCCGTCTCCTTCGAGGAACAGAGCCACATCGAACATGCTCTCGGCCTTCGAATTCTGTGACTTCCGTACGGCCTTAGAGCGCGACTTGGCCTCCTGCACCGCAAGCGCGGACCAACGCTTGTGGAGCGGCCCCTCCACGCCGGCCTGCAACTGGAAGCGCTGGGAGATCCCGCTCAGGATCGTCAGCGCGTCGTCGAGGCTGGCGACGTCTTTGAAGCGGACGTACTCGCGCAGTGCGGCGTCCGCCTCGCTGGTGCGCACGTCGAACTCGCGTAGGGCCTCCTGGCGGCGCCCCGTCAGCGTGCGCTTGCGCTCCTCCGGCATGAAGGGGTAGCGGGCCAGGACCTCTTTTGCAGCGCGGATGAACTCGCCCCAGCGGCGGTTGCGGAAGAGCACGTTCACCTCCGAGGCGCGGCGCGCGGCCTCACGCTTGTCCGCTTCCAGGCCCGTCTTGAGCAGCGCGCTGAAGCTGCCGTCCGTCGGCCGTCCCAGCAGGCTCCAATAGAGCTTGCCGTCCGCAAGGCGGGCGCCGGTGGCCATCTCGGCGTCCCCTTCCCCCTCGACGACGATCTCCTTGCCGGGTGCGCCGATCAGCAGCCGCTCGATGCCACCCTTGAACCAGGGCTCGTTGATGATCTTGGTGGGCAGCGCCTCCAGGAAGAAGCCCTTGCCCGCCGCATTCGTCCCGAAAGCGCGGAAGCCGCGGCGCAGGTAGCCGCCTACCTCCGTGAACTCGGCCCCGATCCAAGCGGCGTCGTCCACCCCCTGCAATGAGAAGGTGAGCTGCATGTGCTCGCCGTCGGGCGCCGAGACAGTGACCGACACCTGTCCGGGACCGACGTCGAGCAGGGTCCAGTCGGAACGCCGCGCTGTGAAGCGGCCGTGCAGCAGGATCGGCGCGCGCGTGTGGAAGATCTCGACCGTGCCGCCGTCGACGACCGTGGCCCGGAACGAGGCCTGGTCGATGGTCGTGATCCGGCTCTCCCCGGCGCGCTGGAGCACGACGTCGTCCAGCCAGACTTTACCGGTGCCTTCGGTCAGCACGCCCAGCTGCATGGTCTCGGCCCAGTCGGGCGAGTCGAAGGTGGCGTCGATGCTCTGGTAGGTGCCCTTCTCGACGACCGCCGCGGTCGCCCAACGGGTCGTGCCCCCACCGCTCCACAGCACGCCGATGCGGGCGCGCACCCCGGAGGCGGCTACCTTGGCTTGCAGGCGCAAACGGGTGTCCTTGCCATCGAAGGACAGGCTGGTCGCCTCGGACTCGAGCTCGCGCGGATCGTAGAAGGCCGCTGCTGCGGCGGTCTTCACCCGCAGCTCCAGGGCCCGCTTGCCGCTGGCCACCTTGGCCGTCGTGCTCTCGATGTCGATCGAGCCGATCGGCTCGTCCGTCCACTTGAAATTGTCGAACTCGCCCTCGAACGAGTACGGCACGTGCAGATTGCCCGGGGGCGACTTGGGCCCCTTCTGCCCTCCTCCCTCTTGTTTGATGGAGAGCATGTAGCCGCCCCCACCCACGATCAGCAGGAACAGCAGCGTGTAGATGATGGTGGCCGGACGCCGGCGCCGGACGGCTGCCAGGTCCAGGTCGCGCATCATGCCCCACTCGGGCTCGTCATCCTCGACCGCCGCCAGCTCGAGGTCGATCTCCTCCATGGCGGGGTCCTGGAAGACGAAACGGATGTTCCCGATGCGGATCTTCGCTCCGTGGCTGAGCGTGGCCTCCGTGATCATCTCCCCGTTGATCAGCGTCCCGTTCGTGGAGCCCAGGTCCCGGATGGTGTAGCCGTTGAGGTCCCGCACCACCTCGCAGTGGTAGGAGGAGGCGACCACGTCATCGAGCACGACGTTGTTCGAGCTGTTGCGCCCGAAGGTCGTGGGCTGCTCGGACAGCGGCACCCGCTCGCCCTTGCGGTCCCCCTTCGCGTAGACCAGGGCGCAGAACTGCTTGAACTCCTCGGCGGCCTGCCGGTGGTCCGGATCATCGAATGTGATCACGGTGCTGCCGATGCGGATCTGCTCCCCGTGCACCAGCTTGCGCCGCTTGATGGGCGTGTCGTTGACCAGCGTTCCGTTCGTGGACCCGAGGTCCGCTACCTCGTAGCCCGACTGCAGCTTGGTGACGGTGCAATGTCTGCGTGAGGCCTGGCCATCTTCGATGGGCAACTCGCAGTCGGGCGACCTGCCGATCGTGATCGATCCCAGTTCGTCGAGATCCTTTTCGATGCTCGAGCCGTCGTCGGCTCGCATGACCAGTTTCGCCATTAAATGACCCTTGCCCGACCCCCGACCGCGTAGCGCCCTGGGTCGCACCGCCTCTCTTCGCTACTCCCTCCGATCGCTCTAAACCCTTGACCGTGCACGGTTTCTGACGCGAGCGACGGAGAGAGTGGAGAATTATAGGCCACTGCGTTCGGGGGGTGCAACCTTATTAACGATCCCCCCGCTCATCTGCGCGCGAACCTAAAGCGGTTCCTGCGCGCGACTTGCGCGACACACGCAACGGCCCGGGCTATTCGTCCTCGCCCTGGCGCCCCCCCAGGAGGCGCTTGGCCCGCTCGACCTCGGGGTCGTCGCCCTTGCCGGCCTTCTGCATGGCCTCGACGTAGCGGCGCAACCACGTGTGGGCCGTAGGGCGGTGGTGCGCCGACAGCGCCACGAGATCGAGATAGATCTGGGGGTGGGCCGCCCCCCAGGGAGAGTTGGCGATCTTGTGCAACTCGCTGCGCGCTGCATCGTCCTTGCCCTGCCGCGCCAGCGCGAGCCCGAGGTTGTAGATGAACAACTCCGCGTCCGGGAAGATCGACGAGGCCTTGCGGAAACCACGCTCCGCATCGGCGAAGCGGCCTTCGTCGAAGGCCTTGGCCGCCGCATCGAACGCCGCTTGAGCCGCCGCGCGATCGACCTCGATGTCCTCGGGCACCAGCTCGCGCAGGCGTTGCCGGATGCCCGCGCTCTCCGGACCCTCCGGGTCCAACTCCAGCGCCTTCTTCCAGTGCTCGACCGCCAGGCGCTTGGCCTGCTCCTTCCGTGCGGGCTCGCGCAGACGTATGTGGCCGAGGAAGTAGAACCAGCCGCGGGCGTTGTGCAGCGCGGCTTCGAGCTCGATCAGCCGCGGATCGCCGGGCAGCGCGGCCCGCGCCCGAAGCAGCGCCTCCTCGGCCTCAGTCAGAACGTCCTCCTGGGAACGCTTGAGCTCGCGCGCGAAGCCGGGGCTCAGGTTCAGCCGCGCGCGGGCCAGGGGCACCGCGGGCACGTCGCCCGCGCGCTCTTCGGCGCGTGCGATCATCTTGTCCGCCGCCTCCAGCTTGCCGCCGATCGTGGCCTCCTGGGCGACCTTCAAGCACAACGCTGCGTATTCCACGCGCGGGGCGCGGCTGCGCGGGTTGACGGCCATGGCGCGCTTGTAAAAGCGCAAGGCCGCGTTGTAGGCGCGCAACCGGTCCCTGCGGGCGCTCGGACGGTCGAACAGCAGGTGGCTCAGGTTGCCCATCTCGAACAGCGCGTCGAAGTAGTTCGGGTCCAACGCCAGCGCCTTGCGCAGGATCTCGAGGGCGCTATAGAGGTTCTGGAGCTCGCCCCCCTGGACGTACGTGAGGCGGTGCAGCGCGGCCTCGTTCAGGTAGACCTCCTTGCGCGACGGGTCGCGCGCGGCCACGTAGCTGAAGTCCGCCTTGGCGCCGATCAGGTCCTGCAGGGCAAAGTAGGCCGCGCCGCGGGCGAGCCGCGCGAGGTGGAAGTCGGGGTCCTCCGCGAGCAGGGCACTGAGCTCGTCGATGGCCTGCCGCAGGAGCCGCTCGCCGCGCTGCTGCACTTCGGCGTCGTTCGTTTGCACGGCGGTGCGCAACCAGGCGCCGCCCGCGCGCGCGCGGATCTGGGCCCGCCGGAAGCGGGTCCAGGCGTCTCCCGGACGCAATGCCAGGACTGCGCCGAGGTCTTCATCCGCGCCCTCGAAGCCGGGGCCGCTGAAGCCGCGCAGGAGCGCGCGCAACTGCAGCGTGAGAATGCGCTCCGCGTCCGTGGGGTCGCCGTCGAGCGCGCGGCCGGCCTGCTCCTCACCGGCCTTGAGGTCGCCGACTACGGCGGCAACGGCCAGCAGGCGTACGTCCTTGCGATCGGTGGCGCGCAAGGCGTCGAGCTCGCGCCTGAGCGGCGCCGCACCGGCCTCGAGCAGCGCCGGCCGCTCGTCCAAGGCCGCTTGCATCGAGCTCAGCGCGCCCTCGACGTCGTCCCCGGTCCAGCGCGCCGCGGCCTTCAGCGTATAGGCGCGGGCGATGGCGCCGCGCACGGTCTCTGAGCGCACCAGCGTGTCCGGGGCGCCGCGGTAACAGTCGATCGCGTCGTCGTAGTGCTTGCCCTCCAGGAACACTCCGCCCAACTCGTACAGCACCCTCCGGTCGTTCAACAACAGGATCTCCACCGCACCGGCTGCGGCCAGCGCTTCGTCGAGTCGTCCGTGCCGGAACAGGAACAGCGCGCGCTGGGCCCCGATCTCCGCCTCCATCCGCTCGCGCTGGGGTGAGCCCTCCGGCAGGCGCCGGGCCTCCTCGAGCGCCTTGTCCGGGTCCGGCCGCTCGGCGCGCAGCCAGAACTCGGCCCAGGCCTGGATCACGCGCAGCGCCTCCGGGCCGCGGCGACGCGCTTCGTCGAGGTGCCGCCGGTACTTCTCCCGCTGCTGCAGGCGGCCCAGCAGCTCACCCAACTGGATCTCCGCGTCGTAGCTCGTGCGGTCGAGGTCGGACGCCTTCTGCAGAGCGGTTTGCGCCAGCTGCGCCAATCCGGCGCGGGAGGCCAGGCCCCCGAGGCTGAGGTAAACGTGAGCCCGCGGGACCAGCTCGACCGACGCCTGCAGGTCGCGCAGCGCGCCCTCGGTGTTCCCCACCAGATCATGGCTCATGCCCCGCCAATGCAACAACTGCGCGCGAAAACGCTTCGCGGCGGGAGTGTCGCGCCCGGCGGCCAGCTCCAGGGCCTCGCTGGCGTAGCGGACGGCGTCGTGGAGCAGGGCGCCCTGCCCCGTGGCTTTCCCCCGCAGATGGCGGCATTGCGCAAGGCCGGCCAGCGCGCGCCAGCGATGCTCCAGGAACACCGCGCGCGCGAGGCCCTTCTCAAAGTCCTGCTCCGCTTCCTTCAGCACGCGCTGATCCAGCGGCTCGATAGCCCGGTCGCGCCGCACATAGGCCAGGTTGATGTGCGCGACCGCTGAGTCGGGGCGCGCCTTCACCGTGCGCGTCCACAACGTCTTATCCGACTCGAAGCGGCCGGCCGACTGCATCGACAGCAACAAGTACACCGCGGCCAGAAGCCCGAGCAACGGGGCGGCCGCGCGCCAACGCAGGACCGCCCAACCCACCAACACGGCCGCGCCGGTGAGCGCGAGATACGTGTAGCGGTCCGCCTGCAACAACGTGCTCGCCGGAAAGACGTTGTTGAACGGC
>JAPUHK010000234.1 GCA_027297745.1 Planctomycetota bacterium | reverse complement strand
CGGAGCCCAGCGGCCCGCAGATCGTGCCGCTGAGCGACCGGACCGTGGCGATACCGGAGGAGGACACGCCGTCGTAGCGGCTCGATTCTCCGGCGTCCGCTGCGCCCGAGTTCGAGACCCTCAAGGATCTGGTCCCGGCTGTGGGTTCTGTGGCGCCCGAGACGGCCCCCTCCGGCAGGCGCCTGGTGCGGGTCGGCCCGCCCCCGAACGTCCCGACGGCCGCCGCGCCCCTCAGTGGACCGCTGGGCGCGGGCGGCGGCTGGGGCGGCACCCCCGGCGAGCCCGCGCGCCGCCTCCCGGCGCAAGCGCCGCAACGCGCCCCTCAAGCGAGAGCCTCAGCATCCCGATGCGTACTGGGAGCGATCCTCATGATTCTCTGGCTGGCCGCTACCGGCTACCTGGTTCACTTGATGTAGGAGACACCTGATGCCCGGCCCCATGAAACAGAAGACCGACGCCGAGCTTCGACACGAACGCCTCGAGTTCTACAAAGAGGAGATGTCGGAGATCAACGGAACGCTGCGCAACTTCCTGACGCGCGCACAGGCAAACGCTGCGTTCCTGGTCGACAAGGACGGACACCTGATCACCCGCGAGGGCATCGACGACCGCATGGACGTCGACTCCATCTGCGGACTGGTGGCCGGCGGTTTCGCGGCAACGCGTCAGATGGCCTCCATCCTCGGTGAGGACACCTTCCTGAACCTCTTCCACCAGGGCAAGCGCGCCAACATCCAGATCACGCTGGTGGGAGACCGCACGATCCTCGCGGTCGTTTTCGACGATAACACGACGATCGGCAAGGTGCGCCTCTATCTGGGCGAGACGGCGGCGCTGCTCACGCAGGCGTTCGAGCGCATCGAGCGCCGCTCCTAGGGTCGTACCTTCGATCCAAGCAGGCGCTGCGCGTCACGCACGCGCAGCGCCTTCCGTTCAAGCCGGGGAAACCAAGAGGAGGTTTCGGCCGGCGGTCGGGACGACTAGTCCGTGAGGGAGGTCTCGAGCGGGTCGCCGTTGTTCCAGACGGGCTGCACCCGGTGGTACCACTCCCGGCCCTGGGCCTGCTCCATGAACCACTGGTGCCGCTCCAAGTGATCTTGCTGGGTGCGATGTTCGGCGAAGGCGCGGCTCTTCAGATCGCCGAGCTCCGAGATGTCCAGCAACGTCGTCACCGGCAGCGGTTCCGCGCCGCGCGGCATGTCCTTCATGCCCGGTGGGAACGTGGCGGCGTACAAGCGCCGCTCGCTGGCGGCGGCGCGGGTCCAACGCCAACAGGCCTTGTGGTCCGCGTGCCCGCTGGCCCCGTCCGGCCCGAAGGTCAGGAGCAGGTCGGCGCCGAAGTCCGCGGCCACCTCCGCCACGAGCGCGGCGCCTTCGCCGTCGCCCATCTCCTGCAGCTCCCCGTCGCTCAGCCCCGGCGTGAACAGGTGAGGGATGCCCAGCACATCCACCGCGCGCTTCAGCTCTTCGTGACGAAACGGCCCCAGCTCCTCCTGCAGCACCAGCCCCCCGGCCCGGCCGACCTGGCCGTCGGTGAGGCACAGCAAACCCGCCCGGCCGCCGCGCCGCGCGTGTAGCGCCAGCGCCCCACCGAACAGGAAGCACTCGTCGTCGGGATGGGCGGTGACGGCCAGCAGTGTGGTCATCGCGCCGTATGCCGCGTCTCGAAAGCCACCTGGATTCGCCCGGCGGGGCCGCAATGCTCGGGCGCTCCTCCGCAGCCTAGCCGTCCGCCATCCGCTCTGCGCCGTCCGCCCGCCACAGCCACTATCGCGACTGCGGCGACGGCGCGCTCTGCAGGATGCCCTCGGAGAGACGGTGGTAGAGGCTCGAGCGGTACACGATGCCGGCAACGCGCCCGTCCTCGACCACGGGCAGCGCTTTGATGCGGTGGCGCAAAAGCAGGTCCGCCGCCTCGAACCCGGTTCCGTCGGGTTCGATGGAGACGGGGTTCTTGGTCATGACCTCGCCGACCGAAAGCCGTCGCGCCCAGGCCGCCAGCGCGTCGTAGTCGGAGCTCTCGAACTCGGGGTGCTCCGGCCGCTCCCCGGTCAGGTCGCGCACGAAGTAGGGGTAGAGCATCTCGCGCACGACGTCCGATTGCGTCAGCACGCCGGTCATCTTGCCGGTGCCGTCCACCACGACCACGCACTTGATGCCGACCTCGGCTTCCACCTCGCCGGACTCGCGCAGGCGCTCCATGGCCTCGAGCAGGCTCAGGTCCTCCGGCACCGTCTCGAAGCGGCGGGTCATGATCTCCGTGACTTTCATCGTTCGCCCGAGATTCTAAGGGCTGGGTCCGTCTTAGACGCTGTAAAGATAGGCGAAGCTGGCCAGATAGAGGGCGCAGATCAGGATGCCCTCCCAGCGCAGGCGGGGGTTATGGCGCCGGGCCGTGCGCACGCGGCTCGCGGCCATGACGACCGCCGTCATCATGATCGCGAACATGCCCATGACCGCGTGCTCGGGGCCCACGGCGCGGTAGATCGAGCCCTCGGTGTAAACGCCGTCCATGGGCGCGATCGTCAGCATGTTGAACATGTTGCTGCCGAGCATGTTGGCCATCGCCATGTGCGTGAAGCCCGCCCGGATACAGTGCCAGGTGACGATGATCTCCGGCGTCGAGGTCACGGCGCCGACCAGGAAGGTGCCGACGAGGCTGTGGCTGATGCCCGACCGCCGCGCGATCTCGTCCGCGATGTCGGGCAGCCACACGGCAGGCACGATCACTAACGCGGCCGCCACGGAGAACCAGAACCACAGCCGCGAAAGCTCGCCGGGTTTGCCGGGCGCGCGTTCGGCGCCCCTCTCCGCCGCTTGCGAACGCCGCGCGGCCTCGAGCGCCAGGATGTAGACGATCACGAGCAGGATGCTCGAGGCGCCGATAGCGCCCAGCGGAACACCTACCCCCAGAACGGCCAGCACGGCGATGCTGATCAGGATGATCCCGCTGAGACCGTTGAGCAGCGCGGGCCGGCCGCCGGCCATCATGGTCTTGCGGCTCCAGAGGTCGCCGGTACCGAGGATCATGATGTTGAAGCAGCAGGAACCCATCACCGCCCCCATGGCGATGTCGGGCGCCTTCTGCCAGCCAGCCGCGCTCAGCCCCGCGCCGAGCTCCGGAATCGACGTGACCGCAGCCAGAAAGACCGTGCCCATCAGATGGTGGCCGAGGCCCGTCTTCTCGGAAATCTTGTCGGCGAGCCCCGTCAGAAACCCCCCGCCGACGAAGATGGAAACGAGGCAGATGAGCAGTTCCAGGTACGGCACGCGCGCCGGATTCTACGCGACCCGCACGGCAAGACACTTCGGCCGCGCGCGGATGCAGCCGATCCCCCTAACGGTGGCGGAGGCATCGAGTGGCTGACCGGGCCGGCCTGGCGATCGTCGCGGCCATCCTGCTGCTCGCCTTCGGCGTGGGCACGTACGCGCGCTTCGCGGGGCTCGGCACGTGGCCCGTGGCCACGGACGAGTTCTACATGTCCCAGAGCGTGCGCCATTGGGATGCGAGCGGAGCGCCGGTATACCCCCGCGGCGGACACTACACGCGGGGCCTGCTGGTGCAAGTGAGCATGCTCGGCTCCGCCGCACTGCTGGGGCACACCGAGCTGGCCTACCGCCTCCCGATCGCGCTTTTCGGGCTCTTGGCCATCGTTCCCCTCTGGCTTCTGGCCGCGCGCCACCTGGGCCGTGTCGGAGCCGCCGTGGTCGTTGCGCTCTACCTGCTCTCGTCCTGGCACGTCGAGTTCGCGCGCTTCGCGCGCATGTACGCGCCGCTGACCGTCGTGACCTTGTTCTTCCTGTACGCGCTGGAGCGCGGCTTCGTCGACGGCAACAAACGTTGGAAGGCTGCGGCCGCTGCCCTGGTCGCACTCTGTGTGATGGTTCACGAGACCCACGTCATCCTGGCCGGCCTGTTCGTAGCCTTCGCGCTGCCGCAGCGCGGACGGGGGACTGCGTCGTGGCGCTGGGCGGGGCTCGGTTTCGGCATACTCGTGTTGGCCTACGTGTGGAACAGGCTGTTCGCGGTGCCCGACGACCTCTCCTTCATGCTCGACCCCGAGCGGGGGCGGCCGCTGTTGCCGATCAACGTCCCCAGCCTGGAGGCTCTGCACACCGTCTGGTCGAGCACCGGCCTGACGATCCTGTGGGCCGGCGCCGTGGCCGCGTGCGCCTTCACCGCCGTGCGCCTGCGCGCCAACCCCGCTCTGGTGCCCGTCCTGATCGCGCTTGCGGCACTGCTACCGCTGGCCGCGGCGCTGCTGCTGCTGATCGCGGTCTTCCTCGGCCTCGTTCCTCGAGGGATGCGCACGCGCAGCACCGCTTTCACGGTCGGCGCAGGCCTGGCCGGATCGCTCGCTTGCGTGGGTGCGGCCGCGCTTTGGAGCGGCGATCTCTCGCTGGTGGCGCGCACGCTGGATTGGCCGCTCGCCTATTGGCAGGTCGTACGCCCGTGGCTCATGGCCATGCCGCTGTGGGGCAGCCTGTGCTTGCTCGCCCTTGGGGTCGGCATCGCGCGCATCGTGCTCACGGGCTACCGGCCCCAGCGAGACGCACTGTGCGCGGCGGCGGCCTTCGCGTTGTTCACCGTCGCGCTGCTCAGGATGGGCGGCGTCAGCACGCGCTACTCCTACTTCCTGTATCCCGCGTTGGTGATCCTCTTGCTGGAAGAGGGCATCCGTCTGCTCCGGCTCGCTCCGCGGCTGCGCCCGGCGCAGGCCCGGCCGGCCGCCTTCGCCGCCGCGGCCCTGCTGTTCGGAGTCTCGCACGACTTCAACCCCCGTCATCTGGTCGACCCGGCCTCCGAGGAGGCGAACTTCCGCACGGGCCGTTTCGAGCGCATGTACGCGCACTGGTACGCGCGCTTCGACTGGCGCCAGTTGGCGCACGAAGCCGAAGAGAGGCTCCCGGTCGGAGCCACGCTGCTGCTCACCGGCCGCACGCTGCCTGTCATGCGCTACTACGGGGACGGGCCGGTGCGCACGTTCTTGTGGGGCAGGTCGGGCATCGCGCGCAAGACGCCCGACGGCTGGCGCGACCTGTGGCTGGACACGCCGGTCTGCTATGGACTGGAGGCGTTGGCGGAGTGCCTACGCAAAGGTGCGCCGCTGATCGCCATGCAGATCGAGTGGCAGGACCACGAGCTCATCAAGAGCGCACCGGAGATCGCCGGCCGCTGGCGCTTCGAGCTCGCCTTCACCGAGCGCAGCGGGCGCATCGGGTTGTTCCGGATCGTCCCGCGCTAGTGCTCCGAGGCGAAGTTGCAGACGTCGTCCCACTCGGCCGAGTCCGGCAGGTCCTGCTTGCCGTTCTTCCCCACCGAGATGATCTGGTAGGTGTTCGGGTTGCGGAAGGTCCCGCCCGGGCGGCGCACGGCGCACACGCGAATGTGCTCGCCGTCCTCACGAAACGACCACGAAAGGCCCGCGCCCGTACAGGGAGTGCGGGATGTAGACGAGCGGTGTGCCGTAGCCGTCTACGAGCTCTCTCGCCTCGCGCCCGTCCTCCAGCGAGTGGAACTCCCACCGATCTCCGTCGGTGTTGGCGGACTCGAAGTCATCGGCCCGCCAGTATGCGCTCTCGTCGAGAGCCTCCACCAGGCATTCGATGTTCTCGTTCGCAGGACCGCAGGGCAGGCATCCGAAAGCGAGAGACTCTTCCAGGCCGCGACGGGTCGCCGCGGGGTAGTACCCGAACTCCTGCCGCCAGCGTTCGACGCTCGCGCCCAGCATGGCGATCGTTGTCTCCGTGCGGAACGCCGCGGTCTTGCGCTGCCCGTGCGGTACGAACAGAACGAGGATGAACACCACCGGCCGTGTCCACAGCCAGTGCAACAACAAGCGGAAGAGCAGGTTCCGCCGGTAGAGCGATCTCTTGCTCCGGTCTTGCTGCGTGCGGGGCACTGCGAGACTCCCGTGCCGAATCGTCCTCCTTGTTAACGCACCGCGGCGGGCGGCTTCCGCGGAACGATCGAGACCGAGCGCACCCCCAGGAATCGCGGGTACCAGGAGGACACGTAGTCCTGCGTGAGCGGGCTGTAGCACACTGAGAACGGGAAGTGCGTGAACTCCGGCAACTCGAGATCCTGACGGCCGGCCGCGACCTGCTCGCGGATCAGCTCTTCGCGCTCCGCCACCTGGCGCTCGTGCACGGGGACGTTGACTGCCAGGTCCCATGCCGCGTGTCGCCAATGGCGGAAGCCCGCGAAGCCAAGCCCGACCGCGATCGTTGCCAGCACGGCGACGCGGCGGCTGAGCGACCGCGGCGCCGGCGCGGGCCGGACGGAGTGCCGCAGGAACCAGAACCCGAACCAGCAGGCCAGGTGCACGACGTACACCACGTTCAACCCACGGCGCGGCATGAGGTGCCCGGTGCCCCAGTACCCCGGCAACAGCCCCGCGGCCAGCAGCCCGTACCAGATCAGACCGTACACGAGCAGGGCTCGGCGGCGGGGCCTGTACGCCGCACGGCGCCCCCACTTCGACAGCAGCGGCAGTGCGAGCACGGTCAATCCCAGGAGCGCCGGGTTGATCGACCAGCGGGCGAAGAGCACCCAGGGCATGAGCAGGCAGCGGCCCACGGTGTGCGGGATGTCGCGGCCGTCCGGGAAGAGGCCCAAGCGCAACGAGTTTCCCGGCGCGAGCAGGACCACGATGCTGCAAAGCGCGGCCGTGCAAAAACAGACGACCCACAGCCCGCGGCCCGGCCGGCGCCGCACCTGGTGGAACACGGCGCCCGCCCCGATCAGGAGCAGCGCATAGACCATCAGGACTTCGTTCGAGCCTACGACGCCCACGGTCAGGAACACGCCCGCCGGCACACGGTACACGCGGCCGTGTCCAGACGGCGCCAGCAAGAGCGCGGCAAGCAACAGCGCAAGGATGGTGCCTACCGTGTACGTGACCGAGCCCGCCATCCAGTAGAGCCCCTGTGCGGTGCTCGGCATGGCGGTCAGGCAGAGCACGGCGCCGATGCCCGCGACCAGGCCCGCCCTGCGACGCAGCCATGCGGCCGGGGCGATGACACGCAGCAGCAGCGTCAGCGCGAGCCAGAACGCGGCGAAGAGCACGGCCGGCAGGACTTTGTATGGCCATCCGAGCCCTCCGCTTCCATGCAGCCCCGCGATCAGCGCGAACGAGAAGTAGCGGCCCGACCAGGTGTCGTACCAGCTGGCGACCGAGCCCGCGGGACCGTTGTCCGCCACCTCGACCGCGAAGGCGAAGTCGTCCACCGTGGGATGGTTGAAGGGCAGCAGCACGACGAACGGCAGCGCGCCGAGCAGGCAGAGGGCGGTGAGAGCTCGAAGCGTCTTGCGGGGCACCTGGTCTCTCCGTGCGGGGCGACAGGGTACCGCTCCTGCAGGTCCGGGACGGCCCAAACCTGGCCCGTTGTTTTTCATGAGACGTCCGGCGCGCGGCCGCGAATACTGGGGGTCTACCTCGAGAGGAGAACGAGAATGAGAACTGTCGACCCCTTCCTGGCCGAGCTCGAGCACGAGGCGGTCACCACGCGGCGGCTGCTGGAGCACGTGCCCGAGGAGAAGTACTCCTGGCGGCCCCACGAGCGCGCCTTCTCGCTGGGCGAGCTTGCCTGGCACGTCGCGGGCATCCCGGGCGGCATGGCCGAGCTCCTGAGCGGCGAGAGCTTCGACATGGGCAACCCGCCCGACTCCTTCGAGAGCGCGGCTTCGAAGACGCAGCTGCTGGCCGAGGCGGATGAGAGCACGGGCAAGGCGCAAGCCTGGCTCAACAGCCTCGACGAGGAGGCGGCCGCCTTCCCGTGGCGCCTGATGAAGGGCAATCAGGAGCTCATGACCATCCCGCGCGCGGCCGCGATCCGGTCGTTCATGTTCAACCACCTGTACCACCATCGCGGGCAGCTCTCGACCTATCTGCGCATCGCAGGGGAGCGCGTCCCGTCGGTCTACGGCCCCACCGCCGACGAGAACCCGTTCGAGTGAGCCGTTCCGATCGGGCGGGGCAGCCCCCCGCCCGGGTGCCTTGCCCTACGAGGCCGGCCTACTGGGTTCGATCACCCCCCCCTGCGGCGGTGGGCCAGGTTCTGCGGGAGCGTGCCCCACGCTCTGACGCGCACCGTCTCCCAGAGGTAGCGCAGATACGACCGCTGAACCACGGCGCCCTGCTCCTCGAAGCGTGACGCCAGGACGGCGTGCAGCTTCGCCAGGTTGTACCAGGGCACGGCGGGGTAGAGATGGTGATCGATGTGGTAGTTCGCGTTGCACAAGAAGAACGAGAACAAGCGTGACGTGATCACCGTGCGCGCATTGGTCAGCGGATGCCCGGGCTCGGTCATTTGGTGCTCCGCCCAGCCGCGGGCGTTCGAGATCACCGTGGCGGCCAGGAACGGGACGGTCCAGTAGAGGGTGTACCCGGCCAGCGTTCCGGTTGCGGCGCAGATCGCGAACGCAGAGCCGTGCAGCAGGCCCATCGCGGCGTATTCCAATGCGATCCTCCTCCGGTCGCGGGGCTTGGCAAGCCGCCATGCGGTGAACGGGATCTTCCCGAGCATGTACAGCGTTCCGACCGTTATCCAGGTCAGGAAGCCCACGGCGTGTCGGGAGGGCCGCTTCTCGTGCAGCAGCGGGTCGTCCGGATCCCGGTCGGTGCGTGCGTACCGATGGTGGTTGAGATGAATTACCCAATAGGCCCTGCCGGAGATGTAGACGACCGCGCCGAAGAGGAAGGCCGCCAGGCGGTCCAGGCGTTGGTTCCGGAAGAAGCTGCCGTGCAGAGCGTCGTGCATCAGGATCCCGAAGGCGTGGATCGAGAAGGCGGACAGCACGGTTGCGACGACGTACACCGGCCAATAGGGCCACGTCGCCGCCGCGAAGCCGCAGGCGATCGGGACGGCCGCGTGGAACAGCGGCACGAGATTCCACGCCGGCAGGATCTTCTGCAGCTCGCCAATGCGCGCGCGCTCCACTGCGGTCAATCTCAGAAGCGAGGACGAGGTCTGGTACCGGGGTTCGCTCGTTTTGGTTCGGACGCTGGAGTTGCTCATGACCTCCGCAATCGCAACGAGCGTGCCCGTGCGCCCAACCCCCGTGGTTGCGGTGTTTTGTGGTTCTGCAGGCGCGAAGGTGCGAACCGGAGTTCGCAGGCGGTGCACAGGGGGTCCGGTGTTGCCCGCCAGGACCGTGCGGCACGGCTGTTGCCCAGGAGCGCGCACCATGAGCTACCTCAATCTCACCTCCTCCCCCACCTCGAAGATCCAGTTCGAGCGCACGAACGACTTCATGCAGACGCTCAAGGCGCGCGTCGACCGGTACTTCCGCATGACGGGCCAGTCGCCGCGCGACGTCCCGGCCATGTACTTGAAGACCGGCATCGTGATCGCCGCCTTCGTCGCGCTCTACCTGCTGCTCGTCTTCGCCGCGGCGACGTGGTGGCAGGCGGTGCTCCTGTCCGTGGCGCTCGGGCTTGCCGTGACGGCCGTCGGCATGAACATCCAGCACGACGGCGGCCACCTGGCCTACTCGAACCGCCGCTGGGTCAACCGGCTCATGGCGGCCTGGATGGACGTGATCGGCGTGAGCTCTTTCGTCTGGGCCCGCAAGCACCAGCTCCACCATACCTATCCCAATCTGGACGGCCACGACGACGACATCTACTTCGGCCCCGTGGCCCGGCTGTCGCCGCAGCAGAAGCGCCGCTGGTACCACCGCCTGCAGCACATCTACATCTGGCCGTTCTATACGCTCGGCATCGCCAAGTTCCACATCGACGATTTCGTAGACCTGGCGCGCGGAACGATTGGCGAGCACCGCCTGCTGCGGCCGCGGGGCTGGGACCTGGTGCAGTTCATTGCCGGCAAGGTCGTGTTCTTCACCCTCGCGTTGGGCCTGCCCAGCCTCTTTCATCCGTTCGGGAGCGTCCTCGGATGCTTCCTGCTCGCGTACGCGACCGCAGGTGTGGTCTCGAGCCTGGTCAACCAGCTCGCACACCTGGTCGAGGAGACGGCGTTCCCCGACCCGGATCACGAGACCGGCAAGATCGAGACCCCGTGGGCGATCCACCAGGTCGAGACGGCTGTCGGCTGGGCGCGCGGCAACCGCGCGATCTCCTGGTACGTCGGCGGGCTCAACTTCCAGATCGAGCACCACCTCTTCCCGCGCGTCTGCCACGTTCACTACCCGAAGATCTCACGCATCGTCGAGAAGGCGTGCCGCAAGGCCGGGATTCGATACCAGTCCTTCCCCACCCTCTGGAGTGCGCTCCGCTCCCACTACCGGTGGCTCAAGGAGATGGGATCTCCGGCCGGGACGGTTGCGGCGTGAGCCCTATGAGACCCCACGCGCACGGAATCATGGTCGAGTGCGGCGGGCGACCTCGCCGGTGGTCCGCTCTCATCCGGCGGATCGGCCTGGTCCTCCTGGTCGCGAGCGGCGGCGGTCACGGTCCTGCTGGGGTTAGGGGCTCACGCCCCGACATCCAGGTCGACCACGATTCCGCGGTGGTCGGAGAGCAGCTTGCCGCGCCCGCGCCTCGTCAGCTCCACGCCGCGGCAGATGAGCGGCTGCGCGGGACCGCCGCAAAGCGCGAGCACGTAGTCGAGGCGCTGCCCATGAGGCTCCTTCGACTCCTGCGGCGGCTCCCAGGTGTAGAGCGGACGATCGGGCGCCCGCGCGCGCACGAGGTCCGTCGCTTCGGGGAGCATGCTCACTGCCTCGATGTATTCCTGCGTCGCGCAGAGACGGGTAGAAACCGCGTCCACCGTCTCTCCGACGACGTTGAGGTCGCCCAGCAGCAGCACGTACACCTCGTGCGTGCGCGCGGCCCGGGCTACGCTCCGCTCGATCAGCTTGCGAATCTGGGCCAGCTGCCGGCGGCGCACGCCCGCGAAGGCGCCGACGCGATCGCCGTCGGCTTGCAGATGCGTGTTGAAGATCCCCACGGCGCGTCCGTGCGAGAGCTCCACCCAGGCCCCGAAGATTCCCTTCGACGCCAGGCGCTCCTCGTTGAGCAGGCCGCCCCGGTGGGAGAAAGCCTCGAACACCTCGCTGCCCGGCAGCACTCTGTGCTTGCTGGCGAAGAAGAGCCCGCTGTCCTCCACCATCAGCCCGCCGGCGCCGCACTTTTCCACTCGGTACGGGTAGACCGTCCGCAGCCGCTCGCTCAGGACCCTGCGGGCGTCCTCGTCGAACACCTCCTGCAGGACGACGACGTCTGGGGCAGCCGTAAGGATCTCGTCACAGACGCGGTGAACGCGCTCGGCGTCTGCCGGCTCGTGCCCGGCGAGGCGCCCGATGAGCCCGGGGAGCATGGCCACGTTCCAGGTCATCACACGCAGGGACTCGGGGGGCCGGCGGCCGCTGGCGGCGGGATCCCGCGCGATGTGCATCCCGTTGGAGGTGCACGCGACGAGCAGGAGCAGCAGAATCACCAGGAGCGTGATCAGCAGCGGGTTGAAGGGGTGTCTTTCGTCGTCCATGAACGACGGAAGACCAACGCCTGTGCCGACGGCCCAAAAGCCCGGAGTTGCGGGATTTTGGGTCCAAAAGAGGGAACCTCGGTTCGCTTCGGCGGCGAACCGCTGTTCGCACTAGTGGGCCCCGATGCTCTAGCATGGTGCCAGGTGGGTTGGATCGAGGCGGTCAAGGGAGACGCCGCGCTGGCCGCAGGGCTCGTCAGCGGCGTGCTGTTCATCTTTCTGTGTATTCGCAGCCCGCGGAACCTGTACGGGTTCTTGCTGACCGCGATCCTGGGCTGCATTTGCCAATGGAGCCTGACGGAGTGGTTCTACGAGCAGGCGAAGGGTGCACAGGCGCAGATGGTGCTGGACGGCGTCGAGGGCCCAGAGGCGCAGATGATGCTGGACGACCTCACGGCGAAGGCCCAGGTGCTGCACGCCTTCATGATGGTCGGGGGCGTGCTGCTCATTCCGTTCTACTTGCACTTCGCGCTGCTGCTGTCGACCGGCGTGCGCCAACGCAGCCGCTGGCTGGCCGTCGCTTACGGGACGGCGTTGGCGTTCTTGTTGACGATCCCCCTGGCCGCCTTCACCACGGACTTCTACGGTTCCGTGTACGCCCCGGCGGAAGGCGCGGAGCCATGGGACTGGGCCTATAGCGCCTTCCTGGCGGCCGTCGTCGGCGCGGGCATCGTCGTGTTGGGCCGGCGCTACTTCGGCGCGTCCAAGAGCACACGCGGCGTCTTCGGCTTCCCGCTCCTGGCGGGCATCGTCCTGGGGACTCTGGGCGCACTCGACGTCGTGGCCAATCTGGAGGGGGTCGCCAACGTCGGCGCAACCGCCGTCGCGATCATCTTCGTCGTCGGCGTCTTCCGGTACCGGGGGATCTTCGACTCACTGACCACGCTGCGCGAGTCGACCGACCGTCTGCTGGGCGCGCTCAACCGCGGTGTCGTCACCTTCGACAACGCCGGCACCGTGATCCACGCCAACGAAGCCGCGCACGCGCTGCTGGGAGCCGAGGTGCGTACGTTCCGTGACGCGGGGCCAGAGATCGAGGCGCTGGTGAAGGAGGGGGGCGAACGCATGGTGCAGCGCGGCGCGAAGGTCCTGAAGGTCAGTGTCTTCCGGCCGGAGGGGCCGCTCGGGCCGGAAGAGCAGGCGCACTTGCTCGTGGAGGACGTGACGCGCGAGTCGCAGCTGTTGCGCGACTTGGCGCAGCGGGAGAGCTTGGCTTTGCTGGGCGAGGCGACCGCCACCTTGACACACGAGATCCGCAACCCGCTGACCGCCATCCGCCCCACCCTCGACAAGCTCACTGCGGAGACACCCCCGACACTCGAGCAGATGAAGATCTTGCGGCAGGAGTTTGCGCGCCTGTCCGCGGTGCTGGAGCGCGGACTGACGCTGGCGCGCCCACTCGAGATCGACATGGAGCCAAGCGACCTCCCCCAGCTCCTCAGACGCATCTTGAAGGCGCCCACGGCGCTGCCCGTGCGTTTGGAGGCCCCCGACGCGATCCCGCCCGTTCCCTGCGACCCGGAGCTGATCCGAAATGTGCTGACCAACCTGCTGATCAACGCGGAAGAGGCGGGGGCGGAAGAGGTGACCATCCGGGTGGTCGCCGACGAGGCTGCAGGGCAAGCCGTGGTGCACGTGAGCAACCGCGGCCCACGCATCCCGGACGAGATTCTGGAACGGATGTTCGAGCCCTTCGTGACTACGAAACAACGCGGTGGTGGGCTCGGGCTCCCGCTTTGCCGCAAGATCGTCACCGCGCACGGCGGGACGATCGATGCACGGAACACCGATGTCGGCGTGGAATTCGAGGTGCGTTTGCCATGGACGTTCTGATCATCGACGATGAAGAATCCATCTGTCAGGCGCTCCAGGCGCTGCTTCAGGATGAAGGCCTGGAATGCTCCTACGCGACGGATGCGCAAGGCGGGCTTGCCCGCTCGGGCGAAGCGCGGGTGCTGCTGCTGGATCTGCGGCTCCCAGGCGTCGAGGGCCTCGAGCTGCTCGACCAGCTGCACGACACCCATCCGCGCACGCCGATCGTCATGCTGACCGCGCACGGGACGATCAAGACCGCCGTAGAGGCGATGCGGCGCGGCGCCTTCGACTTCATGCTGAAGCCGCCGGACAAGGACGAGCTGCTCGCCGTCCTGAACAAGGCGCTTCAGGTGGCGGAGAGCGAGACCGGCGTGAGCGAGCTCTACTACGAGCTGCCCGACGAGATCGTCTTCCGCGATCCGGGCTCGCTCGAGCTCGTGGAGCGGATCCGCACGGTCGCGCCGCTGGACTTGACGGTGCTGCTGGGCGGCGAGACGGGCACCGGCAAGGAGATCTTTGCGCGCCTGCTTCACGAGTGGAGCCCGCGGTCGGCGGCGCGCCTCGTGAAGATCCACTGCGCGGCCATCCCGGAGGCGCTCTTCGAGAGCGATCTCTTCGGACACGAGAAGGGCGCGTTTACGGGCGCAACCGTGTCCAAGCCCGGTCGCATCGAGCTGGCGGAGGGCGGAACGCTCTTCCTGGACGAGATCGGCGAGCTGGAGCCGACGATCCAGGTCAAGCTGCTCCGGTTCCTGCAGGACCGCACCTTCGAGCGCGTGGGCGGGCTGCGCACGCTCAAGGCCGACGTGCGCCTCGTGACAGCCACGAACCGCGACCTCAAGGAGGAAGTGAAGGCGGGCCGCTTCCGGGCCGACCTCTACTACCGCATCGCCGGGCTGGAGCTGTTCGTCCCTTCGCTGCGCGAGCGACGCCGCGACATCGGAGCGCTCGTCGAGCATTTTCTCGACCGGTTCGGGCAGCGCTACGAGCGGAAGGTGAGCCTCGCCGCGGGCGCGCTCGCCAAGCTGGAAACGCACTCATGGCCGGGCAACGTGCGCGAGCTCGAGCACGCCCTGGCGCGTGCCGTAGCTCTTTCGGCAGGCCCCGAGATCACCGCCGAGGACATTCTTTCCGACGCCGGGGGCAAGCGACCCGCCGGAGCTCCGGCGGTGCAGGCCGGGGGCGGCAGCCTCCGCGAGCAGCGGCGCGAGTTCGAGAAGGTGCGCGTGCTGGAGGCCCTCGAGCAGTCGGGCGGCAACCGTACCAAGGCGGCCGAGATCCTCGGGATCTCCAGGCGGATGCTGCAAAAGAAGCTCAAGGACTTCCAAATCCAGTGATGCGGCACCGCGACGGGTGCGAACTTCGGTTCGCAGCAGCGCGCACTCCGGTTCGCGCTACGGCGCTCGAGCCCGCTGAAATCCGGCCCCGGCCGGCCGGTACGAGCTTTGTGTTGGTGCACGGCATGAAAACACTGCTGCGCATCCTGCCGCTCGTCGCCGTCTGGGCCGTGCTGGCCTCACCCGCCCAAGCGCAGGACTTCGACCAATTCGACTTCGGCCTCAGGCTCCAGGCCACGCAGAGCCGCTTCTCGCGTTTCTCCGACGTCGCCGCGGTGGGGAACGCGTCGGCGGGCGGCAAGTGGTCTTCGTCGATCAACCCCGCCTCGATGGCCTGGGACCCGGTCGACAACATGAGCGCGCAGTACTCCCGGATCCACTTCGACAACGGCACGGAGCTTCAGGTGCCGGCGATCTCCGTTTCTTTCACGCCCGGCGACTGGGGCACCGTGCAGCCCTCCGTGGCCGGCATCACGAGCAACGACGCCACGACACAGCAAGGTCTCGGCTTCAAGTGGGACGCCGTCTTCGTGGATCTGCAGTGGGCGCTCAAGACGAGCGACAACCTGGCCGTCGGCGCGACCCTCAGCTACTCCTACTCGGAGATCGCCTTCAGCGCCGGCGGACTGACGGCCGCGGAAAGCCGGTCCACCACCTACGAGATCCGCGGCGGAGCGCTCTACGAGATCGGGGAAGGTTGGTTCGCCGGCCTGGTGCTGGACTACGCCAACGTGCCGTCGACGACGGACACGTTCATCCCGGCCCCCTCGGTGACGAGCGACACGATCGAGCAACTGCTGGTCTGGCCCGGCGTCTCCTACAAGTACAAGAAGTGGACGGCGTTTGCGGACTACCAGTTCGGCCTGTTCACGAACGACACGCAGACCATGCGCACCCACCGCGTCTTCCTGGGCCTCAACAACGAGGTGACGGAGGCCTTCTCGATTCGCGCGGGAACGGCGATCGACGACCGCGGTAACGTGTCCGCGACGGTCGGCATCGGCATCTACCCGTCCGCCAAGCTCGCCATCGAGCTGGCCTACCAGTACGACATGTTCCCCGAGGTCGCGCTCGAGTTCGGCCGCTCCGAGCTCTTCGGGATCTCTATCTCATACGTCTTCTAAGGGGCACCGCGTGGACTCAGGCCGGCTGAACGTTATTTACGGCGGGAGCGGGACGACGTTCGGGACTGCATCCGCTGCGCACGCAGGGAAGATCGGAGGCGCCCGCCTAGGATGAGCACCGCGGAATTCGAGGTGATCCGGGAATGGTCCGCGCTCACCGCGGCGGTGGTGAGCGGTCCGCTCTTCCTCTTCATGGCCGTGCGCAGCACGCGGGACGTGTTCACGCTCACGCTTTGCGGCATCGTGGGCTGCATCTTTCAGTGGAACCTTGCGGAGTGGATCGGCATCGCCACGGGCCGCGACCCGGATCCGCTCAACCCCTTCACGAACATCTGGATGATCGGGGGCACGCTGCTGTGCGTCTTCTTCTTCCACTTCGCCCTCGCCTTGACCGAGCGCGTCCGCGGGCGGCGGCTCTGGCTCGGGCTCGCCTACCTGGCGGCCTTCCTGCTCCTCGTCCCGGCGGTCGGTGGCCTCTTCGACGACGATCTCAACCTCTTCTTTCACGGGAAGCCGACCAAGGAGGCGTGCGACGCCTTTGCCAGTGGCTCACCTCCGCCCGACGTCAAGTACGAGTCCGAGCCCTGGAACGCGCTCTTCCTGATCAGCCTCGGGCCGTGCGTCGTGGCCGCCCTGATCCTGCTCGCCCGCGGCTGGTGGCGAAGCTCAGGGAGAAAGGCGCGTGTCTACGGTTTCCCGCTGACCGCGGCGGCGATCCTCGGCGTCCTCGGCTTGCTGGACATGGCGGAGCCTTGGGTGCAGCTTCCTCCGGTGGCCAACCTCGCCGGCGCGTTTGCGAGCATCGTGCTCTTTCGAGGCGTCTTCAAGTACCGCCAGGTCTTCGACGCCATCCTGCAGCTGCGCGAGTCGGGCGCCCTCCTGCAGCGTTCTTTCGAGCGGTTTTTCCCACCGACGGTCGTGCGCCGTCTGATCGACCGGCCCGAGCGCGTGACGGTGGGCGGGGAGCGGAAGGAGCTCACCGTGCTCTTCAGCGACATTGAGGGCTTTACGGCGCTCGCCGCGGAAATGGAGCCGGACGAGATCCACGTCATGCTCAACCGCTACTTCGAGGCGATGATCGACATCGTCTTCGAACACGAGGGCACCCTCGACAAGCTGATGGGGGACGGCATGATGGTCTTCTTCGGGGATCCCGAGGAGCAGCCCGATCACGCGCAGCGGGCGGTTCGCGTGGCCCTCGCGATGCAGGAGCGGCTGCTCCGGCTGAACGAGGAGTGGAAGGCGGACCGGCGACAGACGCTCACCATCCGCATCGGCATCAGCACCGGCCCGATGGTGGTCGGCAACATGGGATCGCCGCGGCGGCTGAGCTACACCGTGCTCGGCGCCGCCGTCAATCTGGCGGCGCGCCT
>JAPUHK010000233.1 GCA_027297745.1 Planctomycetota bacterium | reverse complement strand
AGCGCACTTGCGCCACCTGATCGAGCATCCGGAAAGCTGGGCGCCGCTCACGCGCGCGGCACGCGACCATCTCGAAGCCGAGTACGACGTGCGCACTCAGGCTGCCCGCCTCGCCGAGTTGTATCGCTCCCTCGCCTAGCCCCGTCCTCTCTTAGCCTCAGCCTTGCGAATACCGCAGAGAACGCCGGGCACGGACGAAGATGTAACAATCGTCGGGGCTTGGCGTGAGCCGAACGCAACCGGTGTTCGCACCGTATGGCGGCCACATGGTGCCGCCCGCGCAGGCTCCCCTACGAGCGCTTGCGGGCGGCGACGAGGTACATCCAGGTCCAGCGCTCGGTGCGGTCGAGCTTGTCCAGCAGGTAGGAGCAGCCCTGCACGACGAGCCCCAGCGCGTCGATGATCCTCAGCCAACGCAGGGGGCCGCGGTTGAAGCGGTGCAGGTTGTATGTGAACAGCTGCCCGAACGTGACCCAGAAGCCGGACAGCGCGCGCAGCTCGACGACGTCGAAGCCCGTCTTTTCGAACAGGTACTGCAGCGAGTACTTCGTGAAACGGTAGAAGTCGCGGGGCTCTTCGTGCAGGTGCCAGATGAAGGGCACGCTGTACACCGCGCAGGCGCCCGGCTTCAGCACGCGGTGGCACTCGCGCAACGCCTGCTCCGGCTCCTCCAGGTGTTCCAGCACGGCACTGCACAGCGCGGAGTCGAAGGACGCGTCGTCCACCGGGATGTCATACGCCGACGCGACCAGATCCGCGTGCTGCGTCCCGTGTATGCAGTCCGCGTGGTCGACGCCGACGTGCTCGTCCACGTAGGGGGCCAGGAGCGCCTTGTAGGGCTTGCGGCCGCAGCCGATGTCGATCATGCGCCCGCGCAGATACCGGCCGGCGATGCCGCGCAGGTTCTTCTGCAGGATGGCGCAGACGAGGACGTTCTTGGCGCTGGCGTTTACGACTCCGAAGAGGCCTTTTTCTTGAGCCGGCTCGCCCACTGTTTCCAGCGTGGGCGCTTGCGCAGCAGAGGCGACTTCAGGTCCAGGCACCCGAAGCTCTTCTTGAACGCCATCACTCCCTCGTGTCCGCCGCTCGGATTGAAGTCGAACCATGTCAGGCCCCTTTCGCAGGCGTCGCGAATCGCTTCGTACATGAGCAGGTGCGCCGGGCGCACTTGCCGCCACTCCGCCAGCGCCGCTCCGTGCCAGTAGGAGACGGTGTACGGTGCATACAGGCACAGGGCGCCGGCGATGGGCTCCGCATCCGTTCGCGCCAGCCATAGCCGCACGAACTCGCCGCGCCGCCTGAGCGCGTCGAACAGCTCCCAGCCGTAGCGCGAGGTGGCATCGTCGCCCCAGCGCTCGAGCGTCTTCTCGTAGATCGCGAAGTACGCGCGCCAGTCCTCTTCGGTCTCGGCCACGGCCACGGTGACGCCCTCGCGTTGCGCCTGGCGCACCGCCGCGCGATGACCCTTGCTCCAGCGGCGGAAGCCCGCATCGAAGTCGCCGGCCAGCTGGATGGCCTGCGTCCCGTCTCCGTCGACGGCCGCCACGCCCGCCCGCGCGGCCGCACCGTCGAACGGATTGCGGCGCCAGTCGAGGCGCGCGTAGCGCCGCAGCAGCAGATCGCTCAGCAGTTGGGCGTGCACCGGGCCCAGGTCGTCTCCGCTGAGCCACCCGCCGTAGGTCCCGGCGGCGGAGGAGAAGCCGTGCCGGATCAGGCCGCCCAACGAACGGCGCACGGACATGCAGATCACGGCGCGCTTCTTGTCGCTGAACGTCACCAGGCGCGGCTCGGGGCGCAGGCGTCCCCCCGACACCTCCTGCCACGCCTCGGCCCAGGCGCGGGAGTGGAAGAAGGTGGCGTGGGGACAGCGCTTCCAGGCAGCGTCCCAGTCCGCTTCGGTGGCGCTGCAGACGCCGACCACGTGGATCTCGGTGGGCGCGATCACGGGACCGCCTCGATCGGGGCCAGGGTCACCCGGCACTCGCCCCTGCTCCAATGCGCGGCGCCCGCCTCGTGCCAGGGTTGCTCCAACTGACGCCGCAGGAAGCCCTCTTCCCACTCGTCGCCGGGGATCTCGATCGACTTCACGAGCACGCGGAAGCGCGCGTCCTCGAGGCTCACTCCGTTGCGCCGGGCCCAGAACGCCGTGCGGCGACGGATCCCGTCGGCCAGCCGGTCCTGGTCGATGCGCGGTCCGACCACCCGGAAGTTCCACTCGACCCAGAAGCGGCCCGTGTTGCCGGGATCGACCTGTCCGTTCTGCTTATAGAGCGGCAGCCAGGTCTCTGTGCCCTCGGAGTCCACGTACACCAGCGTCACGATGTGCTCGTGCCCGCGGAAGTGGTGGTCCATGAAGACGCTGTGCCGCGTGACGCCCAGGTACGGCTGCGCGAACACGCCCGTGTACTTCTGGCACAGCCGCGTCGTCGTGCGCCAGGAGGGCGACGTCCCTCCGGCGCCCACCAGCATGCGTGGCACCCCGCTCTGGATGATGCTGGCTCCCTGCGAGAACAGGAACAGCGCAAAGACCGCGGTGAAGGCGAGCAGACGGGTCCGCGGCAGGTGCAGGGTGGCCTCCCGGTCGCGCTCCACGCCCAGCTTGCGATCCAGCGCGTCCCACACTCGGGGCGGCACCAACAAGACGTACAGCGCGACAACCGTCAGCCCGAACCAGGGGATCGGGAAGGCGAGCGTGATGCCGAGATGCAGCCCGAGGCCGATCCCCAGCAGCGGCCAGCGGAGACGGTCGAACCACATCAAGAACGGGAACAGGGTCTCGAAAACGAGCGTCGCGTATCCGAGCCCGAGCATCAGCCACTTCAGGTCGAGCAGCGGCGACAAGTCGACCCACGTCGTGTGCACTACGGAGGCGGGCTTCCAAACACCGAGGCCCGCAGTCCACATGGGGGAGGTCCACTTGTAGAAGACCGAGTCGAGATAGACGAGCGCGATCCCGACGAAGACGAACAGGCGCGACCAAAGCGCGCTGACCGGTTCGGGCGGCGTGCGGCGCAGGCGCGCATCGAGGCTCAGCCGACGTGAAACGGGCGCGAAGATCAGCAGCAGGTTGGTGCCGACCAGGATGTAGTCGACGTGGTACTCGAACCCGTGCAGGCCGCTCAGGAAGACGATCCCGAAGGCGTAGTTGGCCACCGCCGCTGCGCGCGTGAACAGGCCACAGATCAGCATCAGGATCACGGCCAGCCAGGCCACCAGCGCGCTCTCGATCGCGATCGACCCCGGCACCAGGTAGGGCAGCGGGTCGGAGATGAGGCGTGCGCCCCGCAGGTACTGCGCCACCTCGCAGAGCAGCACCACTCCGTAGAGCATGCGGAACAGGGCCAGGCCTGTGCCGGACTCGGTGCGCGTCGCGTAGCGGCGCACTACAGCCCGCGCTCCCGGGACCGCGAGAGCCAAGAGGACCAGGAACACAGTGACGGCTAGGACCATTCTTTGCCGGGCCGCAGCCCTGTGGTCTTTATCGGCCGCTCAGGGGGAGCGGGCGAAGCGCCACGTGCGTCCGATAACGTGGCCGCGCTTCGCGCCGAAGGCTAGGCGGGGACCTCGTACAGCTCCAGCAGCCGCCCGGCCGTGGGGTGGGCGCCGAACTCGGCGGCGACGGTCGCCCGCGCCGCCTTGCCCAGTCGCAGGCGCAGGTCGCGGTCGCCGGCGGCCCGCACCAGCAGGGCGGCCAGCGCCTCGGTATCGCGGGCGGGCACCAGCAGGCCGTTCTGCTCGTGCTGCACGACCTCCGGCACTCCTCCCGCGCGTGTGCCCAGCACACACAGGCCCGCCGCCATGCCCTCCAATAGGCTCACGGGCAGCCCGTCGACGTCCTCGGAGTCCGTGGGGCGGCTGTTGAGCACGAATAGGTCGGCGGCCAGCAGCAGGGGCTCGATCTCTGGGGGCGGCAGGCTTCCGTGCAGGCGCACCACCTTCTGCAGGTCCAGCTTGCGCACCCGCTCCTCGATCGCATGGCGCTCCGGACCCTCCCCCACGATGTCCAGCTCGAGCGGCACGTCCTGGCTGCGGGCGGCCGCCACCGCGTCCACCAGGTCCGGGACGCCCTTCACGGGGTGCAGCCGGGCCACTGTGACGGCGCGGATCGTCTTGCGCTTGCGGCGCGCGGGAATGCGCGGCAGGCCGACGCCCATGGGCACGATCTCGATGCGCTCCTCAGGGCAGCCCAGACCGACCAGCCGTGCAGCCAGAAAGCCCGAGACCGCCACGATGCGCTCGCTGTAGTCGAACAGGCCACTGAGCCCGCGCGCGTAGGCGGCGTCCCTGTCCGGCAGCACGTTCGCGTCCGCCCCGTGGAAGGTGACCATCAGACGCAAGCCGAGCTTGCGCGCCAGCGGCAGGGCCCGCAGGCCGGCGGGACCGAAGTGCGCGTGGATCAGCGTCGCCCCGAGGTCACGGAGCTTGCGCTTGAGCGCGCGCTCGGTGCTGCGCGGCAAACGGTAGCGGCCGCGGAAGCGGGCGTGGGCGCCGGGGCGTTTCGGTACCACGTCCACCGCGTTGTAGGGAAACAAGTCCTCGTTCGAGTACTCGTGGCACAGCACCGGCACGGCGCAGTCCTTGACCTGGCGGTAGAGCCAGGTCTCGTGCGGGTTGCCGAAGGACTCGATGTAGACGACCGTGCCCATCCTGGACCTAGAGCCTCCCCATCCTAAGGAAGCCCCTTCCTCATCGGCTTTCGGGGGGTCCCAGTCCACCGCCTGTCACCGGAGCGCCCTAGGTTGGATTGCAAACCACCCTACAATTGGGGATTGTGGCCAACCTCTATCATGAGACACCCGACCTGCGGCGGCGCATCGCGGCCGTGGACTGGGCGCGCGTGCTGCCGGGACTGGGCGGCGAGGCATCGATCGATGTAGCGGAGGGCGTCGAGCAGATCGGCCTGGTGCTGGACCTGGTGGGCCAGATCGCCGCCGACGAGATCGCGCCTCATGCGGCGGAAGTCGACAGGCAGGGGGCGCGCCTGATCGACGGCTGCGTGGTCTACGCGGACGCTACGCAAAGGCAGCTACGGCTGCTGGCGGAGGCCGGGCTGATGGGTTTCATCCTGCCCGAGGAGTTCGGCGGACTGAACCTGCCGGTCAGCGCCTACACCGCCGCCGTCGAGCTGATCAGCGCTGCGGATGCGTCGCTGATGACCATCTTCGCGCTGCAAGGCTGCGGGGAGACCTTGCACCGCTTCGGCGACCGTGCCTTGCAGGAGCGCCATCTGCCGCGCCTGGCCGCGGGGGAGATCACGGCCTGCATGGCGCTGACCGAGCCGGGGGCCGGCTCTGCGCTCGGCGCCGTGCGCACACGCGCGCGGCTGCAGGGCAACCGCTGGAGCGTGAGCGGGGGCAAGATCTTCATCACCAACGGCGGCGCCGACCTGTTGCTGGTGCTCGCACGCACCGAGGCTGACGAAGGCGGCAAGGGGTTGAGCCTGGTCGCCGTCGAGCGCAACGACGCCGTGCGCGTGATCCGGCTCGAGGAGAAGCTCGGCATCCACGGCTCGCCCACGGCGCAGCTCGAGATCGACAACGCGCTGGGGGACCTGCTCGGCAAGCGGGGCGACGGGCTGTACGGCGTCACAATGGCGCTCATGCACCACGTGCGGCTCGAGGTGGCGGCGCAGGCCGTCGGCATCGCGCAGGCGGCGCAAACGCAGGCGGTGCGCTACGCCTCGGAGCGCGAGCAGTTCAACCGCACCATCGACCGCTTCGCGCCGGTGCGCACGATGCTCTTCGAGAACGCGCGGCAGATCGAGACGGCGCGCGCCATCCTGTACGCCACGACCGAGGTGGTGGACTTGCGCCGCGGCCTGCGCAGGACCGGGGCGAACCCCGGGGAGCTCGAGCGTTGCGACCGCCTGCTCGACCTGCTCACGCCTTTGAGCAAGTTCTACGCGTGCGAGATCGTGAACGAGGTCACGTCGCGTGCGCTGCAGGTGCACGGCGGTTACGGCTACACGCGCGACTACCCGGCCGAGCGCTACTTCCGCGACGGCCGCATCACGAACATCTACGAGGGCACGAGCGAGATCCAGGCGGGCGCCATGATCCAGCACCTCACGAACGGCGGCCTGGCGGTGCTGGTCGAGGAGCGGCTGAACCGAGCGACAGAGAACGGGGACGGTACGTTGCAGGGGCTGCAGGACGCGTACGAGATCCTGGCCGCCGGTCTCGAGGCGGCCGGCGCAGCGGACAAGCTCTCACAGCAGGGCTGGGCGCGCGCCTTCGTCGAAGCCACGGGGGAGTTGCTGGGCGGCCTGGTTCTGCACAACGACGGCCGCAGTGACGAGCGCAGTGCGACGCTCGCCTGGACGCAGGCGCGGCTCGCCATGCAGAAGGCCGTGTCCGCGCGCACGCAAGAGACCACCTCGTTCGCCGACGAGACCTACGAGATGATCGTGGCTCCGTACCGACGGGACGCATGAGCGACGACCCCCGCCTCGACGTTCAGTACTGCCCGCAGTGCGGCGGCACTGAGTTCGAGCGGCGCATCCCCAAGCGGGACGACCACGAGCGCTTGTGCTGCACCCAGTGCGGCTGGGTGCATTACGTCGGTCCCGCGCTCGCCGCTGCGGCCATCCTGGAAAATGAAGGCCGGATCTGCCTCGTGCGCCGCGCGTGGGAGCCGGGCAAGGGGCTGTGGACGTTTCCCGGCGGCTTCGTCGATCTGGAAGAGAATCCCGTCGAGGCGGCCCGGCGCGAGGTGGAGGAGGAGACCGGCTACGTCGCTGAGATCGGCGACTTGCTCGGGTGCTACCGCTCCATGGGCCCCAAGGGCAAGCGGGTGGTAGTGGTCGTATACAGCGCGCGACTCGTGGGGGAGAAGGGGACGGCTTCCGAGGAGGTCGAGAAGGTGGCGTGGTTCCCACGCGATGAGATTCCGTGGGACGCCTTCGCCTTTCCCACAGGCGCCGATGCGCTGAGGCGCTACTTGGATTCCTCCTAGCCTCAGCCTCACGGGCTCGGACTCGGGCTCGGGCTCGTGTGCCGAGGCTAGCGCCTCGGCGCCGGGATCAGCACCTTGTAGCCGCGCCCTTCGCTGAGGATGCGGAACAAGACCTGCTCGTAGACCGTGCCTTGCAGGCGCACCATCGCGTCCAGGAAGTCCCGCCGGTCGTCGATGCGCCAGCGCAAGCCGTTGCTCGCGTCGAGGCCGATGATGATGTCGCCGGGAAGGATGTGGCTGACGGCCGGCGAGTCCGGGTCCACGCGCGTGACCACGACGGCTTTGAGATCCGCGGGCGCTCCGACGTTGCGTGCCAGCTTCGCGTCCAGCGTGCGCACGGTGATGCCGAAGTCGTAGACGCTCTCCTCGCCGAGCTTCACCTGCACGGTGCGCGTCTGCGTGCCGCGTTGCAGCTTGACCTCGACCGTGCCACCCGCCCCCGCGGAAGCCAGCCGCGCAAGCAGCGTGCGCGGATCTTTGAGCGCGCGGCTGTCGATCTCGAGCAGGATGTCGTCGACCTTGATCCCCGCCGCCTCCGCACCGGTGCCGGGCACGACCTCTTCGACAAGGAAGCCGCCGTGCCCGACGAGCCCCCGCTCTTGCAGAGCGTCGGCGGTCAGGAAGTCGCCGTGGATGCCGAGCACTCCGCGCTTGGCCACGCCGTGCTTGATCAGCGAGATCGCGATCGTGCGCGCCAGGTTGATCGGAACGGCGAAGCCCACGCCGGCGCTCGAGCGCGTGACGGGGTTGCCCGTATGGATGGCGGTGTTGATGCCGACCACCTGGCCGTCGAGGTTGATCAGCGGCCCGCCGCTGTTGCCCGGGTTCAGCGCGGCGTCGGTCTGGATGAACTCCTGGTGCACGTACGCGCCCGACAGAACGCGGGTGCGGCCGGTCGCGCTGACGATGCCCGCGCTCACGCTCGACTCCAGGTCGAAGGGCGCGCCGATGGCGATCACCCACTCCCCGACCTCGAGCGTGTCGCTGTCGCCCAGCGTGGCCACGGGAAGTTTCTTGGCGCCCACGATGCGGACCAGACCCACGTCGCTGCGCGGATCGGCACCGATGGTCTTGACGTCGCGCAAGCGGCGCCCGTCCTGCAGGTGGACCTGCAGCGCGTCGGCGCCTTCGATCACGTGGCGGCTGGTCAGGATGTGCCCTTCGCTGCTGATGATCACGCCCGAGCCGGAGGTGGCGGGCACCAGGCGGCCGCCGCGCCCCTTGCGCAGGTTGACGATGCGCACGACGCAGGGGCGGCACCTGCGGGTGGCCTCGACGAACGGGCGGCTCAGGTCCTTGGACGCGACCGTGGGCGCGCTAGGCGTGCTCTGCAGCTCGCCCGGGACCTCCTCCCCGGCCCGCGCCGGCCCGGCGTCCAGCAACGAGCCCACCCAGAGCCCCATCACAGCGCCTACGAAGAGGAGGAAGGTGACCCGTCGCGTCATGCAAGCCTCGGCACCATGGTATACGCCGCGGCGGCCTCTCTGGGTGAGGCGGCCGGCACACCGCCCTCGACTCTAAGGTATGAGGACGGCTCAACCCGAGACTGCCGCACGGCCCGAACGGCTGGCGGCCGTGCGCCTCGCCTTGGTTCCGGATCTCGGCGGCGCCGGGTTGCGGCGCCTGCTCGCGGCGGTGGGGGCGGATGGCGAGGAGGGCGGGCTGTTGCGCGCAGCCAGGGCCACGCCACACTTGCTTCGGCGCGCACTGGGGGTGTCTGGACGGCGTGCCGCCCGGTTGGCGCGCGCGCTGCGCCGCGCGGATCCCGAAGCGGAGTTGCGCGCGGCTGCCGAAGCCGGCGTCGAGGTCCTGGCTCTTTGCGACCCGGACTACCCTGCTGCGTTGCGCGTGCTGCCGGATCCACCGATGGCGCTCTACCGGCGCGGCGGGTATGGCGTGCGCGACGGATTGGCGGTGGCCGTGACGGGAACGCGTTCGGCTTCCGCCTACGGAACGCGTACGGCGCACCGCCTCGCCGGCGACCTGGCACGTGCCGGCGTCACCGTGATCGCCGGTCTCGGGCGCGGCATCGACGTGGCTGCGCACGAGGGGGCGCTCGACGCGGGAGGCCGGAGCCTGGCCGTGCTACCGTCGGGCTTGCTAGCGCCGTATCCGCCCGAGCACGCTCCCTTGCTGGAAAGGATCTGCGCTCAGGGTGCGGCGTTCAGCGAGCTACCGTTGCGCTGCGGTCCGGAGCCCGCCGGCTTCGCGCGCCGTGCGCGGCTGATGGCTGTCCTCGCGCTGGCGGTGTTGATCGTGGAAGCCGGGGAGCGCAGCGGCGCCCTGGCCGCGGCGCGCCAGGCGCTGGAGACCGGCCGCGAGGTCCTGGCCGTGCCCGGCCCGGTGGACAGCCCCACGTCGCGCGGCACGCTGCGGCTGCTGCAGGAAGGCGCGGCCCCTGTCGGATCTTCGCAAGACGTCTTCGAGGTTCTGGGTTGGTGCGCGTCGCAAGAGCTGTCGCTGCCCCCGGACGAAGCGCGTGTGCTGCAGCGCCTGGCAGCCCTCGACGGTGCCGCAGCGGACCCGGAACGGACGGCGGAAGCGGCCGGGCTGTCGCCGGAGGTGGCGGCGGGCCACCTGTTGACGTTGGAGCTGCGCGGGCTGGTGGCGCGCACCGCGGAGGGGGCGTATGTGGTGCTGTAGGGCGGTAGCAACCGCTCCCTTACCTCTACCCTTGCCTGCCTTCCCCTTCCCTCAGGGTCGGGCAAAAGGGCAGAGGCAGGGGGCAGAGGTAGAGGTAGAGATAGGGGTAGGGGTAACGGGAGGGGTAGGGGTACGCGGCGCGCCTACGCGGGCAGGAGCCATTCCATCCCGAAGGACAGAACCAGCATGAAGATCAAGATGCCCACGGTGAGGATCAACCACGAGCGCGCGGCCTGCTTGAGGATGCCGCGCATGTCGTCGCGGCGCGCCGCCGAGGTGACCAGGGCGATCGCCAGGCAGATGGGCGGCAGGTAGGCGAACTCGGCCGCCGCAACCGCAAATAGCGTCATTCGGGCTCCTCCGGGATACGCGTCGTGCTGTCCATCACGTCGGTCACCGCGACCACGTTGAGCAGCGACGCCACCGCGGTGTAGAGGAAGCCGAGGTCCAACAGCGGGATCTTGCGGTCCAGCTCCAGCGCCCCGGCGAACAGCCAGGCCAGGGCCGTCTCTCCCGCGCTGAAGACGTAAGCCAGAAAGAAGACCTTGTTGCGCTCCCAGTTCATGTTGCGCCCTTCGGCGAACCACAGACCCGCCGCAAAGGTCACCGTGATCACCGTGAACAGGAGCACGGCCTTGGCGCGCCGGCCGATCACCCAATGGCCTAGCCCGGGAATGAGCCATGCGAGGAACACGGCCAGGACTGCCTTCTCGGTGGAGATCGCCGTCGGCTTGGTGCGCACACCGGCGGAAGTGACGATGACTCGCATCCCGCTCAGCGGGTCACTCCCGACCACCGCCGTCTGAAGCGCTTCCTTCGCTTGGGTGGCCAAGGGCTTCGGATGCCGGCGCAGCCCCTGGCCGAAGATGCTGAAGCCGACGATGATCAGCAGCAGGGCGGGCAGTGCCGCGCGGTGCGACGGGTCGTACCTGTAACTCAGGGCGAAGACGACGCACCCCGCCGTGACCAGGCCGAGCCCGAGGATGATGCGCGTGGGGCGGGGCGACATTTGGCTTTCGCGAACCGAGTCCATCCGCCTCCAGTACGAACCGGCGGCAGCGCTCGATAGGGTCTTGTGCCATCCCGGCCTGGGAGTGTCAACTTTGAGCGACGCGGACGGGCCGTGTTATGCTCCGCCGCCTCGCCCGCGCATAGCGATTTGGGGCTCCCCGCGGCCGAACTCGAAGCCATGTCCACGCACTCCGGATCCACCGCCTCGGCCGGTGAAGGCAAGACGCTCGTCCGCGTGCGTTACGGCGAGACGGACTGCATGGGCCGCGTCTATCACGCCAACTATTTCTCCTACTTCGAGGTCGGCCGCGTCGAGCTGATGCGCTCCTGGGGCTTCGATTACGCGCGCGTCGAGAAGGAGGACCAGTGCTTCTTGCCGGTCTACAAGGCGGACGCCCGCTACCTCGCGCCGGCCTTCTTCGACGACGAGATCGAGATCCTGACGCGCGTGGTGGACTACTCCTTCGTGCGCGTGACCTTCGAGTACGAGGCGCGCCGCGCCGCCGACGGGACCGTTTGCGCGGTGGGGCGCACCGTGCTGGCCGCGGTGGACGCCGAGGGGCGCCCGCGGCGCCTGCCCCCGTACATGCGGGACTTCATGGAGACCCTCCCCTTGCCGCCGGAGGCGGTCCGCCGGGCCCGGGAATAGGGGCGGGCCAGGCGGCGTATCATGGGTGTCATGCGTAGGTTCCTGATCCTGGCGCTGGCCGCCGCGGTGGCCTGCAAGTCCAACCCGGCCATCACTACCAAGGTGTACCCCATCTCGCTCGAGCTGCCGGAGCAACTCGAACGCCAGCCGAGCACCCAGCTCGTACGGCGCGCGGCGCGCAACACGACCATCTGGCAAGATTTGATCACGCAAGGACGGCCCGACCAGGCCACCGCGCTGGCCATCGCCATCGGGCGCACGGTCGACGAGAACTTCGAGGTCTTCGTCGAGGTGGCCCGCAACGGCGCGCTCAAGACGCTGCGCAACGAAGCCGTGAAGTGCCTGGCCTTCAGCCGCCAGCACCGCCTCGAGGCCACTACGGTGCTGGTGGGAATGCTGGACGATCCGACGGCGGCAATCGTGGCCAACGCCGTGCGCGGCATCGGTCTGCTCAAGGACTCGCGCACCGAGCTCGCGCCGCTGATCCACCTGCTCGCGCACGGCAGTCCCAGGGTGCGCACCGAGTCGGCCCGCGCCCTCAAAGAGCTCTTCATGGCGCGCGAGCCCATGCTCGTTCTGACTCCGCAGCAGCGCGTCGCACTGGACCGCTTGGGCGCCATGTCCACCGACCGCACGAACACCGCGGGGCGGCGGGCGGCCGTGTGGGCGCTCGCATACATGCGGAATCCCGAGACGATCTACTTCCTACTCAGCTCGCTGGAAGACACGGACGTGCGTGTCCAGGTGGGCGGACTGCTCGGCATCGAGAAGCTGGCCGATCCCCGCGCTATCGCACCGCTGCTCGAGTACCTCAACCGCAATAGCACCGAGGCCGGTTCGTCCTGGGCCCGGCGCGCGCTGATCAAGATCGCGGTGGCCGAGGGCCGTGCCGCCAGCGAAGCCGAGCTGGCCACGATGGGCACCGGCGTCGCGGAATGGCAGGACCTCTTCCGCGCAAAGCCGCAGCCCGCGCCCAAGACGGGCTAACGCAAACGCAAAGACGCAAAGCGGAGAGTAGGGGACGCGTCGCGCGTGCACCCCTAGCCGAGAGGCTTGAGCCGCGAATCGACTCTTTGCGCCTTTGCGTTTCACAGTACCGCCGCAGGATCGACGTCCACTACGAGATCGACCTTGCGTGAGAGGCGCGTCTTTTGCGCCCGGCGGCCGAGCGCCGGCAGCACGCCCGCTCGTTCGCCCAGCGCCAGCAACATCCAACGCCAGCGTCCGCGCACACGCTCGATCGGAGCCCGCGCAGGACCGCGCAGCTCGACACCGAGGCGCTGCGCCTCTTGCACCACCGCCGCGTGCACGGCGCGCGCAGCCTCGCGCGCATCGTCGTCCTGCTCGGCGCTCACGATCATCAACGCCGCCCGCCGGGCGGGCGGCAGGCCCAACAGCTCCCGCTCCTCGAGCTCACGGCGCGCGAAGTCCTCGTAGTCGCCGGTTGCGGCGGCCTGCAACGTGTAGTGGTCGGGGTTGTAGGTCTGGACCAGCACGCGGCCGCCCCGGTCGCTGCGTCCCGCCCGCCCACTGACCTGCACCACGAGCTGGAACGTGCGTTCGTTGGCGCGGAAGTCGGGCAGGTGCAAGGCCGTGTCCGCGTTCACGATGCCCACCAGGCGCACGTTCGGAAAGTCGTGCCCCTTCGCAAGCATCTGCGTGCCGACGAGTATGCGCGTCTCGCCGTGTCGGAAGGAGTCCAACGCTGCTTCCAGCTGCGGTCCCCGAACGCTGTCCGAGTCGATGCGCTGGAGCCGCGCGCCCGGCCAGGCCCCCGCGGCTTCTTCCGCCACCCGCTCCGTTCCCCAGCCGATGAACTCGATGGCCTCACTGAAACACTCGCTGCACTTGCGTGCGACCGCGCACTCGTGCCCGCACAGGTGGCAGACCGTGCGCCGCCGGCGCTTGTGGAACACGAGCATGCTCGAGCAGTGCGGGCAGCCGAGCGTGTGGCCGCAGCGGCGGCAGACGCTGACGGTGGCGAAGCCGCGCCGGTTCAAGAACAGGATCACCTGCCCGCCGTCCGTGAGCACCTCGCTGACGGACAGGCGCAGGCGCGTGGAGAAGATGCGCCCCTTCTCGCCGCGCATGTCCACCAGCTCGACCGGCGGCATGGGGATGCCGCGCACGCGCCGCGGCAAGTGGTGCAGCGTGTAGCGGCCCGCGCGAGCGTTACTGTAAGACTCCAGCGAAGGCGTGGCCGACCCCAGCAGCACGGGGCAGCCGGCCGATTGAGCCCGCACGACGGCGACGTCACGCGCCTGGTAGCGCGGTGTCTGGTCCTGCTTGAAGCTATTCTCGTGCTCCTCGTCCACGACGATCAACCCGAGCGCCGGGACGGGCGCGAACACGGCCGAGCGCGGGCCGACGACCACGTCGGCCTCGCCCCGGCGGATGCGCTTCCACTCGCGCCGGCGCGTCTTGTGGGTTTGCGCCGAGTGCAGCACGGCGACGCGCGCGAAGCGGGCCCTGAAGCGCCGTACCGTCTGCGGTGTCAGGGCGATCTCCGGCACGAGCACGATCGCCTGGCGGCCGCGGCGGATGCACTCCGCGATCGCGCGCAGGTAGACCTCGGTCTTGCCGCTCCCCGTCACGCCCAGCACGAGGTGCACCCGGAAGCTGGGAGCGATCAGGTCCGGCGCCACGGCCGCCAGCACCTCCGCCTGCGCGGGCTCGGGGCGCGGCGGTTGTTCGAGCGCAGCAGGAGCGGGCGCGTCGAGACGGTCGTCCTGCTCCATCTGCTCGATGCACGCCAGACCGGCGCGCTCGAGGGTGCTCAGCGCGGAGCGGGAGACGCCGGCCGTGCGCAACAACTGTGCGATCGTGGGGGGGCTCTCGAACGTCTCCAGCGCCTGCAGCAGAGCCTGCGCCGCCGGCGCGCGGCGCTCCAGCTGTCCGGTGCCCGTGCGCACGACCCGCCGTACGCGCGGGGCCCGCCTGCGCACGCCGCTGGGAAGCATGGCCTGCAGCACGTCGCCCAGCGAGCAGACGTAGTAGCTCGCGATCCAGCTCGCCAGCTGCATGAGGTCTTCGGGCAGCAGCGGCGTTTCATCCACCACCGCGCTGATCTCACGCACCTTTTGGACCTCGGTGCTCTCTTCCAGGGCCACGCACCAGCCGATGCGCGATGTGGTGCGGAAAGGGACCCGCACGCGCTGGCCCGGCTGCAGCGTGCTTGCCAGCGTCTCGGGGACGGCGTATGTGAACTCCGTCGGGATGGGGAGGTCGAAGGCGATCCTGGCGAACACGAGCCCCGCGAGACTACGCGATCACCGGGACAGGCGCAGTTCGAGACGCGCCGTCCCCCCGGGATCCGGCCCATCGAACACGAAAGTCAGGCCAAGGGGGCGCGACAGCACGGGCAGCGCGCTCTTCGGCATGTCCAGGCCGACCGCCTTCAGACCCGTGAGCGTCACCATGCCGACTGCGGTGTGTCCCGCGTCAAGCATCTCCGGGTGGCGCGAAATGAGGCCCGACGCGGCGAGGTTGGCCGCCAGACGCTCGCTCATCTCGCTGGGCGGCAGCGACGTGGGGTCGATCGGGTTCGCGCCCAGGCTCATGGTCCTCTTGCCGCTCAGCGAGATGAGCACCTCCCCGACCAACGACCGCGCGCGAGCGCCGACGGCGCAGACCCAAACGCCGTCCTGGACCGCCGTGCTCACGTACACGGGGGGCGCTGCGGCGCTCCTCGAGCGTAGCAGCGTCGCCAGCGACGCGGGCTCCCGCGGCAAGCGCAGGGTGCGCAGGGGCGTCTTGTCCGCCTGCGTGACCTCCCACTCGCCACCCGCCTTGGACACGAGACCGTCCAGCGCACGCACGAGCACGTCCGTTTGCGGAGTGCTCACCAGCACCAACAGCGCGTACGGCCGGCCCGCGGCCGTCGTTTCCACGACGCCCGCGGCGACCGCGGCAGAGGCGTCGAGCTGTCCGGCGGAGTTGGCATCCAGGACCAGCCCGGCGACGGTCTGCAGCTCCGGGACGTCGAGTCCGCAGGCCCCCAACAGCAGCGTGCGCAGCGGAAAGCTCCTCACCAGGGCCGCCGGATCGTGCGCGGCAGCCGCTGCAGCGGAGCGGCTCACGGCGCCCTGGACAAGCGTCGCTTCGACCAGGATGCGCGTTCCGCGCCTTTTCGACGGGGGCAGCAGGCCCAGCAGAAAGCTCTCGCACTCGTCGACGATGAACTGCGCCACCGGTTGCGGAAGCGCCCGCGCCTGCTTGAGGAACAGGGCTTCCGCCAGGACCGCGCGCAAGAGGCCGGCCTCCGTGGGCCGGACCACGACCGCGAACGGATACGCGTCCAGCGCGCGCACGATCAAGCCGTTGGGGGCGTCACGGTCGGGCCGGTAGTTGCGGCCGGCCAGCGCCATGTAGTCGCCGATGCGATGCGCCTCCAGCTGGATGTCGGTGATCCCCTTGTCGAAGGCCTGCTTGAAGGCGTCCGGCGCCGTCAGCGGCAAGAGTTGAACGGACTCGTTGTCCGCGGTCAGCATGCGCACCACCGGGCGGTCGAAGGCTACGCCGTCGAGGTCCGGGATGTTCGCCGGCCGGCCGACCAACTCGCGCGCCGGGTCGTAGTCCGCGCGCGCGTCGGGGCCCTGGAAGAGCGTTCCGAGATCGTTGAGCGAGCGCACGACCACCGCGAAGCGGGCATCCTCGGGAACCAACGAGGAGACGTGCACGGGCTCGCTGGCCAGCGTGTGCAGGTTCCAGTACAGGATGCCCAGAACGGCGGCGAAGAACACGCCGAGCAGAACGATGCGCGCCGTTGCCGGTCCCTTCATGGGGTCATGATAGACCCTTGCAGCAGTGCCCACTTCTACCCCTACCCTTACCTCTACCCCTGCCTCTTCCCCCTACCCTTGCCCGCCTTCCCCTCCTTCAGGGTCGGGCAAGAAAAGCCGCAGAGGCAGGGGCAGAGGTAGTGGTAGAGGTAAAGGTAGGGGAGCAGAGGACTGCTATGCTTCCACGCGAACATGCTGGCCCTGTGCACGCGCATCGCCCCGCCGCGCACGCCGCTCCCCGAAGCGGCGGAGGCGTTGGCTGCGTGGGGCCTCGAGCTGGGCGCCGTCGCGCTGCACCGGCCTCCGCGGCGTGTCGAGATCCCGGGACTGAAGCGCGGCAAGCAGCGCATCCTCGCGGTTTTCGCCGATGCGGAGATGTTCGGGCTCGGGGAACCGGGAGACGTGGGCTGCTCGCTGCTGGTCGTCGACGGAGGCGAGGCGGGGCCCGACCGCGAAGCGTCGCTCGAAGATCTGTGCCGCAGACTGCATGCCCTCCGTAGCTTTCGCGTTGCCTTGCGCACGCCCGCCGGCCCCGAGGAGCATCCCTCTCCCGCTGAAGTGTCGCTCGTGGCGGAGGCACTGCCGGGCATCGGCTATTGGCACGACGCCGCGCGCGGCGGAGACGACTACCTGCATGCAGCGGCGCCCCTGCTCTTCGGAGCCTCGTTCGCCGCGGCCGGCACGGCCGACTTGAAGGTGCTGCGCGACGCCTTGCCCGGTGGCGCGCCTGTCGTCGTGGACGGAGCGCCGGGCCTGGAGCGCGAGGTGGTAGTCGATGCCGTGATGCGTGCGCGGGGGATCTTCTGTGCGTGAGCTGGTCGTGCTGCGGCACGGAGAGGGGGAGGGGAACGCACGCGGCATCGTGCAAGGACGCATGGATCTCCCGCTCACCGAGCGGGGGCGAGGCCAGGCGCGCATGGCCGCAGAGTTGCTGCGCGCGCACGGCTGGGTCCCGGCCCACGTGGTGAGCAGCCCACAGGAGCGTTGCTTTGCTACCGCGACGCTCGTGTGCGACGCGCTGGGCATCGGGCCTCCCACAGCCGACGAGGCCTTCGTGGACCTCGACGTCGGGCACGCCGAAGGGCGCACGATGGCCGAGCTCGTGCGCGAGCATCCTGAGGTCTTCGCGCGTTCCGCCTGGCAGTGGCGTTTCGATCAGGTCGGCGGCGAGTCGCGCCAGCAACTGCTGGACCGCGTAGCGGAGGGTCTCGAGCGCTTGCCGGAACGCGAGCCGGTGCTGCTCGTCTCCCACGGAGCGGTCTTCAAGGCGGTCTTGAACCACTTGCTGGGAATGAGTCCCGACTGGCTGCTGGACCTGCGCATGTGCACGGTGTTGCGCCTGCGCCAAAAGCGAACGGCGGGTGGACGGGCCTGGGCCTTCAGCGAGCTGCTTCACGCCGAGGAGTGGACGGCTTCGAGTCGCCAAGAAAGCCAAGAGAGCCGAGGAAGCCGAGGCTAGAGTCAAGTAAGATCCTCCTCCCCGGAGAGACGCGTGACCGAAGAAACACCGACTGCGACCTTCGAGATCCTGGCTTCCACGTTCGCTACCCAGGCGGCGATCGCGCTGGGCCAGATCGATCACCCGGTCACCAAGGAGCAGAAGTTCGACTTGCCCCAGGCCAAGTTCGCCATCGACCTGCTGGAGATCCTGCAGGACCGCACGAAAGGGAACCTCGGCAAGGAGGAGGACGACTTTCTGGAGCGCTGTCTGTACGAGCTGCGCATGCTCTATATCGACGGCTCGGCCAAGAAGTAGACGCAGAGGGCACGGAGAAGGGCGGAACGCGCAGAGGCGCATAGGGGTCGAGGGTGCGTCTGACCGGACCGCCACGGTGTGCTCGTGCTCGCCGACCGTTTCGAGTACGAGTACGGGACAGTGGGCAGTGGGCAACGGGGTCAGGCCTGATCCGCGTCGGCCGCCGGGAGGCGCAGGACCAGCGTGGTGCCCGCGCCGCGCACGCTGTGGATCTCCACCCGGCCCTCGAGGTCGTCCACCATGCGCTTGACGATCGGCAGGCCCAGCCCGCTGCCGCGTGTCTTGGTCGTGAAGGACGGCTCGAAGATGCGCGCCTGCACCTCCGGCGCCATGCCGCAACCGTCATCCGCCACCTCGATGCGCACCCATTCGTCCTCGTCGGCCGTGCGCACCTCGATGCGCGTCGCCCCCGCCTGACGGGCGTTTGTCAGCAGGTTGATCAGGGAGCGCCGCAGTTCGTCGCGGTCCGCCATCACGGGCCGCGTGGCCTGCACACCCTCCGTCACGATCGTCTCCCCCGCTGCGTCGAACAGGCTCGCCGCCTCGCGCACGACCGCCGCGACCTCGAGGCGCTCCGGCCTGCGTGCGGGGAAGCCGGCGAAGGCGCTGAAGTTGGTGGCGATGCGCTGCAGCACGTCGATCTGCTCCAGGATCACCTGCGCGCCCTTCTCGAAGTTCTCCCCGAAGCTCTCCTCGGCCTCACGGTGCGAGGCCAGCAGGTTCTGCACCGTCAGCTTCATGGGGGTCAGGGGGTTCTTGATCTCGTGCGCGATCTGCTTGGCCATCTCGCGCCAGGCCGCCTGCTTCTCGGCGCGTACGCGCAGGTCCTGCGCGTCGTGGATCTCGCGCGTCATGCTGTTGAAGGCGCGCAACAGCTCTCCGAACTCGTCCCGTCTGCACTCCGGAAGCGCGGCGTCGAAGTCGCCGGCGGCCACGCGCTGCGTTGCGTCGCGCAGACGTTCTAGCGGCGCCGTGAGCGTGCGTGCCAGGAACAGCGCGACGAAGATGATGACCATGGCCGTGAGCATGAAGGCCGCGAGCAGCAGGGCGTTGGCGCCCGTCTCACGCCGCTCGAGGCCGATGCGGTCGTCGAGCGCCGGCGCGGCGACCAGGACCTCCCCGTCCCAACGCCCCTGGATGCGGCGGTAGGAGACGAACAGGCGGCCGCCCGCGCCGAAGGGCTCCGGACCGTCATACGCCTTCCGGCCGCGCAGGTTGAGGGCCACGTGCGCCTGCGCGTCGAGCCGGTCCGCGAGCAGACCGGTGTCCCACACGCCCGGGCGGCTGGTAGCCTTCAGCTCTTCGTCGACGTAGATGTTGAGGTCCGCCCGGTAATCGGCGGCGAAGGTCGCGCACCAGTCGTCGTTGACGTCTTCGAGTCGCGGCGTGTTCGCCAGCAGCGTCGCGGCCAGGTCGAGCCGCCAGCGCAGCCGCGCGCGGATCTCGTCCTCGTGCCGCTCGGTGGCGACCCTGGTGTTGTAAGCCGCCAGCAGCAGCACGGGCGGGACGGACAAGAGCACCAGCACCAGCGCGACGCGGTGCGCGAACAGGAACGAGGGCGGGCCGCCGCTGAACAGGATCAGGCCCAGCAGGAACAGTCCGAACACCGCCGCATCGATGAGCAGCACTTTCGACAGCGCGAGCGTCGCCCGGCGCAGCCGCGAGTCGGCTACCACCAGCGCAGCGTACCCCTCGGCGACGGGCACCACGTAGACGCGCGCGGGCTCGTCCTCGTGAACCATGCGCGCCGACGCGCTGCCCTTGCGGCGGGCGCGCTCGAGCAGCTCCTCGTCGATGCCCTGCAACGTGCCGCCTTGCAGTCCGGTCGCGGTGCCGTCGGGGTTGAGGTTCGCCAGCAGGAGCAGCTCCGAGCCGGTGCTCGCAAGCCCGCCGAGCGGCTCGGCGAAGATCGCGGGGCGCAGGTTTGCCAGCAGCATGTCCCAGCGGTCGGGCACGGCGAAGCGCGCGATGCCGCGCACGCTCACGCCGCCCGGCACGCCCACGCCGCCCAGCTTGAGCGGCAGGTCCCACACGTAGAAGCGGATGTACGCGCCCTTTCCGCGGCCGCGGAGCGTGCGGAAGCCCTCGGTCTCTCCTGCGCGCGGCGGCGCCGGCAGCCAGCCTTCCGGCGGGCTGTCGTAGTCGAACGAGCTGAGCACGTCGCCTTTGAGGTCGCACACCTGCACCGTGCACGCCTCGCCGACGGGCCAGCCGGCGGCCGTCCAGATCTGGAAGGCGAAATTGCGCGCATCGCTGCCGTCCGAGATGCCGGTAGCGATGGCCAGGTCGACGCCGACGATGTCGTCCGTGCACTCCTGCGCCGCTCCCTCCAGGATCAGGAACGCGCGATCGGCGCGGCCCTCCGAGACCAGCGTGCGCGCGTAGGACTCTATGTTTTCGACCCGCGCTTCGTACGCGGCCTCCATGACCAGCGGGCAAGAGGTCAGCGCCGCCGCGAAGGCGGCTACGGCGCCCAGCACCCAGGGCCGGCCGCCGCGGTGCAACGCGATCAGCACAGCGCCGCTGCCGGTGGCCAGGATCGCTCCGCGCCAGTCCGGCATGGCGGCCAGCACGATGCCCACGTAGAGCAGTGGTGCCAGGCGATGCAGCTGGCGCCCGACGGATGCGCCGCAGCGCACCAGCACGAAGAAGGCGCCCGTGAGCAGGCAGACGGTGGCCAGCGCGAGCGCCGCGGGGGGACGCGGCATGACGTGCAACGGGTTGAAGACCGGGTCGCCGTGCTGCACCAGCATGCGGATCAGGTGCACGTAGGCCCAGGGTGCCAAGGCGCAAGCGGCCAGCAGCGCCAGCGCCAGCGCGAGGATCTTGGGGCGCGGCCGGGGGACGCGCGCCGCCCGCGCCAGCAGGATCAGCGAGACCAGGAGCACCAGGCTGCTGAACAGAGAGTCGGCCGGTTCGACCCAGAGGCTCAGCGTCTTGTGGCCACGGTCGTAGCCCTCGAATGCTGGGACGCCGCCGAGCGCCGCCACGAGGCGCAGCAGCACGAGCGCCAGCACCAACAGGCCCACGCGCCACAGGCTGCCGGGCGCCGGTCGGCGCAGCCGCGGCCAGGCGAAGACCAGGACGCCGGTGAGCAGGAACATGACCAGCAGTGCATCCAGGTTGCGGCGCTGCAGCTCCCGCTCGTCCTCGAGCACGCCCGGGTCCTGGGGCCGCAACGTGATCTTGCATAGCGGCGGTTGACCCTCGGGCGGAACGTAGAAGCTCACGCCCCCCTCGGAGTCCGCGCCGGGCCGCGTCGGAGCGTTGCCGAAGTTGAAGCGCACGTGGCCCAGGCGGAAGCGGGCGGCCAGCTCGTCCGTTAGCTCCGCGGAGAAACGCTCGTCGAAGACCCGGAAGGCCAGGGCCGCCGAGCGGCCGGCCGGCTGCGCGGCGAAGATCACGCGGTGCGCCGGATGGTCGAGCACGCCGACCACCGGCAGGCCGCGGTACACGTCACTGAAGTCGTCCCGCTGCAGCTCGAACGAGCGTCCTCCCCAGAACACCCCGCGTTCGGACGCGTCGAGCACCAGGACGCCGTCCACGGGAGACCGGTCCACCATCCGCTGCGCCTGCTCGAAGCGCTCCGTTTCGCTCGTGTCCTGCCCTTGCGCCAGCGCGCTCAGCTCCGCCGCGGCCTGCTCCACGCTCTCGCGCCACCCGCGGAACATCTGCGTGATCTCCGCCTGGGCGCGCTGTAACCCCTCGTCCGCGTCCGGCGGGCCTACCAGACGACCGCGGGCGATCAGGATCACGAGGAACGCGATCGTGCCGCAAGCGAGCAGCAGCCGGTTACGCACAGGCGCGGGAATCATGGATCGGCTACTCGGGTTTGGGTTTGCGCAGGTCGTACTTCTCGATCTTCTTGTAGAGGTTGCTGCGTTGCATCCCCAACTGCTCGGCGGTCCGCTTGACGTTCCACTGGTTGCCTTGCAGCCGCTTGAGCAGGAACTGCCGCTCCGCGTTCTCCTTGAACTCTTCGAACGTACGCGACGCGCTGTAGGGGTCTTGCGCGCGCGGTCGCACGTTCTGACCGACTGCCAGGGCCACGTCCACGGCACCGATGGAGGGGCCGGGGGCGAGGATCGCCAGGTGCTCCATGACGTTCTTCAGCTGGCGCACGTTGCCGGGCCAGTCCTCCCGCTGCAGCGCCTGCAGGCCATCCGGGCTGAGCTCGCGGCGCTCCACGCCATTGCGGCGGCAGGCGTCGTTGAGGAACGCGCCGGCCAACAGCTCGACGTCCCCACGGCGTTCCCGTAGCGGCGGCGTCCGGATCTCGACCACATTGAGCCGGTAGTAGAGATCCTCGCGGAAGCGTCCTTCGGCCACTTCCTCGAGCAGGTTCTTGTTGGTGGCGGACACGACGCGCACGTCGGTCTCGATGGGCTTGTTGCCGCCGACCCGCTCGACCGTGTCCTGTTCCAGAACGCGCAGCACCTTGGCCTGCGCAGCCAGGGCCATGTCGCCGACCTCGTCGAGGAACAGCGTGCCGCCGGAAGCCAGCTCGAACTTGCCCTGCTTCTGCGCGACGGCGCCCGTGAAGGAGCCCTTCTCGTGGCCGAACAGCTCGCTCTCGAGCAGATCCTTCGGAATCGCGGCGCAGTTGACGTCGACGAGCGGTCCCCCCGCGCGCGGGCTCAGGTCGTGGATGCGCTGCACGACGAGCTCTTTGCCGGTGCCGTTCTCGCCCGTGATCAGCACGCGCGCGTGCGTGCGTGCGACGCGGTCGACGGCGCTCAGCAGCTGCGCGATGGCAGGGGAGTTGCCCAGGATGCGCGTGGCCCCTCGCGCGCGCAGGGCGCGGTTCTCGCGCTGCAGCTTGGAGTGCTCGACCGCGTTGCGGGCCACGAGTAGCACGCGCTCCCGGTCCAGCGGCTTCTCGATGAAGTCGAAGGCGCCCTTCTTGGTCGCGTCTACGGCCGTCTCGATCGTGCCGTGCCCCGAGATCATGACCACCGGGAGGTCCGGCAGGCGGACGCGGATCTCCTCGAGGATCTCCAGCCCGTCGCGCCCGGGCATCTTGATGTCCAGGAAAACGACGTCGATGTCCGGGCCGTCCTCGAGGACGCGCAAGCCCGCCTCCCCGTCTTCCGCGTGCACGGCCTGCAGCTTGGCCGCTTTCAGCGTAAGGGCCAGGGCGTCGCGGATCCCCGCCTCGTCATCGATCAGGAGCGCCTTCATATAGTTCCCTCCAAGACAGTATGTCCCCGTTTGGAGACACTTTGTAGGGCTATCCTGTAGTCTTGAACCGGATCGCAAAGAGTGGACCGCTCGCCCACGGGAAAGGCCCGCAGCGCCGTAACTTTCGGCTCCACGCTTGCGTTACGAATGGCAGAACCGATGGCCCAGCCGGGTGAGGCTTTGATGTCCCTGATGGCGGCGGGTGACCTCGCCGCCTTCGACGACCTGATGAAGGGGTATGGAGCCGCCGCCCAGCGTTACGCCTACCGCGTGTTCCGGGACCATCAGATCGCCGAGGACGTTTGCCAGGAGTTTTTCTTCAAGCTGTTTCGAAACGCTCACCGGTACGAGCCGGTGGGCAAGTTCACGACCTACTTTTACAAAGTGCTGCACAACCTCTGTTTGGACACCCTGAGACGCATGAACCGGAAGTCCATGCCGGACTTCCAGTCGTTCGAGAACCCGGTCCTGGACGGACTGGGGGAGGCTCCCGAAGAGCTTGCGCCGGAACGCGCGGCGCATCTGAACGAAGAGCGCAAACTCGTGCGGGAGGCCATCGGCAAGTTGCCGAACTCCCTGCGGCGGGTGATCGTCTTGCGGGAGCTCGAAGGTTTCAAGTACCGCGAGATCGCGGAGATCCTGGGGCTGAGCCTCAATGAGGTCAAAGTGCTCATCCACAGGGGAAGAAAGGCGCTGCTGCGCATTCTGCAGCGGTCGCCGCTCTTCGAGAGAAGCGAGTCATGATCAGCGACGAGATCAAAGAACAGCTGTCCGCCTACGTGGACGGCGAGTTGCGGCCGGCCGACGCCACGCGGGTGGAGAAGCTGCTCGAAGGAGACGAGCGCCTGCGCAAGGAGGTCGAGGCCTACAAGAAGCTGGGCCAGAAGCTGCGCGCGTGGGACCGCGTCGAGAACGAAGTGCATCCCTCGCCCGAGATGCGCGCGCGCGCCATGGAGCGTGCCGAGGCCCACCTGGCCTCGGGGGTCGTGCGCCGCCGCCGCCGGCTGCTGCCCCTTGCGCGCCCGCTCGCGGCCGCGGCCATCCTGCTGGTGACGGTTGGGGTGGGCGTGTTGATGGCCGTCATGGCACCTGACCAGCCGCGGGGCGCCGGCCGGAACATGGCCAGGATCAAGTACCGCCCGCTGGAGCCTATCTCCGTCGCGGCGGTGGAGTTGGCCGCCGAAGAGCCGGACCCGGAGATCGAGAGGGCGCGCGCCGAGCTTGCGGCTGGACTGGGCCGCATGGCCGAGCGTCTAACCGACATCCTCGAGGGCCAGAGCATCTACGTCATGCACCAGGGCCGGCTCTACACGCCGCGTGCGCTCGAGGCGTTTCTCGAGTGGGAAGACGATCGCGAGGGCTGGGACCATCGGGCGCTGATCCGCGATCTCGAGGATCGGGCAAAGAGCAAGAGCGTCGTTGCGGTACCGGGGAAGAACCTCACGCTGCAGGTGCAGCAGTACAGCCCGGTCGGGGCGGAGATCGAGGAAAGCAGTGCAGTGGTGACGCTGCGCAGCGAGCATCCGGCGGATTCCGTGCCTGCCTTCGCAAACGCGAAGCTGTTCCCGGCAGGCGCCGAAGTGGGGCGTGAGGGGCCTGCGAACGACGGCGACACGCCGGAGGTCTTGTTTACCAACAAGAGTCAGGAACCGCGCATGGTGCTGATGGGCGAGATCTTCGCCTCGAAGGGCGCCGTGTGGGTGGCGCTGGCCGACACGTGGATCGGGCCCAACAGCATCCAGATCGTCCCCGTGCTGCGCATCGACGCGAGCGTCCGCCGCGGTCGGCGCGGCGGCGACCGCGCGTTCGGCCGGCTCGTGGCGGAGGGTGAGATTGCCGGACCGCTTTTGCGCCGCTACTTGGCGCGGGCCGCGATGCAGCCCGAGAACAGCAACGTGACCCTCAGAGAGCTCGTGGACGAGAAACAGGCTCGCAAGCTCTCGCTGGCGCACAGAAAGGCGCCGACGGCGCGCCAAAAGCTCAGGCGTGACCGCTTGGTGCGGCACCTGGGCGACGAGGACCTGGCTGGCTTCGCCGTGTTCGCGGGAACGAGCCTGCGCGGCATCGAGTTCTTCGCCAGCCACGAGCTGATGCTCGAGTGCGCGCCGCGCCTCCTGCTGGGCTACGTGCGCGAGGCGGACACGAAGGTGCGCATCCAGCCGCTGGCGCGCGTCAAGACGGGACTCATGGAGCAGGTCCAGGAGGTCATCGACCAGGTGGCCGGTGGCGGCGAAGGCGCCGAGCTGACGAAGGAGGGCTGGCCGTCCGGCGTGCGCTCCGTCTCCCTGCAGGCGACCGGTCCCGATCGGCTGCGCGCGCACGGGCTGCTGATGCTCTCTCGCCCGATGCACCTCACCCTGCTCCCGGAGTAACAGTTGCCGGTTGTAACGGCCGTAACCTGGGCTGCTGCAACGGGTAGGGGTCCGTAGCCTGCGGCAGCCGTGCCGCACGTGAAACCGCCCGCGACTTCTCTCGTAAGGAGAAGCGCTCATGGCCACGAGACCCCCCGATGCTCCGGACGCCGTCTGGCATGTGACGTCGCGTGTGAACTGGCAAGCCTGGCACCTCGACACGGCTGAGGCATACGACCTCTTTCTGCGTCTTCTGGGACACGCGCTCCACACCAACAGCGTGGACTTGCTGGGCTGCGTAGTGATGTCCAACCACTATCACGCAGTACTGAGAAGCCCGGGGGTAGAGCGGTTCAAGGAGCTGACGGGGAGGCCCATGCGGTGCAGGCACTTCAGACCCTGGCCCTACGGCCATCCACAGGCGACGGTGATCGGGCAATGCGTGCGTGAGTTCAAGCTCAGCGTTTCGAGGGCGCTCCAGGACGAGATGGGGCTCACCGGTCACTTCTGGCAGGGGCGACATGACCGCCGAAGGTTGTGGGACGAGTGGGCCTTGGTAGTCGCTCTCGCCCATGACCACCGGAATCCCGTGCGAGCGGGAATGGCCGCACGCCCGGAGGACTACCCCCGCAGCTCAGCCCGCTGGTGGTCGACGGGCGAGCCTTTCGCGCTGCCTCTCGCTTGCCGCCCCGACTTTGCACTGGGCTGCGAAAGGGAGGCGTTCCGGACGCGGCTCTTGCGCTTCCAACGCGAGCGGCGCCTGGACGACGTAATGAAGGCCTTGTTCAAGTCGAGACGGAGCATCGACTCGGCGGCGGGTCGTTGGTACTTGGAGCAGCTGCTCCTCGAAGCTGGCCTCGATCCCCTCAGTTGCGGCACGGGTGCCGCACTCAGACGCGCGTAAGTCGCTTCGACAGACGGGGTTCCGGAACCGCTACGAGGTAACTGTTACTTCCGGGAAGGGTGGCGCAGCGGAAACGGCTCGATCAGCGAGAGCCAGAAGTCCACTTCCTCGGGCGTCCAGTCGTCGGCGTCCAGGGGCTCCATCAGAGCCTCCCTTTCACGCCGGAGCTTGGATGCGAGCAGCCACTGGACGGGCGCCAGGGCAGCTGCGAGGAGCAATACGTACAGCATCATGGCGCTCTTCTAAACGCATGAACCGGCCCCGAGGTTACGATTCGTCGAAATGTGGCCCCGCACCTACCGCACCGGCGTGAGACGGCAGCTGGAGCTGCGCGACCGGGTGCTGCTGCGGGGGTCGCCGCGGCGGGTGCGGTTGGTGGCCGGCGCGGACATCAGCTACGACCGTGGCAGCGACGTCTTCTTTGCCGCCGTCGTGGTGTTGGACGCCCGCTCGCTCGAGACCGTGGAGGAGGCGTCGGCCACCGGGCGCAGCCCTTTCCCCTACATCCCCGGGCTGCTGTCTTTTCGCGAGGGGCCGCTGCTGTTACGCGCCTTCCGCCGCCTGCGACAGCGGCCGGACCTGTGCGTCTTCGACGGACACGGCCTGGCACACCCGCGCCGTTTCGGCATCGCCTGCCACCTCGGCCTGCTGCTGGACCTCCCGTCCTTCGGATGCGGCAAGAGCCGCCTCGTCGGCACTCATGAGGCGCCGCGCGCGCGTGTCGGTTCGTGCACACCGCTGTATCACGAGCGGCGGCGGCTGGGCACGGTGCTGCGCACACGCACGGGGGTCAAACCCGTCTTCATCTCGCCCGGGCACCGCATGTCCCACGAAGCCAGCGTGCGCTGGGCGCTGCGGTTGTGCGCCGGCTACCGCATCCCGGAGCCGACGCGGCGCGCGCACATCCTGGCGAATGCGCACAGGACGCGGAGATGAGCGGAGGACGCAGAGATGAGCGTCGCGGCCTGGCGCGTTCAGCCTTGCTTGGGGGTGTCGCCGAGCGGCGGTAGCTTCTTCGTGCTGAACTGCTTGAACCACTCGGCCCAGGCCAGCGCAGAATCGAAGTTCTCGCCGCCGCTGAGCACGGCCAGCGTCTCGTTGAGCGCCGGCTTGAGCAGGGTGTACGCCTGTGCTTCCTTGGACTTCGCGGGCTTGCCGGCTGCCGCATCCGTGACGCGCTTGTAGCGCTCGATGAGCTTTTGCAGCGTCTTCTTGCGCGTGCCCACCTTCACCTGCGTGAAGTTGGCGCAGCCCTTGATCGCGGCCTCGGATACGTAGCGGTTCTTGTCCCACAGACCGGGATCGAGGATGTGCTTCAGCGCTTTCGGGTTTTCGCTCCGCGCCCACCCCCTCACGATGGCGCGCCGCCCCGTGGGCCGCGACTTGTTGGCGCTCCACTGCTGCTTGAGCTCTCGCAACCCGGCGTTGCCGCAGCGCGCCAGCGTCTCGGCCGCGACCTCGAGGTACTCCTCGCTGCGCTTGAGCTTGCGGTTGAACTGGGCGCCGATCCCACGCAGCGCCGCCGTGCGGTAGCGCGGCCCCGCCTTCTTGAAGTTCGCGACCATGCGGTCGCGCGCGTCCTCCAACTCGCCGCCCGCGTTGCCGCTGCGGAAGACCGCCAGCGCGGCTTCGACGTTGCGGTCGTACGGCTGTCCGGCGTACGCCGCCGCAGCCAGGGCGAGCAGTGCGACCAACGCCCGCATCCGGGTCACGAGACCTCCGGCAACGGCTTGGTCGCGTGCTCCTTCAGCCAGGCCTCCCAGGCCTTGGCCGAGTCGAGCGACGTGCCGCCGCTGAACTCCCTCAGCGTCGTGTTGAGCGCGGGCTGCAGCCGCTTGTAGAGCTTGACCGCGTCCGTGTCCGACTTCTTGCCCGCGGCCGCGTCCGTGACCCTGATGTAGCGCGTGATCAGGCTCTTCATCGCGTTCTTGCGCGCCTGCTGTTTCCCGCCCACGTACGAACGGCAGGCGAGCACCCCCGCCTCCGCCACCGCGGGGTCCTTGTCCTGGATCACGCTGCCGGTCAGGATCTTCAGCGCGCGCGAGTTGTTGCACTTGCCCAGCGCCTCCGCGATCACCAGGCGCACCTGCGCATCCCGCTTGTTGGCCTTGAGCAGTTGCTTGCACTTGGCCAGCCCCTTCGATCCGCAGCCAGCCAGCGTGTCTGCGATCACGGCCTTGTCGCCGAGCGTGAGGCCATACTTCTTGTCTTGAAAAGCCCTCGGGAGGTTCTTGAGCACGCTCGTCTTGTAGCGCGGCCCGGCCTTCCTGAAGTTGGGCACGATCTTGTCGTGCATCGCCTGCAGGCTGCCGCCCCGCTTCCCGATGAACCTCACGAACTCCAGGTAGCCTTCGTACACGGCGCGGTCCGCGGCGCGGTCCGCAAGCGCGACGGCGGTCAAGAGCAAGAGGATGCAAGTGCTGCGCACACTTAGCCTCCCATCTGCGGGACCAGCTCGCGGTCCGCCGCGGGCGTGTACAGATACCAGAGGTTGCCCAACTGGATCAGCGTAAGCCACTCCTCCTGCTTGCCCTGCGTCGTGTTCGAGGCCACCTTCGCGCGCGCCCAGTACCCGTTGTATTGGATCTCTGTGACCTTGAAGGTCTTGATCAGCGGCCCCATCTTCGCCGGGTCGCGCTTGGCGATCTCGTAGAAGGCGACCAGTTGGTCCAGCGCGCCCGGCGTGTCGCGCAGGATGGGGGAGTACCCGTTCCAGAACGCGCGCCGGAAGTGGAACTGGTTCACCTCGAGCCCGCAGCCGTGGCACTCCTTGCACTCGTCGCCGTCGGCGGTCGTGCCCTTGCCGCGGCAGAAACGGTGCGTGAAGACGAGATTCTTCTTCTTGCGCGCGTCGAAGTAGTCGCCCAGGCGGGACTTGATGGCCTTGAACGCACGCTTCCGCTCCTTCTCCCAGTCTGCGTCCTGCATCCAGTCGGGCATACGCGGCAGCTTGACGTCCAGCGGCACGCCCGGCGGTTGGCCTTGGCCGAAGCTCACCTCCTGCGGCGTCTCTTGCATGGCGCCGCCAGAACCGCGGCCGCCGGCCAGGCCTTGCAAGCCGGACTCCGCCGCGTCGCGCGCCTCCGGAGGCGCCTCGTCTTCTTCAGCCGCTTCGGGCTGTTGCTCATCCTCTTCCGCGGCTTCCGGCGGCTTCTCCCCGCGCTCGGCTTGCTCGCGTGCGCGGCGCTCCTCGCGCTCCCTGTGCTTGCGGCGCTGCTTGCGCATGAAGAGTTGGGTCTGCACCTTCGTGAGCTTGCCGGCCGCGTGGCGTAGCAGGCTGATGACGGCGGGGTCGTTCTGGATCGCGAGCGCCTGGTCGAGCAGGGTGCAGGCCTTGGAGAGGAACTTCTCGGCCTTGCGCAGCTCGTCGTCGATCTGCTCTTCCGGAGTCTCTGCCAGGACGAGCGTCTGCTTGACGATGGTGTCGCCCTTCTTCATCAAGGGCTTGGCCTGGTCCACGAGCTTCTTGGCCTTGCCGCCTGTGATCTTCCCGCGCAGCCCTCCGGCGGGTGCGGGGGCGGCCAGCGCCAGCAGCGCCAGCACACCGAGGAAAAGACCGGTACGACTCACATCACCTCCCACACGCTGACAG
>JAPUHK010000232.1 GCA_027297745.1 Planctomycetota bacterium | reverse complement strand
GAGCGTGGTCGTCTTGAGCTTCGCCAGCGGCTGGCCCTGCTCGACGCGGTCCCCCTCGCGCACGAGAAACTCGACCACCGAGCCGTCCACTTCGCTGGCCACGAGGCTATGGCGCTGCGGCCGGACCGTGCCCAGGAAGGTCTTCGTGTCGCGCACGGTGCGCTCGACGACCGGCGTCACCACGACGTTGGCAGGCCCCTGTTGCGCGCCTGCCGGAAGCGCCGTGCAGACCGCCAGCCCCCAATAGAGAACCGTCCGCGTGCCCATGGAGTCGTCCTTTCCGATAGGGCCTAGGACCCTTCACTCCGCAAGGGTCCTACGCCGTCCCCACACGATACCGGCGCCCGCGCAGACTTGCGAAAGACGCGCCCGGGTGTTTCCGGTGCGAACCGGATCAGGCGTTCCGAGGGGTGAACACCCGCTAGTGGCCGGGGCGGGGGCCACGCTCGTGCGCTTCGTCAACGCGCAGGGGGCGCCCGTCGAGATCGTGGCCGTCCAGAGCTTTCTTGGCGGCGTCGGCATCTTCCTGGGAGCCCATCTCGACGAAGGCGAAACCGCGCGAGCGTCCCGTCTCGCGGTCGGTCACGATGTTGACCTGATCGACCTGCCTGCCGTCCGCAGAGAACAGTTCCTGCAGGATGTCCTCGGTCGACGAGTAGGAGAGGTTCCCAACAAAAAGCTTCGTACCCATGACAGCTTGACCTTTCCGTCCTGCACGCCGGCCCCACCTTGTCGCCGGAAAGGCCCGACGCCGAACGTCACCACGATAGCCGACCCCCGGGGGTGCGTCTACCGAGGGGCGTCGCGCTTCGGCAGGTCGAGCGTGATCGCGCGCACCTCGCCCTTCTTCAGCACGGGCTGCAGTACCAGGGGGACGTGGCCCAGCGCGCCCGCGATCAAGGTGTGCACGCCGGGAAGCAGCCCTGCCACGCGGAAGACGCCGTTGTCGTCCTGGCGGGCCATGAATCCGTCGACGTACAGCGACATGTCCGCGCGGTCGACTGCGCCGGATTCGGCCCGGATGGTGACGGCGATGCCCGCCGACCCCAACCGCAAGACGTACGGCCCGGGACCCTTGAGCCGGCCGTACTGCGGCTGCACATGTTCGTCTTCGTTGAGGAACGACACGCCGACGTAGGAGCCGTCGCGCAGACCGGGCAGCACTAGGGTCCCGGAAGGATCGGTGCATCCGTACGTTTCCCCCTGGGGCGAGAAGACCCGGACGCCAGCCTCGGCTACGGGTCGCTCGTCGGCCCGCAGCACGCGCATGCGCGGCGTGCCCGCCTTCTCGAAGATCGGCTCCGGTGCTTCCACGACCGCGCCCGGTGCATCGGGAACTTCGACGGTCATACGCGCGATGCCGCGCTCGAGGTGCGAGATGACGATCTCATGCGGGCCTGAGTCATGCACGAAGAGCAGCAGCGCGTCCGCCTCCTCGTCGTAGTCGAACTCACGCCACGGCACGTCCACGAAGTAGTCCTCGCCGAACACCCCGTCGATGCGCGACAGGCGGATCGTCTTGGGCAGCGGCCAATCGACGAGCACCCGCCGGCCCCCCTCACGCTCTTCCTCGATCGGGAAGACCTGAATGCGATCACCCCGGCGCACGCGCAGCATCGCCCGGTCGTGCCTCGGGAGGTAGCCCCAGGTAGCGCGATCCGCCAGGTCGATGCGCCACGAGCGGTCGCGCAGGCAGACGTGGGCGAAGACCGGCTCCGCGAGGTTGCGCGCTTCGATCTCGAGGCGCGGGCGCTCCTCCGCGTGCACGAGCAACGGCGCCTTGCGCTTGCCCGTCACCACGATCAGGCGGTCCTCTGAGAAGTAGCGCGAATAGGGCTTACCCACGGAGAGGCGGTAGCTGCCAGGGGGGACTGCGAGGCGGTAGAGGCCCGGTTTGCCCTCCTCGGCCGTGCCGGCGAAACGCCGGTCGTCTTCCCGGCGGTCGAGGTAGACGAAGGCCGGGGATGCCGGTTCGCGGCTCGCGGCGCTGAGCACGTTCACGAGCACCAAGACGGGTTCCTCCTCCTCCTTCGGGTCCACGCGCCAACGGATCAGCGTGCCGGGCCGGTACTGCGTCGGATCCAGCTCCGCGAGTTGTCCGTCGACGCCGCGGAAGAGCTTCAGCACGCCGTTGGGGTCCGCCCCCTCCAACCGGAAGCTGCCGTCCTTGCGTAGAGGCGCGATGGGGCCACGTCCCGACGTGTCGCTCCACACGACTGCCCCCGCGAACTGCCGTGCCCACAGTCCATCGACGCGGCCGCTCAGGCGCACGCCGGGCAATCCGTGGTAGGTGGCCACAGGGAACCCTGCGGGGCGCAAGTGGCGGGAGGACCAGTAGTCCGCGCGCAGCCCGGGACCGTCGAAGGTGAGGTCGCCACGCGCCCCGACACGGAGCTTGAAACGACCTTGTTCGTCGGTGACCGCCGTGCGCAGATCAGGCGCGTGGGCGCAGCCCAGCTTGTACCCGACGCGGATACCCGCCGCTGGCTTCCCGAAGACGTCCACGATGCGCCCCTGCAGCTCCACTTCGGGCTCGAGCTCGATCTCTTCCTGGATCGACGCCCCGAAGTCTTCCGTAGGCGCGTAGCCCGACGCCTCGACCACCCAGTGCGCGGTCAAGGGATCGTCTCCGACGTGCACGTGGGCGATGCCGAAGCGGTCCGTCACACCCTCTTTCCAGAGCGGCGCCCAACCGTGGGGTCCCATGAACCACTCGGGATGTTGGCGCACCGTGGCGCCGGCGATCGGCAGCCCCGTGCGCTTGTCCCGCACCAGGAAGACCGCCGTGTCTGCGACATAGATGTCCGGCAGGTAGCCGTCGTAGGGACGGCCCTTGGGCGGCGCCTGGCAGGCGGCCAGGAGGAGGAGGAGCGTGGCTGCAATACGCATGCGTGCCAGGGATGTTAAACGGCTACCAGCGCGGCGGGCGCTAGCCGAGGCCGAAAACGGCCGGCAGGTCGCTGGCGCGGTCGACCGTGTGCGTGGGCCGTTCCCGCCTGAGGTCCTCGGCGGCGTGCAGGCCGTAGGTGACGGCGCAGGTGTCGATGCGGGCGGCCCGGCCCATGGTCATGTCGAAGGTCGTGTCGCCGACCATGAGCGCGTCGGCCGGGCCACTGTCGAAGTGCCCGAGCACGCGCTCCAGCATCTCGGGATGCGGCTTGCCGCGCTCGACGCAGTTGTGGGAGACCAGGAAATCGAACGCATCGCAAAGCCCGTGGTCCTCGAGGATCTGGACCAGGCTCGGCATGCCCCGGCTGGTGGCGATGGCCAGGCGCACGCCCGCGCCGCGCAGCCGCGTCACGGTTTCGGCGACGCCGTCGTACATCCGGGTCCGGCCCCGCACAACCTTCCGAAAGCGCTCACGGTAGAGCTCACACATGCGCTCGATCTGCCGGTCGTCGGCCGTGGTCGCGAAGCGGCGGAAGAGCTCGTCCAGAGGCAGCCCGACCGTGTGCAGGAACTCCGTCTCGGGCGGCATCTCGATGTCCCAGGCCTCGAGCACGCCACGCACGGCGAGCGCGATCGGCCCGCACGTATCGACGAGCGTGCCGTCGAAGTCGAAGACGCCGATCCGGTAGCGCATGGCGAGCCGGGCATCGTACCGGTGACGGCGGACGGGCCGGATCAGCTCTTCGTGATCGAGAAGCGGTCGATCACGGCGCCGCCCGGCACCACGGTCTCGACGGTCAGCCGGAAGGCGTTCACGTCCACCAACAGGCAATGGAAGCACATGTCCGAGAACGCCGTATAGGTGTCGGCGCCGCTCGGGTAGAGGAAGTTGCCGCCGCCGGCGGTGACCAGGTAGATCGTGCCGGCCGGGTCCATGAAGTCCGGCTCCTCGAAGCCGTTCACCACGTTGCCGTTGACCATCGGCAGCGACCGTTCGTAATTGTGGTCATGCCCGCTGAACACCAAATCGACGCCGTACGCGTCGAACAGCGGGACCAGGTTCGCGCGCACGGTCATGTCGCTGCCGTGTTCGGCCGCGTTGCTGTAGGGCGGATGGTGCGCGAAGACCACGGTCCAGCGCGCCGTAGCCGCCGCCAGGTCCGCCTGCAGCCAGAGATACTGCAGGCTGCCCGGGGCCGTGTCCTGGTTGCTGTCCAGCGCGACGAAGTGCACGTCGCCGCGGTCGAACGAATAGAAGCGGGAGCTTCCGTCCGCGCTGTTCGTGGGCATGTAGAGCGCGCCCAGGAGAGGGGCACCGTTGCTCGTGAGCACATCGTGGTTGCCCAGGCACGAGTAGAACGGGATGCGGTCGATCAGAGTGCGGTAGGGCAGGAAGTAGTTCGGGTCCAGCTCGTCGGGAGCGCCGAAGTAATAGACGACGTCCCCCGTGTGGATCACGAGGTCGGGGGTCGCGTTCCGGATGCTCTGCGCCACTTCCATCTGGTCGGGGCTGCACACGCCGGAATCTCCGAGCACCGCGAAGCGCAGGGGAGCCGCACCCGCGGCCGCCGTGTCGAAGTGGTGCCCTTCGCTCTCGACCTGTCCGTCCAGCTTCAACCGGTAGTGGTAGCGCGTGCCCGGGGTCAGGCCCTGCAGCGCGAAGACGTGCTCGGTCTGAGCCAGCGCAACGGCCGCCTCCTGGCCGTACGCCGGCGAGTCCCCGTACTCGACGGAGCCGACGACCGGGTCCTTGCTGCGCCAGGCAACGATCCCCGCTGTTTGCGATATCTGCGCGACCTGCGGCCCGCGCGCCAGCAGGGAGTTGGGAGCCAGGGTCGGGTGGTAGACACTATCGCGCGAGCAGGCCCCGATCACGGAAGTGGCTGCGAGCGCCAGGAACTGCCGTCGTCCAAGCTCGATCGAGCCTGCAGGAGGGGCTCCGGCGGTGGACTTCATTCCCGTGGCCATGCGCGCATCCCGCCGCGGTTGTGCGACGGTCTGAACGCTTATCGGGTCCTGCTGAGGAGCCCCTTAAGCCGCGCTGTCTCATCCCGGCACAGGCAATCCGTTGGAGGCTCCAGACGGGCCCTGAACGTCTCGAAGGAGGGCACCCGGCGTCCGCCGATGCGACGGCCGCTCAGCGGCCGGAGACGGGGGCGTTCACGCTCGGGCGCTCCGAGATGGGGCCCGGAGCCGTGCGGTGCTCGGCGGGTGCGGGCTGGCCGTCGCGCGCCGGAAGGTCGAGCAGCAGCTGCTCGAAGCGGGGCATGATCGCGCCGTGGGCGTACTGGTGCGCGCGCTGAAGGGCGCGCTCTCCCAGTTCCTGGCGCTCTTGTTCGGAGGAGGCGAGCCGCAGCAGTGCATCGGTGAACGCATCCCAGTCGTCCGTGGGGACGAGCACGCCGGCCCCGTCGCGCAGGATTTCGCCCGGTCCGCTCGGACAGTCGGTGGCCAGGACCGGCTTCCCCTGTGCGAGGGCCTCGAGGATCACCATGCAGAAACCCTCCAGACGCGAGCTGTTGAGCACGAGGTCGGCCGCCCGGTAGGCGGCGTGCGGGTTGCTCACGAAGCCGGGAAGCGCCACATGGTCCGTGATGCCGAGACGCTCGCTGAGTACCTCGAGGTTGCGGCGGTCCGGACCGTCTCCGATGATCAGCAGGGAGGCGCGCAGGCCGCGCTTGCGGGCGGTCGCGAAAACGCGCAGCAGATTGTCGAACCCCTTCGGGTGCGTCAGGCGTCCGGCGGCCAGCAGGCGCAGGCCGTCGCCCGGCCACTCGGGCGGCGGCTCGGCGCGCGCGCGTTCCTGCAGCTCGCTGACGTCCACAGAGTGCGGCAAGACCACGGCCCGCTCCCGGCGAATCGAGGCAGCCGCACACAAGTAGCGCGCGTTGCCCTCCGTCAGGAACAGCACCTTGGCGGCACGGTGGTACAGCTTGTGCGCCAGACGCAAGCGCATCCGCGCGCTCCAGCGCAGATCGCGCTTGAGGTCCGTCAGCAGGCGGCGGTGGTCGCTGTGGATCACGCACACGCGCGGAACGGGATTTCTGCGCCCGGCGTTCTCCAGCAAGCTCAACAGGTCGCAATACCAGAGGTTGCTCACTACAGCATCGAATCGCCCTTCATCTACGATGCGCCGCAGCGAGCGCACGCGCCACGCCGTCTTCAGCGGGCGCCGGTTCGAAAGCTCGTGAACCTCGACGTCTTCCGGCAAGTCGGCCAGGTAGATGCCGACCTTGCGGCAAAGCGCCAACTCGACTTCGAACTTCTCGCGGCGCAGCAGACGCAAGTGGACGGCCACCTGGCTTTCGGCGCCGCCACCCTCCATGGAGTTGATCAGGTAGAGAATGCGCCTCTTGGGATGCGCGATCACAACAAGTCCCCTACCGCTTAGTTCTAACCCTGGAAGACGACAGGGGCTAGATCCCGTCGCGGCTGCTGACCCACGGTAGGATGTGACGCTTACAGGGAGCTGACGCTGACGCAGTCCGAAATCCGCACCATCGAGCTACAGCCCCGCTCGCCGCTCGCATGGCTTGCCACGATCGCCGTGCTGGCCGTTACGCTGACGCTGGCGTTCTTCCTCATCACGGTCTTCCTGGTCGCCGCCGGCGTGGCCGTGATCGTCTTGCCCATCGTGACCTGGTGGCGCAACCGCAAGCTGAGGGGGCGCCGCCCCAACGTCATTGACGCCGAGTACATCGTGCACGGCGCGCCCGAATCCGACAGAGAGCGCGATCCTTAGGACCGCACCTGGACTCGTGGTCTGACACGGTGGCTTCCCAAACACGGCCTAGCCGCCCGTGAGCACGCGCAGCACCCACGTGCCCTCGTGGAAGCGGAAGACGTCGTCCACGCCGATGAAGAACAGCGGGGTCGTCGCGTAGATGAGAATCAGGGTGATGATGCACCACACCGGCCTCGACAGCGGCCAGCGCTGGCGCGCCTTCCACTGCAGGTACCCGATTGGCGCCTGCATCAGCCAGAACGCGAGCTGCGTGCCCGGGATGCCGGCGCCCGCCGCGGTGAACAGGTACTCGTGGAACAGGCCGCTGAACACGAACGTTGCGAAGATCGCCGCTGCGAACCCCTTGGCCGGCATCACGCGGTCGAAGATGTGCTCCCGCATCCAGTAATGCACCATCAGGTTGTAGCGGGTCCAGAAATGCAGGACCGTCGGTGTGGTGAGGAGGTTGCGGAAGATCTCGTCCGGGCGCCGGCCCGTCAGCGAGAACACAGCGACCGTCAGGTTGCTGAGCCCGTTGATGAGCAGGTAGATCTCCACGAGTTTGAACAAGTGGTCGAGGGAGAACGAGACTTCGTGCAGTCTCAGGTGCTGCCCGAAGGCCATCAGGCCGGCGCACAGAGCGATGCGGCCGGTGCCCAGCGCGACCCTGGTCGCGAAGAAACGGAAGCGCGGCGCCTCGAGCGGCAGCAGGAAGCGCGAGAACACCATCGTGTTCGGCCACAGCAGCATGAACACGACGTAGGCGCCGGGTCCGCCGTGCCGCGACGCGGGCGACGGCCGGCGCCGCAGGTATTCGAGCCCGCGGCCCCACAGCAGCAACCCCAGCAGGGCCATGCCCCAACGCCGGCGCACGAGCTCCGGGTCCCGCACGAGAGGCAGGAGCAGGGGGACGCAACACACGACGGACCCGATCCACCAGCGCACGCGTGCGTTGCGCAGGCGCGCCAGCGGGTAGATGAGGGCTACGGGAATCAGGATGAGCGCCGCAATGGCGCCGTCGGCCGGATCCATAGGAGGGCGCTAGATTACCGTTCCCCTCGGTCGGGCCCGCGGCTCAATCGCTTGCCGGTCGCTCCTGCTTGCCCCGGAGTGAGGGGGGCGCCCTCGCCACGACTCCCAAGAGCCCCGCACCGTAACGCTCCGCGGTCTGGGGCCCGATCCCCCAGATCTGCAGCAACTCGTCCTGGTTGCGCGGCCGGCGTTGTGCCACCTCTTGCAGCGTCCGGTCCCACGCGATGCGGTAGGCGGGCACTTGCTCAGCCCGGGCAATCTCCCGGCGGAAGTCCCTCAACGCCTCGAAGAGCGCTTGGGCCGCCTCGTCCGATTCCACACCCTTACGTCGGGGGTGGTGTCATTCCCTCTTCTCCTCCTTCGGCCTGCGCACGTCCCGTATGAGCAGACCCAAGCCCACGAGCGCCATCGCCGACAGACCCACGTTGAGTGTCGCCAGGGTCACGCTCTGTTTGCCCGTGGAGATGCCGAACGCACGATCCGGGATCTCGTCCCACGCGAGACGGAGCACCAGCAGATTCCCGGCGGCCAGCCACAGCAGGAGCAGGCCCGTCACCAGGCGGTGCCTGTCCGGGTAGACGGCGGCGAGCCGGAGTCCCACCAGCAGCCCCACGATCATGAACGCGAGTCCTTCGGCAAGCAGGGCCGCCGATCCGTTCACGGCTCCCAAGAGCACGATCCATGCGAAGCCTCCGACGCACGCGCCGAAAACGCCGCCCTTGAGGTTGCGAGGTGCCGTCGCTCCGGAGCTCATGAACCCTGAGTGTAGCTCGCGACAGAGCAGGCGAACGCAACTAGCGAAGGCTCAAGTAGAGGGCCGGTACAGGATGAAGGTCAGATCGTCCTGTTTCGAGGGCGCGCCGTCGCGGGGGTCCAGCATGCGCTTTGAGGTGCGCTCCACCAGATCCGCCGCGACCTTGCGTAGCGGACCCTTGCGAATCAGGTCCACGAGCTCATCCACGTGCAGGTTGTCGAACAACCCGTCGCTGCCGATCAGCAGCGTGTCCCGCGCGGCGAGCCGCAACTTGGCGGACATCTCCACGCGCATCTCGGGCCCGCCCAGCAGATTGTTGACGAGGTGGCGCTCTTCGTGGTGCATGGCCTTGCGCTCGTCCAGGAAGCCGGCCTCGACGGCGTAGCCGACGGGGGAGTGGGCGACCGTCTCCAACTTGCGCTTGCCGCGCTGGCCCTCCACGAGCACGGCGCTGTCGCCGACGTGGTAGGTGCGGATCGCGCCGCCTTCGAGGCCGACCACGGCCAGGGTCGTGCCCGCACCGCCGCCCAGCTCGGTCACCATCCGGTTGGCGGTCTCGAAGCCCGACAGGATCGCCTCGCGCAGCATTACCTCGGCACGCGCGGCGCGCTCCAGGTCGTGCAGCAGGCCCTCCAGCGCGAGCGCCGACGCCTTGGCCCCCTGCGGTCCGCCGCCGGCGCCGTCCGCCACCGCCATCACGTCGCGCTGCAGCACAAGCGAAGCGAGCACAGCCGAGTCCTCGTTCGGGCCCTCGCGGTCGGGCGAAGGCCGCGTGAACACGACGACCTCGCCGGCGCCGAACGGGAACACGGCCGGAGCCTCGGTGTGCTCTTGCAGGAAGAGCTGGGCTTCGACGCTCATCTAATGCGTTCGTCTGACCTGGGGCTCCAGCGCCTTTGCGCACCAGGGACAAAAGTCCCAGTATGCAGACACCACCCCCCAACCACAGCTGCGGCAGCGGCGCCGGGCGCCCGCCACCGGCCACTTCTTGCGCACCTTGCGCCGGCACCAGGGGCAGTAGCGCATGTAGGGCATCAGCAGCTTGCGCGAGCAGGCCGCGTTGTCGCAGCGTGCCTCATAGCGCACGTCGCTGTACTCACGGTCGGCCACCTTCTTGAAACCGGGGCCGAAGCACCAGGCGCAGAAACGCCAGTCGAGCTTGCGGCCGCGGCGGCAGCGCGGGCAGCGGGCCGGGAAGCGTGAGGTGGTCCCGTTCTTGGGGCGCGGCTTGCCGCACCAGGGGCAGCCGCGCATGGCCTCGGTCATGGGCCCGTCGCAGCGGCCGCAGGACGCCCGCAGATCGAGCACCTTGCGGAAGCGGCGTGTGAACTCGCGGTGGCGGATGACCGGCCAGTCCGGCTCCTTCGACGCGGGCTTGGCCTTCTTGCGCCGCTTTCCGCTCAGCGCGCGCCGGGCGCCGGGCAACAGCCGCTGGAAAGCCGACAGCATCTGGCTGGCGTTCGCGAAACGCTTGCGCTGGTCCACGGCCAGCGAGCGCTGCAGGAAGTCGACCATGGGGGGCGGCACCTTGCGGCGCAGCTTGGCGTGGCCGGGCAGCGGCCAGCGGTAGGGCCATTCCGGCAGCTCGCCGCTCAGCACGCGGTACAGGATCAGCGCCGCCGAGAACACGTCCGAGCGGAAGGACGGCTTGCCCATGGCCTGCTCGGGGGCCATGTAGCCGAGCGTGCCGGAGCCCGACCCGCTCATGGTGCGCATGGCCACCCTGGCGATACCGAAGTCGCCGAGCCGCAGCCAGTTGTCGGGGAACAGGATCAGGTTCTCCGGCTTGACGTCGCAGTGGATGATGCGCTCATTGTGGGCGTAGGCCAGGGCCTCGAGCATCTGCTCCATGAAGTCGAGCGCCAGCGCGACCGAGGTCCGCTTGCGCATGCGGTCCGCCAAGCTCTCCTTGCCCAGCGGCGTGGCCACGACCAGCCGGCCCTCCAGGAACTCGGCGTTCTTGATGGGCAGGATGTTCGGGTGCTCGAGCCCGGCGGTGAGCCGCACCTCCTTGCGGAAGTCGTTGAGGATCTGGGGGCTCGAGAACTGGGGGTGCGGGATCTTCAGCGCGACGTGGACGCCCTCGACGCTGTCCAGCGCCTTGAAGACCTCCGCGAACCCCCCTGTGGCGAGCCGCCGCAGGATGCGGTACTTCCCTAGCTTCATTCCGGCCTTGAGCACTGCGGGAGATTCTACGGAACGTGGGAATCTCCATCGCCCATCGCCTCAGGCCCCGAGCCCGAGCCCGTGCCCGCTATGGGCGCAACCCGTGATGCGCACCGGAGGGCGGCCACACAGGGCCGCCCCTACTAGGGGTTGGCGGACGGTACGGGAGTCCGAACACCGCTCGCATACCGAATGTGCGTCCAGCACTTGTAGGGGCGCACCTATGTGTGCGCCCTACCGTTCATCTACCGGTTGATCGCGAGAACGACGACGAGTACGAGTACGGGACGCTGGCGGTCGGCCTGAAGGCCTCCCTTACAGCGTAGCCATCTCGACGTTGCTGAAGTTGCGCCGGTAGTAGCGGGCGTACCGGACCTTGCGGTCCAGCGCGTCGATCACGGGCCGCTCGAAGCGGATGCCGGTCATCTTGTGCGCGTTGCCGAGGCCGCCCGGTGAGAAGACGTTGATCTCCATCAGCTTGTCGCCCACGATGTCGAGCCCGACCAGGAACATCCCGTCCATCACGAGCTTGGGGCGCACGATCTCGGCTACGCGCAGCGCGGTCTCGTCGATCTCGGCCTCTACCACCGAGCCGCCCGCGGTCGCGTTGCTGCGCGCGTCCTCCTCGCTGCCTAGGCGCCGGAAGGCGCAGTACTTGCCCTTGTACTTGAGCGGCTGGCCGTTCATGACGAACAGCCGGATGTCCCCTTCGGCGGCGGCCGGCAGGTACTCCTGCGCGATCACGTAACCGTCGCGGCTGACGGCGTCGATCATCTGGTTCAGGTTGGCCATGTCGTCGCGCTGCACGACGAACACGTTGGCGCCGCCCGATCCCAGCAGCGGCTTGAGCACGATCCGGCCGCCGTGCTCCTTGGCGAACTCGCGGATCTCGACGCGGTCGCGCGTGATCAGCGTGCGCGGCCGTACCTCCTCCGGGAAGGACTGGAAGTACATCTTGTTCTGGGCGCGGCCGAGCTCGTTCGGGTCGTTCAGCACGATCACGCCGCCGCCCATCGCCGCGCGCCCGAAGATGACTCCGGCTGAGCGCGCCCACGAACGGTCTCCGGTCTCGATCGACGGGTCATTGCGCAACAGCACCACATCCAGCGAGTTGACGCGGATGCGGCCGATGCGCGCCTCGTCCCCCTGCAGGTCGTGCAGGTAGGTCTCCTCGGACTTGTAGCGTTCGTTCGGCGCGGCGCGCGCGCGAGCGTAGATGTTCTCGTCCGGGTCGTAGTCGAGCTCTCCGGTACCCGTGAGCCAGACCTCGTGTCCCAGGTTGTGCGCCGCCATCGCCAGCCGGATGGTCGTGTACTTCGCTTCCTCCGTCTGCACGTCGTTGACGATGAATCCGATTCTCATGTCGCTACCCCCCTGCGAGATCCAGAACCGACGAGGCGCTGCGCACCTGCTCGAGGCGGCGCACCGCGTCCGGATTCTCGAGCCAGCGCGGACGCAGGCGCGGAGACTGCAACACGCCGCGCTGCAGCAGGTCCTGGATCACCGACACGTGCTCCGTTCCAATCTTCCCCGCGAACAGGGGTTCCAGCCGTCCGCCCGCGCTGAGGTGCTCGCGCAGACGCGCCAGCCCGCGCAAGTAGATGGCGTCCTTGGTGAGGCCGCCGCCGCGATAGACCCGCATCGTTACCGTGAAGGCTGTCATCCGTTCGAACCCGTGGCCTCCGGCCAGTGCTCGAAACGTCTCGATGAACTCAGCTCCCTCTGTTAACAGTCGGACGGCGACCACGCGGGCCGCCAGCAGGCGCAACCGGCCGCTGTCCAGGCCGCTCGAGAGGTATTCCGAGAGCACGGCCAAGCCCTCCTGCAGCTCCTCGTAGCGGGCCAGGCCGCAGTGCAGCAGCTTCAGGGGCGAGGCCAGGCCGTTGCACCAGGTGAGCACGTGCGTCCCGATCTCGTGCTGCAGCAGCGCCTGCACGCGCGCGACCGGGATCTTGACGCTGCGGCCGACGAGCAGGTTGCCGTTGCTGACCATCAGTCCCGCCACGTCGTCGCGCACCGCGACCGTGCTTTGGAGCCCGGGATCGATGCTGCGGTAGTGATCGAGCTCGGCCTCTGCGAGGCGCGCAAACCCGGCGGCGTCCAGCACGGGTCTTCCCGTAAGGTTCTCCTCTTCCGGGAAACGCTCGAGAATGTCCTGCGCCAGCGTGAACAGAGCGTCCTCGACGTCGCCATACAGCTTGCGCGTGCATTCGAGCGCGGCCGGCGTGCCGCGGGCCAGCAGAGTCTCGATGCGCAGCTCGAGCTCGTCGCGCTTCTGCCGGAAGAGCTCGGACAGCGTGGCCTCCTCGACGCTGTCGAGATCCAGTGCGGCGAGCTGCTCCCGCAACAGCGCGGGGTCGGTCTCGCGATCGCGGTAGGTGAAGCAGGGCGCGCGCGCGCCGCCGCCGCGTTCGAACTCGGCGAAGGCTTCGTCGGCGTTGGTGGGGGTCAGGTCGAGCAGCAGGTCGAAGGCGTCGCTGACCTCGGCCAGCCGTTCATCGGCCTCCCGCGCCGCGGGTTCCAGTCCGCCTTCGCGCGGTTCTATGGCCACGCCCCCTCAATCCATCGGCACCTTTTCGGGGCGCACGACGTGCAGCTTTCCCTTCTTCTCGGTCAGGCGCAGCGCCTCGGCTTCGGCCGCCGGCTTCTCCGGGTAGGGGTACATCTTGAGGATCTTCATCCCCGGCTGACGCACCGCCCACACGATCTTCAGTCGCCCGGTGGGCCGGCCCAGCGCCTTCTTGGTGGCCTTGGTCGTCTTCTTGGCCGCGGCTTTCTTCGGTGCAGCCGCCTTTTTCTCCGCCGCCTCTTTCTTGGCCGGCGCGGCCTTCTTGGCCGGCGCCTTCTTCTTCTTGGGGGCCGGCCTCTTTCTGACGGGGGCCTTCCTCTTGGCGGGCTTTTTCTTGGTGGTCTTTTTCTTCTTCGTCTTCGCCTTCTTGGTCTTCCTGACCGTCTTCTTCTTCCTGGCGGGGGCCTTCTTGGGCTTCCTACGGGTGGCTTTCTTCTTGGCCTTCTTGCGTGCCATTTGTGTGTTCCCCGAGCGCCTGGGCAGTGACGTTGCGGGATTGTAGCCCCCTGCACCCCCGCGCCCGAGGCAGCCGGGCGCAAAGGGGCCGCCCCCGCCCCCTCGGGCAAGCTCGTGGCACAGCGAGCCTCATCAACTGCGCAAGCAGCCAGGGCTCATCGGCGTCCGA
>JAPUHK010000231.1 GCA_027297745.1 Planctomycetota bacterium | reverse complement strand
TTGTGGCGCCAGATCTTGTAGACCCCGGGACTGAAGAAGCTGACGAGGTCGAGGAACCCCTTGGGCGAGCCCTCGTCGTAGCGCCGCGTCATGCCGATCCCGGGGAAGAAGACCAGCGCGTGGTAGGCGCTGCTGCTCTTGCTGCCGAAGACGAGCCCGCAGAAGGCGTTCTCGCCGCGGCGCGTCAGCACCTCGGCCTCTATGGAGAAGTCGCCCGAGGTGATCTCGTCCAGCGTCAGGGATCGGTAGTCGAAGCGCCCCTGCACGTACGTGCCGAATCGCGCCAGCAGGATCGGCCCCGCCGGAATGAAGATCTTGCTTGCGCCCACCCAGCCGGAAAGGTCCTTCTCGTTGTAGGCGAGGCGCCACAGCGCCAGCGACTTCTTGGAACGGCGGGCGGCGGCCTCGAAGTGGGGAAGCATGCCCGCAACCCCCAGCTCGCTGAAGAACCGCGCGCTGAGATCCATAACCATGAGGTCGTGCCCTCGGTCCGCGTATCGCTTCACGATGGCGTTCGCCGCCCCCGCGAGCTGGGCGCGGATCCTCTTCAACGTCCTGTGCGACCGATCCCACTTGACGAGCTGCTGGTCGAGGGCGTCGATCCTCTCGCGGTCGGGCATGTCACCTGCCTCGATCACCTGGATCGCATTCAGGACGAGCTTGGACGCCCGGTCCTTGTTCTTGTTCACCGCCACGAGGTGCTCGGCGAACGCCGTCAAGAGATCGATGTCGAAGGGCGTGGCGACCAGGCCTTTCTCAAAGTGCTCCGTGGCGTCGGCGAACGACTCGCGGGTGATCGCGTGTTTGGCCCAGTCGAGGTACGGCCGCGAAACCCTGCGCTTGCCGCTCTGGACGTCCCGCAGATCGAGAATCCACCTCTTCCAGATCTCGTCGAGCTCCGCGACCGTGTTCGGTAGCGCGACCCGCTCCTTCGCTCCGAAGTCCACTCCCGGCGTGGGCGGCTGCGGGTGGGCCAGCACGACCTTCTCGAAGTTGGTGACCGCGCCCTTCCCGACCCGGCCGCTCGACTTGTCGATGAACGTCCGCAAAGCGGACCGGTAGACGAAGCGGCCGTCGACGGAGCCCTGGTAGTTGTAGAGGAAGTAGACGACCCCCCAGGTCGGGGCGTACCAGGCAGGACCCCACTCGTACTCGTTCTCGATGATGATCGCCCAGGTGGGCGCCTTCCCCGGCTTGCTCGAGCTCGGGTCGGCGGCATCGATCCCGTCCATGTGGTCCGCCATCCACCCCTTCGCCAACCGGTTCGCGAGCGAGAAGAGCCGGTGGTCCGCGGGCATGTTCATCAGGACCGTGCCGTTAGCCTGGATGCGGCACCCCTCGAAGAACGACGCGAGTCCCTCGTTCAGCCAGCCCGTCGCGTTCGTCGCCAGCGAGACGAACTGGTGCGCCGCCTCGTGGAACAGCGTCCGTGTGGTTCCGTCGAATCCCCCGCCGGCGATGTAGGTCTCCACGGCCCCGCCCGTGAAGTGCCCGCCCGACCACTTGATCGGAGGTCCGATCCCCAGCTTCAGGTACTCGTCCCGGTCCTTGAAGATGTTGACGTCGATGCGTGGAACGGTCTTGGGCTTCTTCTCCGTGCCGTGGCGGAAGAACCTGCGGTAAAACGCGTTCATCTGCTCCATGGCCTCCGCCGCCAGCACCAGGACCTTGTACCCGGCATCGGTGTGGATCGTGTAGTGCTCGCCCTTGAGCTTCGCCCGCTGCTTCCACGTGCCGTTCCTGGCATCGTGCTTCCGGATCCACTCCTCGGACACGTCGGCGAAGGGATCTTTCGCCTTGGCCGTCTCGGCCAGGCTCGGATCGGGCGCGGCCGAGATGCGCTCGATCGCCGCGCGGCTCTCCTCGTGCTCCGGATCGAGCGCCAGGATCTCCTGGTGGACGTTGATGGCCGAATGCGGGCGCCTCTTCTTCTCGTATTTCTTGGCTAGGGGCAGGAGCTTGCCCAGGAATCGCGCTTTCAGTTTCAGGAGATCGGCGGCGATGGGATCGGCCTTCTTCAGGCGCGCGCGCTGCTCGGCGATCCTCTTCTTCGGCTCTCCCTGCGCGATGGAGAGCCGCAACAGCTTGTGCAAGGAGTAGACGAACTCTCCGCGGTCTCCCTTCGCCTCTCCCCAGCGCGCGCGCAGGTCCCAGGCCTGCAGCGACTGCGCGTCTCTCTCCAGCGCGCGCTGGATGTGGCGCCACGCCTCGTCGTGCTTGGCGGCTCCGAGCGCCTTGTTGGCTGCCTGGAGCGCCTGCTCGATGGAGGTGGCCTCTTCCTCGGCGCGCGCCGGCCCGAGCAGCGCCAAGAGCATCAGGAACCAGCGAGCCCGGATAACACCCTCCCATTCGGAGTCTAGCATGAGTCCTCACGGGAGGCATGCGCGGCCGTGCGACGTGCTCGTCGGACTCCAAACGGACTTTCCGCGGCGCTTCCCGGGCCAGATACCGCGCCAGCTAGCGTCTGTCAACGCCTCGTTGTCGCGACACGAAGGGCACCGTCGTGGCGAGACTGCCGGCCGGCGAGCACGGACTTGTCTTCTGCCGGATGCGGCTAAAGAGGGGGAGCGCGGACGGCGAGTAACCAGCTGTCACTACGGTGCCTGCTTGCAGCCTGCTGGTCTCGATCTCTGCGGGACGAGAGCCAATCCTTATCACCCCAGGGCGTAGGTGAACGGTAGGTGTTCGGGCTTTTGGGTCGGCGGTGCCGGTTCAGGTTCGAGTTCGCGCTCAACTTCTGCTTCAGGACCTACAGCCGCTCATACAGCCAGACGAACGCCTTGCGCTGCGCTGCCGGTACAAGCTCGCCGATCTGCTTCGCGAGGCCCTGGCTCTCCTTCCGCACCGCCGACATCGGTTCGTCGTACTTCTTCCAGACCTCCGACCACTTCTTCCGGAACTCATCGCTGCCCCGATCGAGGCCCTTCGCTGCCTCGTTGGCCTCGGCGTTGATCTTCCTGATCAAGTCCGAGTATCGTTTCTGCGCCACCTGCTGCTTTTTCTTCAGGCGCGCGACCGTGGCCTGCTCCTCGTCGGTAAGCCGGCGCGCTTCGGGCGTCCACATGGAGTATCCGCCGACCACCAGGTCCAGGTCGCCGTCGCCGTCGTAGTCCACGGCATCGACGTACAGCCCCGCGTCCGGCCGCGTCGGCTCGGTCCCGCCCTTCGCACTCGGCGCGATCAGTGTCTCGAGCGCGCCGAAGGAGGGCTGCCCCTTCTTGCCGGTGTTGCGGGAGAGGTAGACGCCACCTCCCTTGCCGGTCGGACCGTACGAGTCGCCAAAGCTGCCCGCGATCAGGTCGAGGTCGCCGTCGCTGTCCCAGTCCACCAGGCGCGGTGCGGTCATCTTCGCGGGGAGGGCCCACTGCGTGTCGCCCGCCATGACGGGGATGTTCTTGCCGGTGAATTTCGGCTCCGCGTTCGTGCCGTTGTTCATCTGGCGGTAGAGGTGTCCGTTCTCGTAGCTGCCGAGCAGCAGGTCGTAGTCCCCGTCGTCGTCCCAGTCGAACGCCAGCGCGGAAATGCAGCGTTCCGACCTGGCACTGCCATCGGGCATCGAGCGGCCGAGGTTTTCGTGTTTCTTGCTTTCGTAGTTCCAGATACTGGAGATCAGAATGCGTTGTCCATCCCCGTCCTTGAGGCGCTCCGGCTCCCCGAACCCCTTCGCACTGCCGTAGCTGATGTGGGGCGAGCCGTCGAACGTCGCGGTCAGGTAGTCCAGGTGGCCATCGGCGTTGAAGTCCACAAACTGTGAACCCATGCCGATGCATCACCAGTTGGCGAACTTGAGCGGCTGGCCATCGCGGTCATTGAGCGGCTGCTCGGCGCCGAACGCCACCGGCGACTTCGCCGCAGAGCGCTGGGCAACGGTCACCCGGCCGATCAGATCGCCCACCACGAGGTCGAGACGCTTGTCGCCGTCGATGTCGTGCAGTACCGGCGAGGGGTAGTAGCGCCCCTCCCCCAGGTACGCGTCGCCGGCCTTGATGCGTACGGGCGCGGCGAACCGGATCTTGCTCTCCGTCTCGTCCGCCAATCCGTGTGAGCTCCAAATGGCGCACCCGATCATGACGAATGCGAGCAACGGAAGTCTTGCGGCGTTCATGCGGAACCTCCTGCCGAAGGGTGGATCGATCCACAGATGATAACCGTCCGCGGGACTCGCCGGAGCTGGTGCGCGAACTGCGCGGGGCTCTACGGTCACTAACGGACTTTCGGGACTTCTGTGCGAAGGGCGGCCTAGTGCGCTTTGAGTTCGCGTTCATGGCCGACGCTCCACTCCAACCTGTCTCGTGCGCGCGCGTCATGGGGTCACGTGAAGACTCGGTGTAGGCCGTGGGCCAGGGGCGGCGTCACGCCGCACGTTCCGCCGTGTCGGGCGCGTGCTCCGGTCCCCTACCGTTCGGGCGCCGCCCCCCGTGCGGCCACGTGTGGCCCCATGAGCTGCTTGTCCCTCCCGAAAATCAAACACACCGGCGGGATGGCCCGCGCTATCGCGCATCTGGGCGGCCTGCACGACCGCTGCACGCGCACAGCCTGACCGGCGAACGGTCCAGCATCGTTCGGCACTCTAGGGCGGTGATCGGTCACGCCGCCGAACTTGCGCTCTGCAAGCGTGCGTCATCGGCCGGCGCACTTCCGGCGGCGCCTTACCCGTTCGAGCCACAGCAGTTAGGCTGCTCCCGGAGACTGGCTGGCTCCGCCTCCATTGATCCGGTGAAACTGTGTCGGGCGCCGTTGTTTACCATTCCGGCTGCGGATGGACTTCTTCGAGTATCAGGAGCGGGCCCGCAAGCGGACGGGGCAGCTCGTCGTTCTCTACGGCCTCGCCGTTCTCGGCATCATCGTACTGGTCTACATCGCGGTCGTGGGGCTGCTCGTCTTCGCGGCCTCCCGCGACCCCGACGCTGCGCAACGGGACTTCTGGGCGCCGGAACTGCTGCTCTGGATCGGCGGCGGCACGCTGGCGCTCGTCGGCATCACCAGCCTGATCAAGATCCGTGAGCTGGCGTCCGGCGGCGGGGTCGTGGCGAAGGCCCTCGGCGGCCGCCTTCTGAACCTGGGTACGCGCGACAAGACCGAGCGGAAGGTCCTCAACGTCGTGGAGGAGATGTCGATCGCCTCCGGCGTGCCGGTCCCCGCCGTCTACCTGCTCGACCGCGAGAGCGGCATCAACGCCTTCGCGGCGGGCCACAAGCCGGAGCACGCCGTCATCGGCATCACGCGCGGCGCCGCGGAGCTTCTGTCGCGCGACGAGCTGCAGGGCGTCGTGGCCCACGAGTTCAGCCACATCCTCAACGGCGACATGCGCCTCAACATCCGCCTCATCAGCATCCTGCACGGCATCCTCGTGATCGGGCTTCTGGGCGGGACGCTCATGCGGATCGCCTTCTACACCGGCCGCTCCTCCCGCAGGGGCGGCGGCGCTGGAGGCATCATCGCACTCGGCGTGGCGCTCTTCGTCATCGGCTACATCGGCGTCTTCTTCGGCCGGCTCATAAAGGCCGCTGTCTCGCGCCAGCGCGAATACCTCGCGGACGCCTCCGCCGTCGACTTCACGCGCAACCCGGACGGCCTCTCCGGCGCGCTCCAGAAAATCGGCGGCGCGGCGGGCCACGCGCGCCTCCGGAGCCCGAAGGCCGAGGAGTTCTCGCACATGTACTTCGGCCAGGGCATCCGCACGCTCTGGAACGCCTTCGCCACGCACCCGCCCCTGCCCGGGCGCATCCGCCGCATCGACCCGCGCTGGGACGGGACCTTCGCGGAGGTCGCCGCCCCCCAGCGTGTGGAGGAGCCCTCGGAGGCCGCGGCGCCGGACGCCTCGGTCGTGGCGATGCCCCTCGCCACCGTCCTCGCCGCCACGGCGGTCGCGCAGGTGGGCCGCCCGACGCAGAAGCACCTGGACTACGCCCGTTCGCTGCTCGATCGCATCCCGGACCGCCTCGCGCAGGCGGCCCACGAGTCCGCCGGCGCGCGGGCTCTCGTCTACTGCCTGCTGCTCGACCCCGGCGAGGATGTGCGGGCCAGGCAGTGGGAGCGGCTCGACCGGCACGCCAAGGAGGTCGCGGACCGGGCGCGCGAGCTGGCGCCGCTCGTCGAGCAGTGCGGGCCCGAGGCGCGCATCCCGCTCCTCGATCTTGCCACCCCCGCCCTGCGTGAGCTGACCGCGATGGAGTACGCCGCCTTCAAGGACGACTTCGAGGCGCTGGCGGGCGCGGACCGGCGCATCGACACTTTCGAGTGGCTCCTGCGCCACGTCATCCTGCTCTACCTGGAGCCGCACTTCACGAAGGCAACGAAGCCGGTCGTGCAGTACTACAACCTCCAGGGCATCCGGCGCGAGTGCGCCCAGCTGCTCTCGACCCTCGCCCGGGAGGGGAACGAGGACGAGGAGGCCGCGAAGCGCGCCTTCGAGCTGGGCCGCGCGCGCCTCAAGGGCGTCGATCCGGCCGCGGTGCCCTTCCTTCCGCCGGAGGAGTGCCGTCTGCGCGACCTCGACGCGGCCCTCGACAAGCTCGCCACGGTCACCCCGCGCTTCAAGCGGCCGATCCTCGAGGCGGCCGGCGCCTGCATCGCCGCCGACAAGCAGGTGACGGTCGAGGAGGGCGAGATCTTCCGCGGCATCGCCGACATCCTCGGCTGCCCGATGCCGCCGCTGCTCCCCGGCCAGCCGCTGGCGTGACGAATCAGGAAAGGGCCGCCCGCAGGCCCGTGCAGCTCCGGCGCTTTCGCCCGGGCAAGCAGCAGCGTGAACAAAGTTGACCCGGATCCGTTCGCACCGGCATTCCCTATCCTGACGCCAGGCAAATGAGCCCGCCGACGACACAGGAACTCCTTCAGCACGCCGACTTCGTCCGGCGCATCGCCGCCGCAACAGTGGGCGAAAACCTCGCCGACGACATCGTTCAGGAGACCTACCTCGCGGCGCTGCGTCACCCGCCGCGCTCCGGCAGCCGGGTGCGCGCTTGGCTGGCGACGGTCACGCGCAATGCGGCACGCATGGCCCTTCGGTCGCAGGCGCGACGCCGCGTCCACGAACATGCAGCCGCGCGGCCCGACCGCTCGCGCTCGACCGCCGACGCCGTCTCGCGCGTGGAGCTGCACGGCCGCGTCGTGTCCGAGGTGCTGGAGCTCGACGAACCCTACCGCCTCACCGTGATCCATCGCTACTTCGACAACCTGCCGCCCCGCGAGATCGCACGGATCATGGGCGTGCCCGTGGAAACGGTGCACGTCCGTCTGCGCCGCGCGCTCGGACAGCTCAAGGGGCGCATGGACAAGAGCCACGGCTGCGCATGGGCGCTTCTGCTTCTGCCCGCGCTCGACACACGCGCCCTGGCCGTCACCGGAGCTACCGTCATGGGAAAGAAAACCGCCGTCGTCCTCGTCGTCTGGGCGCTCGTCGCGACCGGGCTCTACGTCAGCGAGACCACCGGCAGCGCGCCGCCGCCGCGCGCGCCCGTCCATCAGATGTCGCGCGACACCGCCGCACCGCCGCGAGCCGAGAAGGAGCCGAACCGCGAGCTCACCGCCTCCGAGGAGATGGCGGAGTTCCAGAGGCGATGGCGGGGCTCGCGCACGGGGCTCGTGCGCGGCCAGATCGTGGATCGGAAAGGCGAGCCCTTCCAAGGCGTGATCCGGATCCGCTTCGAGGGCACGACACCCAAGGAGGAGAAGTACACCTACCAGGTCACGACCGACGAGAACGGCGGCTTCTCCGTCCCCGACATGCGCTATCCGCTCAGCTACCAGGCGCATCTCACCGCGCAGACGATGGGTGTGGACGCCAAGCGCATCGCCTACGTGATGGACACGGACCAACCGGTGCGCCTGCGCGTCATCCGGCGCACGATCCTCCGTGGGCAGGTCGTGGACAAGCGCGGGCGCCCGGTGGCCGGCGCGTTCACCCACTACATGATCGAGCCGCGGGGAGGCCATTGGAGAGGCGAACCCTGCGATGAGCAGGGGCGCTTCCAGTTTCCCTTGCAGCGCGACTTGGAGAAGGGACAAACGCTGCGCGTCATCGGGGCCGCCCCAGGTCATTTCGCCGCGTGGGGGGAGGTGACGCAGGAGAACTCGCACCTCTTCACCGCCAAGGTCATGCTCTCCGAAGGGCCGCGGGTGAGGGTGCGCGTCCTCGATCCAGAAGGGAAGCCCTATCAGGGCCAGGTGCGTCTGTATGCGGGACGGACGTATCCGATGGGGAAACGTCCGACCGAGCCGAGCCAGAAGCTCATGGGTGGCGCGAATGGAGCGGGCGTCATGAGCGACAGCTCGCAGAACGACGGCACCGAGATGCAGTGGATCTCAACCCGGTTCAAGACCAACGAGAAGGGCGAGATCGACGGCTGGCTTGCGTTCGAGCCCGAGACGCTCCATGTCGTCGTGGATCGAGGCGAGGAGGTCGCGCCGTGGATCAAGGAGGTCGCGGGCTTGGCGCGCGGAACGATCGATCTCGGGACGGTGCGCCTGACCGAGGCTGCGCCGGCGCGAAGCGTTCGCCTGATCTATGCCGACGGAACGCCGATCGCGCACGTGCACGCGACCTTCCGACTGACCAGGCCGACGACGAATCCGCTCTACCGTTTCGGAAAGCACCTCCAGACGGATGCGGACGGCTGGGTCAAGTCCGGCTACCTGCTCCCGGGCGAGACGTACCGGCTCACGGTCTACGACCGGGAGACGAACAAGCAGTTCACCCGGGAGTGGGTGATGCGCGACGGCGAGGTCCTGAGGTTCGAGTAGCCGCGCTCCGCCATGTCACCTGTGCTGCGTGCTCCGAAGCTATCTGCGACCCCGGCAGGATTCGAACCTGCGGCGGTCTAACACACCGGCGGGAAAGGCCCGCGCCATCGCGCA
>JAPUHK010000230.1 GCA_027297745.1 Planctomycetota bacterium | reverse complement strand
CCCGCTCCGGTGGGACCGCAGACAATAATCAGGCCGTAGGGAAGCCGCAGTAGACGCTGGAACTCCTGCGATGTGTGCTGGTTCATGCCTAGCTGGTCCAGGCCGATGAGCGTGAAGGTCTTGTCCAGGAGCCTGAGGACGGCCATCTCTCCGTGTACGGTGCTGCTGACGGCCACGCGAATGTCCACCTTGTGGCCCTGGACCTCCACCGTAAACTGTCCGTCCTGCGGCCTGCGGCGCTCGGCGATGTCCAGCGAGCACATGATCTTGACGCGCGAGACGATCGAGTTGAGCAGTGACTTCGGCGGCCGAAACGTCTCGCGGCAGATGCCGTCGTTGCGGAAACGCACGCGCACGATCTTGTCGAAGGGCTCGATATGGATATCGGAGGCGCTTTCCTTGACGGCGTTGTAGATCATCAGGTTCACGAACTTGATGACCGGGGAATCCTCCTCCCCCGCCTTGATCGACTCGAGGTCCAGCTCCTCGATGTCGTCGAGGTCGGCCTTCCTGACCTCGAGGTCACAGTCGTCGTTCATCTCGCCCATGACGGCGCGCAACTCGGCCTCGCCCGGGTTGTAGACCCGGTCCAGCGCCCTCTGGAGCGACTCCTCGAGGGTCAGCACCAGCCGCAACTCGCAACCGGTCGTGATGCGCGCGTCGTCCAGCTTGACGACGTCGAAGGGGTTCGAGACCGCCACCGTGAGCACGTTGCCGATGCGCGACACGGGAACGATGTTGTTCGCCTTGGCCATCTCCTTCGGCAGGAGCTTCACGAGCTCGGCGTCGAGCGTGTAATCGTGCAGGTTGATGGGCGTCACGCGCATCTTGCGCGCCATCAGGCCCAGCAGCGCGTTCTCCTCGAACAGCCCCTTCTTGATCAGGATCGACGCGATCGACGTTTTCTCCGTGGCCGCCAGCTCGGCGACGGACTGCAGCTCTTCCGCGTCGAGCAGCTGCTCCCGCTCGAGGATGCGCACGACGCGCTTGTTGATGCTCCTAGCCATGGGAGCGCGCGCGCTTCTGCGGCTGGCCGACGGGCGGCGGGGCGGCGCCCGCGGTGCGTGAGAACATGTGGTTGAGGTCGTCGGGGTCGAGGCTGTGCGCCACGGCCTCGTCGAAGGTGATCTCGTTGCGCTGGTAGAGCTCGAAAAGCGCCTGGTTCATCGTGCGCATGCCGACCTTTCCGCCGGTCTGGATGATCGTGTAGAGCTGGTGCACCTTGCCCTCGCGGATCAGCGAGCGGATGGCCGAGTTGGCGATCATGATCTCGAGGGCCAGCGCACGGCCACGCCCGTTGGCACGCGGAATGAGCTGCTGGCAGAAGACCGCCTGCAGCACGAAGCTGAGCTGCGTGCGCACCTGTTGCTGCTGGTGGCTCGGGAAGACGTCCACGATGCGGTTCACGGACTGCACCGCGTCCGAGGTGTGCAGCGTGGCGAACGTGAGGTGGCCTGTCTCCGCCAGCGTGAGCGCCATCTCGATCGTCTCGAGGTCGCGCATCTCGCCGATCAGGATCACGTCCGGGTCCTCGCGCAGCACCGAGCGCAGGGCGTTGCTGAACGAATGGGTGTCGGAGCCCACCTCGCGCTGGTTGAACAGGCAGTTCTTGTTCTTGTAGAGGTACTCGATCGGCTCCTCGATCGTGATCACATGCTCGCAACGGTGCTCGTTGATGTAATCGATCAACGAGGCCAGGCTGGTCGACTTGCCGGAACCCGTCGAACCGGTGACCAGCACGAGGCCCTTGCTGATGGAGCAGCAGTGCTCGCAAACGTCCCGCGGCAGGCCGAGATCCTCGAAGGGACGGATCTCGTACGGGATCATGCGGAAGACGGCCGCGCACGCGCCGCGCTGCTGGAAGACGTTCGTGCGGAAGCGCCCGAGGCCCTCGATCCCGAAGGAGAGGTCGAGCTCGAGGTCGCGCTCGAACTTCGCAATCTGGTCCGCGCCCAGGACCGAGTACGCAATCTTCTTCGTGTGGTCCGGGGTGAGCATGTCGTGCTCGGTGTTGACCAGCGACCCGTCGATGCGGATCTTGGGAGGCGAGCCGGCGGTGACGTGAAGGTCCGAGCCGCCCCGCTGCACCATGATTTGGAGTAGTTCTTCGATGCCGACCATTGATGGTTTCCATGCGACAGCAGGGGCATCCTGCTGCGGCGGGCCATAGGGGAGTCCGCCTCCATATCGGCGCGCAGCAGCGTGGGATTGAGCCGCCGCTCCAGAGAGGCGCGGGTGCGCTGGAGGCTGTGGCCGCCTGAAGCCGCCTTTAAGTGAAAAGGGCGCCGGCGCTCCCGCTGGCCACGGGTGCCCGACGCCCTCCTATTCTGAGGGGTTTGGGTCGATCAGACCGCGATCAGCCCGCGTCCACGACGATCTCGACCCGTCGGTTGCTGGCCTTGTTGGCCGCGGTGTCGTTGGGGAACACCGGCCGGGCCGAACCGTAGCCGATTTTGGTCACCATGGACCGATCCAAGCCCTTTTCCACCAGATACTTACGGACGTTTTCGGCCCGCGCCTGGGAGAGCGCCTCGTTGGACGACCAGCCTGACTTGCGGATGGGATCGGAGTCTGTGTGGCCTTCCACGCGGATGCGTTGGACGCCGGGGATGGACTTGAGGGCTATGACGACGCGATCGAGCGTAACCATGGCCTGCTTGCTCAGTTCCGAGTGCCCTGGCTTGAAGGTGACATCGGAGGCCAGAATGATGGCCGCGCCGCTCCCCCGGCCCTCCACACGCACGCCGGAGGCTTCGAGCCTGGAGCGTACGTCGATGGTCTGGCCCGCCGTGACCGGGCCGGAATGGCTGAGGCGTAGCTGCTCTTGGAGAGTGCGCAAGGTCGCTTCCTGCTTCTCGACCTCGGCTTGCGCAGCAAGCTGGCTCGAGTGGGTCGCCGCCAGCTCATTCTGGAGGCGCTCCTTCTCGCGCTTCTCGGCGGCGCGCTCGGCCTCCAAAACCCGGATCCGGTCCTCCTTTGTGGTCCGGCACCCGCTTACGGCCACCAACAGGGCCAGTCCAGTGATCGCCAGAGTCCGTCCGTATGCCGTCATCCGCAGCCTCCTCTCTGATACGTGCGTGCAACCGCAAACCCCCACCCAGCGGTCGGGAGCGAAGCCTCATTCTGTGCTCTGGAACCGGCAAGGTCAACAACATAGAGAGGGGGAATTTCGGTTCTTCCGCTATATGTCGTGCTTATTGCGAGTCCGAGCCCGAGTCTGAGTCCGAGTCCGTCGTGAGCCCAAGCCCCGTGGCCCGTGCCCCGTGCCCGTTGGGCAAATGGCAACGGGCGGCCGCGGGCTCGTGCAGCGGGTATCGAACTCGGACTCGCACTCGGGTTCGGGCTCGGACCTCAGATCCCGTAGACCGTGCGCACGAACTCGCGGATGGGCTCGCGGTACCAGAGCACGGCTAGCGCCCCGATGGCCAGGAAGGGCCCAAAGGGGATCTCCCGGTTGCGCGTGGCCACCCAGATCGCCACGCCCAGCAGGCCCCCGGCCAGCACCGCTACGCCGAGACCGAGCATGGCCCCGCCCGGCCCTAGCAGGAGGCCGCAAGCCCCCCACAACTTCACGTCGCCGAGGCCCATGGCCTCCCGCTTGAGCGCCAGCGTGCCAACGGCCCGGATGGTCCAGACGGCGCCGGCGCCGATCAGCCCGCCCACAAGCCCCACCAGCAACGACGCCAGCGCCGGCTTCATGGCCCCGCCGGCCGCCAGGTCGTGGCCGAAGAGCTCGGTGCCGTGGATCGTCGGGACCAGCAGGGAACCGGCCACGGCAATGACGGGCAGAGTGCGCAGGGTGAGCTTGTCCGGCAGGATCTTGTGCTCGAAGTCGATCGCCGAGGCAGCTACGAGCACCGCCCCGAAGGCCGAGTAGATCACGGCCGCCATGATGACGGGGTCCTGCCCTTGCTCGTGGACGCGCCACCAGCTGAGCGCGAAGACCCCCGCCGTCAGCGCCTCGATCAGGGGATAGCGCATGGAGATGCGCTTCGAGCAGTGGCGGCAGCGCGCGCGCAGGACCAGGTAGCTGAGGATCGGGATGTTGTCGTGCCAGACGATCATCTCGCCGCAGTGCGGGCAGTGCGAACGACCCCCGGCGAACTTCTCGCCGCGCGGCATGCGCCAGATGACGACGTTCAGGAACGAACCGATGAAGGCGCCGAAGGTCGCGACCAGGATCAACTGCAGCGTCACGGGGCGTCCTCGCTACCGTCCCGGAGCTCGGGCACCTGCGAAGGATCGTCGACGACCGTTCCGTCACGCCGCGCCCACGCCTCGGGCCGGGCGGGTGCGCCGTACACGACGCGGTGCGCGGCCACGTCGCGGGTGACCACGGCTCCTGCTCCCACGACCGCGTAGCGGCCGATGGTGACGCCGCACAGAATCGTCGCGTTGGCCCCGATGGTGGCGCCCTCTTCGATGATGGTCGGCCGGAACTCGTGCTTGCGTTCGATCTCGGCCCGCGGGGTCAGCACATTGGTGAAGACGGCCGACGGCCCGATGAAGCAGCGCGCACCGATCGAAACCCCCTCATAGAGGGAGACGTTGTTCTGGACCTTGGTCCCGTCCCCGATGGGGACGTTCCGGCCCACGAACACGTTCTGACCTAGGATGCAGCCCGCGCCGATGCGCGCCCCCGCCATGACGTGGCAGAAGTGCCAGATGCGCGTCCCCGGCCCGACCTCGGCACCCTCATCGACGACGGCTGTGGAGTGGATCTGCGCAGGCGTGCTCACGGGGGCCGCATTACAACACGGGAAGGGGAGCGGGAGAGGGAGCGATGGTTCAGGCAGGCGCGCAACTCGCCGAGATGTCTGGACTCGGCAGGGCCGCGGGCCCCCATGGCCTCAACTGCGATCCGGCAGGGAAAACGACGCTCCCCTTCCCGTTAGAAGGGGATGTCGTCGAAGTCGTAGTCTTCGGCGGGTTGGCCGCCACCGGCCTCGGCGACCTTCCCGGGGCGACCGGCTGCGGAGCGAGCCTTCATCTCGCCGCCTCCGCCGCCTTCGCCGCCTTCGCCGCCTCCACGGCCGCCCTGACCGAGGAACTGGAAACCCTCCATCACGACCACCAACCTGCTGCGCTTCTGACCCTCTTTGGTCTCCCAGGAGTCCAGGCGCAGGCGACCCTCGATGAAGACGGGGCGGCCCTTGCTCATGTATTGGCTGAAGGTCTCGGCCTGCTGGCCCCAACCCTCTATGTCCACGAAGCATGTCTCTTCGACCATCTCCTTGGACGCCTTTGAACGGTAGCGCCGGTTCGTGGCGAGACCGAACTTGACGAGCGCCGACCCCGACTGTGTGTATCGCAACTCGGGGTCCCGCGTAAGGTTCCCCATCAACATAACCTTGTTGAAGTTAGCCATGTTCTTCTCCGTCTTTGACTCTATCCGAGAGCACCCATAGAATCGCGAAACACCCTCTGGACCTACATGAACGCCAACGAACGGCGCCAGCACCCGCGGATCGAAACCGCGCTCCCGCTGCGATTTACGTTCGGAAACGCGACCTACGACACGTCCCTGATCGACCTCAGCGCGGCGGGCATCCGCTTCCGGACGCCGCTCGAGCTGGCGCTCATGGGGCGGGTGCAGATCGCGCTCGAGCTTCCGGGCAGCGACGAAGGCGCCGCCGTCCCGATCACCGTGACCGGGGTCGTCGTGCGCTCGGATCCGATCGATGAGGACGGCGGCCGCATGTACGACACGGCCATCTTCTTCCAGGAATGCTCCGACGCGGACAGCGCCAAGCTCGACCGCTTCGTCTCGGGCCGCCTGGGATAGGGACAGCACAGCACTACGTCGCGGCCGGTGTCACCGAGGCTCTCCGCTGTCAGCCGTCAGCTCCTTCGGAGATGGGCGGCGCGTCGTCTCCGCAAGACCTGACGGCGTTGCGGTCGGGCAAAGCCCGCCAGCACCACTCGAGCGTCCAGTTGAGAGCGGAGAGCTGAAAGCTGACAGCTCTAATCCACGCGAATGCCGTCGCCCTCGCCGAGCGTGCGCGCAATGCGCCGCGCCGCCTCGCCGTCCGGCTCGCGTAGCAACTGCGTGGCCGCCGCCTTGGCCTCTTCGACACCCGGTTGGCCGTAAGGATCGACATCCCACAAGTGAGCCGTGAGCACGGTGCTCAGCAGCAGCGTCATCAGCAGCGCCCCCAGCGATCGCTCCGACCATGCGTCCAGCTTGAGCGTCGCAGCTGGGCATCCGGCGCGCACCATGGCGTCGGTGGTCCCGCGCCGCATGGCGTCGAGGATCGCGTCGAAGCTCTGCCCGCCGAGCGGCTCCAGCGCGGCCGCGGGCACCGCCGCGTCGTTCTGCCCGGGCCCCGCGAGCACGAGCACGGCCTTGTCGCGCGGCCCCTCGATGATCAACTGCTGCATGCTGTGTTGATCCGTCGAGCCGATGCAATGCACCGGCGTCTGCCCCGCGCGCGTGCCGTCGGCGCGTTGCTTGCCGAGACTCTCCCCCCAAAGCTGGCGGAACCACTCGGCCGTCGCTTCGAGGCGTTCGCCGTAGGCCCACACGACGACCACGTTGCGCCCGCTCGCGGCGGCGGCGGCGAGCAACCCCGCCATCGCGGCGGGGGCGCTGCCCGCGGCCAGCGCGGTCGCGTGCCGAAGCGCCGCACGCGCCCCGTCCCGCAGGCCTTGGACATCGAGGCCGGCCAGCGCGAGCGGGACCACCCCGGCCGCGGTGAAGACCGAGAAGCGGCCGCCGACCTGGGCCGGGATCGCATGCAGCGGCAGACCCTCGTCGAGCGCCAGGTCCCTGAGCGGCCCGGAGTCCCCGGTCACGATGTGGACCTCGGGCGCCGGGGAGAGCCCCTGGAGCCGCTCGCGCACCCAGGCGCAGTGCGCCAGCGTCTCAGCCGTGCCCCCGGACTTCGACACCACTACCCAGGCGGTGCGCGCGGGGTCGCCGCCGTTCCAGGCGGCCTCCAGCGGGCGCGCATCGATATTGTCGACCACGGTCAGGGGCAACGCGGCCGGGCCGGCGCACGCCTCGTGCACCGCCCGCGCGCCCAGCGCCGATCCCCCCACGCCGAGCACCACCACCCGCTGCGCCGCGCTCGCCTGCGGCAAGGGTCCGTCGAGGTGCAGGCTGAAGGGCGCCTGCCCCAGGCCCGCACACGCCTTGCCGGCCTGCTGCTCCAGCCGCCGTACGGCATCCGCATCGAGGCCGGTGCCGTCGAGGAGCGCACGCTCGTACAGGAGCCCCACGTTTGTAACGGTATCACGGACCCCTGAACGATTCCCCTGCAGCTTGCGTCTATAAAGGAGGAGTGAGTCCGGAGGGAGAAAGCACGTGCGCCTGATCGCTACTTTCGTCCTGGTCGCCGTGGCGCTGGGCGCCCTTCGGGCCCCGGCGTGGAGCCAGGAGCGCCGCCCCTCGAAGGAAGAGCGCGAAAAGCGCAAGGCCGAGCTGCGTGAGCTGCAGAAGAACGTCCGGCGCGAGGTCAAGCAAATCGACTTCGAGAAGACGCTGGCCGCGATTCCCACGCTCGTCGCGCGCGAAAAGGAATACATGGCGTTGGTCAAGACGCTCGTGGACACGGCCACGGGCGGACAGGGCAACGTCAAGAAGCTGCTGCAGCAAGGACGCACGCTGAAGCTGGCCACGCTTGTTGACCTGAACCTGCACCTCAAGCTCCACCGCGGCAAGTTCGTCGACATCGAGGAGGCGCAGGTGCGCCGGCGTCTAAGCGAGACGCTGCTCGACGGCGTGAAGTACGACGAGGAGTGGCTGGTCAACATCCTCGACGACTTCGAGGAGGCGGTGCATGTCAACATCGAGGTGGACGCGCGCGTCTACAAGTTCGACGTGCTGACCTACGACTTCCCCAAGATGACCGCGGACACGTTCCTGCGCTCGGCCGCCGACCTGCTCGAGTTCAAGTATGTCGTGCGCGGCGACACGGTCTACGTCTACAAGGACATGTACGAGGTCCTGTTCGACGAGGCCTGGCTGAAGGCGAAGCGGGCCGCCTGGGACGAGTTGCAGAAGCAGAAGGCCCAAGGGGCCGCCGAAGCCCCCCGGAAGCCTGAGCCCGCCCCGCCCGAAGAGGCCCCGCCCGCCCACAAACCGAAGGACGGCTTGCCGCCTGCGGACGGCCTCGGCTACTACGCCGGCGGGCTGTGGCTGCAGGCCCCGGGACCCGCGTCGGGGATGGCGGCCACGGCGCGGGACCTGCTCGAGCGCCAGAAGGTGCTCTACAAGGACCTGAACACGATCGGGCAGGCGCGCAAGGACATCCTCTACATCCGCAAGGTGCGCGAGGACGGCACGCTGTTCATCACGCCCGCCGAGGAGAAGCTCGAAAAGCGAGCGCGCAAGGACCTGCACATCTTCATGGAGCGCTTCCGCAACAACACGCTGGAGGTGCTGGACATCTACGACCGCGCGCTCGGCAAGACGCGCGCCGACGTCTACGAGAGGGCTTTCGGCAAGACCGCGGACGAGATCGTGGGGGTCGAGCTGGACGACGTGGGCGTCGAGGAGGTCGCCGATTTCCTGTGGCAGAGCTACGGCGTGCGCGTCCTGGTCGATCCCGAGGTCACCCGCTTGCGCTCGATGTCGCTCGAAGGCGAGCTGTCGCTGCGCGCCGTGCTGCAGCAGATCGAGACGTCGCTACACGTCAAGCTCATCCAGGACGGGAAGCGCTTCGTCTTCGAAGTGGATCCCAACGCGAGCGACGAATACGAGGTGGAGTAGGGCAGCCGTCAGCTGTCAGCTCGCAACAGGACTTGCAGCGTCTCCCCTCGGGCTTCGTCCGGCCACGCACGGCCCTCGTCCTTCGGATACGAGCGCAACCTCCGGGGATCGAGCTGATGGCTGATAGCTGAAGGCTGGCAGCTGTCAGTAGCCGCGGTCGCCGGTGGCGAGAGAGGCCAGCGAGCTGCGTGAGGAGCAGCGGGCGCGCTCGATGCGGCGGTCGATCTCGGAACGCAGTTGTCGCAACTCCTCGTCGTCCCCGTGAAGATCGCGGACGATCTTGGTCAGATCTTCCAGCGCTTGCCGGTAACCCCGGTGGTAAGCCGCGTCGTCCGTCATCTGCGCCTCAGCAGTCTCGCTCCATACAGGGGAATCGGCCCTCGGGGTTCGGAAACATGAGGGGGCAGACGCGGAAAACGCGCGCTCTGTCGCGTGGCCATGGGGTCTGTCTGAGAGTTCACCGTCAGGACCGAGGCCGGGCGCGAGGACAAGCCTGGCGGCGTCGCGTCCCCGACGGCGTATCAACGGAGCGATACGTCTAGGCGGGCGCGACACAGCCGGGCGCCGCAGCAGCCGGCCGAATCCAGGTGAATTCTCAGACAGACCCCAGCCCGGCCGGAGGGGATCCGGCCGGGTGAAGCGTCAGGGACTCCGAATTGGTGGTCAGGGGCGGACTTGAACCGCCGACACCCGCATTTTCAGTGCGGTGCTCTACCAACTGAGCTACCTGACCGTCGAAACCGCCCTTCTAGCATCACAACCGGCCCTCTGCCACCGCCCGGTGCAGGGCTTCGAGGTCCTCTGCGATCTGCCGCCGCAGCGCAGCGGCGTCCTCGAAGCGGCGCTCGCCGCGCAGCCGGCTGATCAGTTCCACTTCGAGCACATCCCCGTAGCGCTCACCCCCCCAGCCGGGCACATGCACCTCGAAGGTGCGCTCCCCCGCCTCCCCGAAGGTCGGACGCACCCCCAGATTGGCCACGCCGGGCTCCCGGTCCCCGTTCGTGCGTACGCGAACCAGGTAGACGCCGTCCGGCGGCAGCACCTCCCCTTCCAGCTGCAGGTTCGCGGTGGCGGCGCCCAGGCCCGCGCCGAGCCCCTTCCCCCGGACGACCCGGCCGCGCAGCGCGAAGGGATGGCCCAACATGCGGGCTACCAGCGTGAGATCGCCCTGCAGAACCCCTTCGCGCAGGACGCTGGAGCCGATCTTGCGGCCCTGCTCGTCCTGCACGGGGGCCGCCACACGCACCTCGACCGCGACCGTCCGGCCGATCTCCGGCAGAGAGTCGGCATCGCCCGCACCGCCCTTCCCCACACGGCTGTCGAAGCCGAGCAGAAAACGGCGGCAGCCCATGCGGTCGATCAGGATGCGCTGCAGGAACTCCGCCGGAGTCAGGTTGCGCACGGCCGCGAAATCCAGGATGACCACGGCCTGGACTCCCTGCCGCTCCAGCTCGAGGAGGCGGTGGTCCAGGCCGAGCACGGACGGGACCTCGATCCCACGCAGCACGCTCAGGGGATGGCGCTCGAAAGTCAGCACGCAGGACTCCCCCGACACCTCGTCCGCCCAGGCCGCGAGCTCGGACAGGAGCTGCTGGTGACCCAGGTGCACCCCGTCGAACACGCCCACCGTGCAGACAGGCGAACGGAAAGCCTCGGGGCTCAGGCGGTCGAGGACGTCAGGGCCGTCGTAGCGTCTCACCCGGCCGGTGCTGCTCCTCGAGGGCCTTCAGGTCGGGCCGGATACCGATGCGGTCGGCACCGGTCATCCGCTCGAAGAAGAGCACCCCGTTGAGGTGATCGTTTTCATGCTGCAGGATGCGGCCCAGCAGCCCGTCGTCCGTGACCTCGAACTCCTCCCCCCCCACGTTGAAGGCACGCAGCCGGATCTCGGACGGACGCTTGATGATGCGCCGGATTCCGGGCAGCGACAGGCAGCCCTCTTCCATCTCCACGAGCGGCCCGCTGAGCTCCACCTGCGGATTGATGCACACCACCACGTCGCCGGCCTCGCCGGTCGCGCTGGCGACGAACAGGCGCAGGTCCAACGCCACCTGGGGCCCAGCCAGGCCTACGCCGGCGGCCTCGATCATGGTCTTGATCATCTCCTCCACGATCTCGGCCAAATCGGGCCGGGCCAGGTCGACGGGCGCCGCCCGCCGCTGCAGAATCGGGTCGGGATAGCAGACCACGTCCATGGGGTTTTCAAGTGTACGGTCGTGCCTGGCCCCCCGCCAGCGGGCCTCCTCGCGAGCCAGAGCCCGAGCCGTGGGCCGAGCCCGCTACCCGTGCCCGTGCCCGCGCCCGCCAGGCCGGAAACGCCGCCCCCCGGCTCCTTCCGTTGACCCCTCCGCCGCGCGCGTTTAGAAAGGTGGGCTCGGCACACAGGAGCCAGGCATGAACGTCGACAAGCTGATCGAGAAGGCCCAAGGCGCCGTCAAGAAGCGCAACTACGACTACGCCATCTCCATCTTCCTGGAGGCGGTCAACTTCGCGCCCAACAACCGTGTGGCCCGCGAGGGTCTGCGCGCCGCCGAGCTGCGCAAGTACGAAGCGGGCTACCCCTCCAAGCTGGCCATCCTCTTCGGCACGCTCGGCAACAAGCTCGGGATTCTCCTGGCGAGGCTCGGCAAGAAGGGCAACCCCGAAGGCTACATGATGGCCTGCGAGAAGTACCTCGTGAAGGACCCCAAGAGCCTGAAGGTGAACATGGCGCTAGGTGACGCGGCGGCCATGGCCGGCCACCTGGAAGCCGCCATCGTCGCCTACAACAATGCCGCCGAGCACCACTCCGAGGACATCACCGCGCTCAAGCATCTCGGGGCGCTGCTCTGGAAGCGCGGCGACATCCGTGAGGCACACGAGGTCTTCGACCGCGTGGTCCGGATCGACGGGCGCGACCAGGAGGCGCTGAAGTCGCGCAAGAACCTGGCGGCCGAGATCTCCCTCAAGGAGACCGGGTTCGAGAGGGCGGAGTCCAGCCGGGACCTGGTCAAGGACAAGGGCGCGGCCGGGCGCATGGAGCGCGACACCCGCATGCACCGCTCAGAGGCGGACCTCAGCAGCGAGGAGGAGGGCCTGCTGAAGAAGTTGGAAGCGGAGCCGGAAGGCGTCGACGTGCTGCTCGACCTGGCCAAGGTCTACGAGAAACAGAAGGCCTGGGACAAAGCCGTGGACGCGCTGGACCGCGCCATCGAGAAGCGGCCCGGCGACGAGGCGCTCACCTTCCAGAAGGGCGACACTCAGATACACCGCTTCGAGGCCGAGCTGCTGCAGCTCAAGCAGGGGGACAACGGCGAGGCCCAGGCGAGCAAGGAGAAGGAGTTCCTGGCCTTCCAGATGAACGAGTTCGCCCGGCGGGTCAAGGCCTACCCTACGGACCTCAACCTGCGCTTCAAGCTCGCCGAGCTGTTGCTGGCCGACGGCGCCACCGACGACGCCATCGCCCAGCTCCAGCAGACCGTGCGTGACCCCCGCTTCGCAGCCGACTCCCAGCTGCGGCTGGGCGAGGCTTTCGCCCGCAAGAACGAGTACGAGCTGGCGCTGCGCCAGTTCGAAAAGGCGCTCGCATCGCAGATCGGCATGACCGAGCGGCGCAAGGAGATCCTGTACGCGATGGGCGACGCGCAGCAGAGCAGCGGGGACCGCGAAGCGGCCCGTTCGGCCTTCAGCAAGATCTACGAGGTGGATATCAACTACGAGGATGTGGCCGATCGCCTCGCGGCCCTGAGCAAATCCTCGGGATCCTGAGGGGAGAAGGTACCCTCTCCGTGGAGTCCTGAATCGCATGCCGCACAAAGACAGCGCCAAGAAAGAGCTGCGCAAGAACCGGCGCCGCCACGCCTTGAACAAGGCCCAGACCTCCACGCTGCGCACGCAGCTGAAGAAGGTCGCGCAGGCCGCGGGCGCGGGGGACCACGACACGGCCGCCGCCGAGCTGCCGCGCGCTCAGAAGCTGATCGACAAGGCCGCCAAGACGAACCGCATCCATCGCAACAAGGCTGCGCGTCTCAAGAGCCGCCTGACGAAGCTCGTCAACAAGAAGTAGCTTTCAGCTATCAGCCGTCAGCTCGTTGAAGGACGTTCCTACCGTCCTCTCCGAGCGGCGAACAACGGTATCGGGCGAAGCCCGCCGGAGACAGACCAGCTGTCCTGTTGCGAGCTGATGGCTGACAGCTATTTGATGCGGAAGCCGCGGAAGTCCGGATCGTTCGCGAAGACCCAGGCCACGACCTCGCCGATGCGGAAGTCATCCCGCCCGTAGGTTTCGCGGCTCATGGCGGCGCTCGAACCGGCCGAAGCCAGGCGCCGGCCCTCGACCAGCTGCGCCAGGCGCTCGCCCCACACGCGCAGGTTGGTCGCGCGCAGGTCCACCCAGCCCTTCGAGGCGTAGGCGTCGATCTCCTCGGGGGCCGCGCGGCGTGCCTGCTCCGAGGGGTCGTAGCCCGGTACCTTGATCTCCGGACCGCGCAGGATCGTCTGCGCGTCGGGCATCAGGATCGGGATGCCGACCGAGACGATCGCGTCGCGCAGCCCGCGCAACTCGCCCAGCAGCTGCACCAGCTTGCCCGCCGCTGCGTCGGTGTCGCCTTGCAGCGCGGCCACGGCGTCCTCGAGCGTGCCGAAGGCGGCGCGGACCAGGTACAGCTCGAACAGGTACTTGCTGAGCTGCGGCGGGCCCAGGTCCCCCAGCGCGACCGAGGGAACGGAGCCTTCCGGCTCGAGCCGCCGCAGGCGGTCGATGGCCACCTCGCGCACCAGGCCGCCCTTGTAGGTCGGGCCCAGGATCGCGCCGTCCAATGCGCTGAGCACGTCGCGGCCGGTGCTCAGGCCGTAGAGCTCGTGCACCGCCTGGCGCGCGATCTCCTCCGGCGTGATCACCTCCATCTGGCCCAGCGCGGTGATGGCCTCGAACTCACCGCAAGCGAACCAACCGTTCTCGCCCGTGTTGACGCAGGCCAGCCGCATGCTGCGCGGCCGGCCCTCTTCGTCCGGGTGCACGGTGTACTTGGACGAGTCCGGCTGCATCGACAGCGGGTCCTCGAGCGAGTGCTCCTGCGCCTCGAACAGCGGGCGCTCGTCGGACTTCCGCTTCACGAAGCGGTCGCCCTTGCGCTCCCACATGTAGCCCGGCACCGCGCGCACCGAGATCTCGCGGTAGCCGATCATGGCGGCGGGCTTGATCTCCTTGACCACCGGCCCGTCGGGACTGCGCGCCGCCAGGAACAGCAGGCCGGTCTGCGCGAAGGCAACGGCTGTCTTGGCCATCAGCGTCGGGCTCGGCTTGTCCTCGCCGTGCGTGTAGGGCACGTTGAGCCCCATGCCGCCCGTACCGGTCGTGCCGACCTTGAGGTAGACCTCCGTCTCCGCCTCGCGCAGCGCCGCGTGCAGCAGCCGCACGTGGAGGATCAGCTGCGGGATCTCGATCGAGAGCAGCAGGCTCTCGACGTCCTCGGCCAGGTGCTCGCCGTTCGTGGCGTCGCTGCTGCCCCGGAGGCCCAGGTCGGCCATGATCGCCTTGGCGGCGGTCGGGACGTCCTTGTAGGAGATGGCGGTGGCCGTGTTGATGCAGTCGATCACGGCGCCCGGCCGCAGGTCGCGGATCAGCGCGACCAGGGCCGAGTGTTGCTTGGCCTGCTCGAAGTCCTCGTAGATGTCGGCCAGGAGCGCCCGCCGGTCGCGCGCCCGCTGCTCCGCGCTGCCCTCCTCGCCGTCCTCGTCCGCATCCAGCAGTCGCCCGCGCGCGAAGATATCACCGTGACGCCCGCGGATATGGGCGCTCGGGAACTCCTCGCGCAGGCGCCGCATGGCGGCGCGGACCTCCGCCTTGTGCAGGGCCACGACCACGATCGGCTGGCGCGGGTCCGTGCGCAGCAGCACCCGGCAGACCTGCGTGCCGACCAGACCCGCCCCTCCCAGCACGGCCACCGACGCGAAGCTCCTCATGAGCCCGGGAGAGTAACAGTTACCCCTACCTCGTGTCGTGAACTCGTTATGGGGAAGCGAGTTAGGGCACGGCGAATGCGGAAGCCGTGCCGCACGTACCCGTTCCGCGCCAGCGGGTCGCTTGCTGCGGCAGCCATGCCGCAGGACAAGCGCCGCGAAGGCTTGAACGCCAAGCATTTACGACGGCCGCGGAGAGCAACAGTTACTTCACGAGCATGGCAAGCCCGCGCGTGAGCACGTCCATCTCGACGGCGTAGCTGAGGCGCACGTGCCCGGGAGTGCCGAAGGCGCTGCCGGGCACCAGCACCAGACCGCGGTCGAGCATGCGTTGGCAGAAAGCCACGTCGTCTTCGTCCGGCGCGCGCGGGAAAGCGTAGAAGGCGCCCTCCAGCGGGGGATGCTCGAAGCCGGCCTCGCGGAGCGCCTGTTCCACCAGCGCGCGCCGCGGCGCGTAGAAGTCCCGCGCGCTCTGCCCGTCCAGATCCAACAGCCGCGTGACCGCGCGCTGCAACAACGCCGGAGCGTTGACGTGGCCCAGCGCCCGCATCGCGAACGGCAGCGCCTCGCGCAGGTCGTCGCGATCCGCCATGCCGGGGTGCAGCGCCAGATACCCGATGCGCTCCCCCGCCAGCCCGGCCTCCTTGCTGAAGCTCGTCAGGTAGGCCACCTGATCGTAGTACTTGGCCGGCTCCGGCGGCGGCGCGTCCCCGTAGAAGATGCGGTGGTAGGGGTCGTCGACCACGAGCACGATCGGCCGGCGCGTCTGGGCGGACACGCCGGCCAGCAGGCGGCCGAGGTCGGCGAAGATGCTTCCTGGATACACGCGGCCGGACGGGTTGTTCGGCGAGTTGATCAACACCGCCTTCGTGCGCGCCGTGCAGGCGTCGGCGATGCGCTGCACGTCAGGCAGGAAGTCCGGCCGGCAGGGCACGACCACGACGTGGCTCTGGAAGTTCTCGACGTAGAAGCGGTACTCGACGAAGTACGGGCTCAGGATCACGACCTCGTCGCCCGGGTCGAGCAGCGTCTTGAACAGCACGTTGAGCGCACCGGCGGCGCCCACGGTCATGCAGATGTCCTCCGTCTCGTAGGGCAGGCCCGTGCGCGCCTGCAGGTGCTGTGCCACCGCCTCGCGGACCGCCGGGTAGCCGCAGTTGGTCATGTAATTGTGGCGGCGCTCCTGCCGGAACTCGATCTCGTTGGCCAGGGACTCGAAGAAGGCATCGGGCGGCTGGTTGACCGGGTTGCCGAGGCTCAGGTCCGCCACGCTCTCCGCCGGGCGCTCGCGGCGCAGGCGGATGGCGGCTTCGAACATCCTGCGGATCCAGGATGCCCGCTCCAGCGCCTCCTTGACACCCTCCGAGATGGCCATCGCGCGGGTGAGTATAGGGCCCTCGGTCCTAGCGCGAACCCCCACTCCGCACAGGCAAGAAAAAAGCCCCCCCGGGATGGGAGGGCTTTGCTTGCCAGAGCTTGACGGGAGTTATTTCAGGCCGAACACGCGGTCGTAGCGGTAGTACACCTCGAGGCACATGACCAGCGTCGCGGTCGCGTAGACGCGCCCGCCGTCCGGGCCCCAAGGGCCGATCGGATCCCACGAGCCGGTGCGCGAGCCGCTTCCCTTCGGAAACTGGTTCTTGACGATGGAGGGGACCATTGCCTTGTTCCAGGTCTTCCAGGTGGAGCCGCCGACCTGGTACAGCGCGAGCGTCGCGTAGTACCAGTAGTACATGTCGATCGAGCCGTCCTCGGTATCCCAGACCGGCACGATCTTCAGGCACTGGTCCGCGCCCTTCTTGATCATGCGGCTCTCCTTGGGGTTTTCGCCCAGGAAGATGCGGGTCAGGATGCCCACCGCCGTCATGGACTGGCTCTTCTCGGCCGGGAACTTGTCCTGCAGGCCTTCCGGACGCGCCGGCGAGCCGCCGGGCTGCAGGTAGCCGACCACGCCGAAGTCGGGGTCGGTCATCTTGTCGATCCAGGCGCGGGCGCCCTCGAAGGCATCGGGGTCGATGTCGAGGCCGCCGAACTTGCCCGACTTGAGCGCCATGACCATCCAGCCGGTCACGGACGTGTCGTTGTCGCCGGGCCGCACGCCGTAGCGCCACGCGAGGTACGGGTTGCGGGCCGTGGAGATGAAGTTCAGCCCGTCTTGCGCCGGCTTCTTGTAGCGCGGGTTGCGGGTCATGGCCCACGCCTCGCACATGGCCAGCGCCGCGATGGAGTGGTTGTAGACGAAGTGCTGGTTGTTGCGGGGGCCGAAGCAGCCGTCCTCGTCCTGGATCGTCGACAAATAGCGCAGGGCCATACGCACGTTCTTGGCGTACGGGTTGTCGCGCTTCGTTCCGCGGTCGGTGTAGCCCGCGCCAAGGAAGGCCAGGATCGACAGACCGGTCACGCCGGGGTCGTAGAGCGCCTTGCCCGGGCCGTCGCACTTGTCGTCGGCCGGGTCGTGCTTGCTGAACTCGTCGCAGTCCCACATGCCCTGGCCGTTCACGTCCTGGTGATCGGCGAGCCACTTGAGACCGAGCTCGACGGCGTTCTCCGTCAGGCCGCTGCCGCCCTTCGCACGCCTGCGCTTGCGTCCGCCGAGGCCGCCGCGGCCACCGCCGGCGCCTCCACCCAGACCAATCGCAGAGTTGTCCGAAGGACCGGTGAACGGTGCGTCGCTCAGGCCGTCCTCGCCCATCGTGTCTTCGTTGTCCATGTCGACGTCGTCTTCGTTCTCGATGTCTTCAGCGTCCTCTTCCAACACCTCTTCGGTGATGTCCTCCTCCGGCTCCTCGGGGGGCTCTTCCGGCGGCGGCTCCTCCTCGGGGTTCTGGTCGTCGGTGTTGACCGCCTGGAGCAGACGCGGGTCCCCGATGTTCTTGATCGAGAAGGGGACGTTCCAAAGGATCAGGGCGGCAACGGCGTGGACGACCAGCGAGATCATCCACCACGGCGAGCTGGAGACGAGACGTTGGATGCTCTCGTTGAAGCCGCCTTCCTCGAGTCGGTGGTCGGTAATCGAACGCATGAATTCCTCTTTGTGTCTGGTCCGCACCCGGCGCCGGCCCGCCGGCCGACGGGAGCGGTGTCATTCTAAGGTTGAACGGAGGGGGCGGGAAAGGGTTCGAGGGCCGAGTCCCCCAAGTTCGGGGTTTTTTGAGGGGGTTGTGCCGGTCCGCATGGGGTCCGTTGCGGTCCTTCCGCAACCGATTGTGGCACCCGGAGATGGGCAGGGGACCCCCAACCCGCCCGATTAGCCTGGAGGCGGGCGGGCTGGGGCCGGACCGTAGCGTCCCCGGCTACTTCAGGCCGAACACCCTGTCGTAGCGGTAGTAGACCTCGAGGCACATGATCATGGTGGCGGTCGAGTAGACGCGCCCGCCGTCCGCGCCCCAGACCCCGATCGGGTCCCAGGAGCCCGTGCGCGCGCCGCTGCCCTTCCGGTGCTGGCTCTTGATCACGGCGTTGACCATGGCCTTGTTCCAGGTCTTCCAGGTGGAGCCGCCGATTTGGAACATGGCCAGCGTGCCGTAGTACCAGTAGTACATGTCGATCGAGCCGTCATCAGGGTCCCAGACCGGCAGCAGCCTAAGGCACTGGTCCGCGCCCTTGCGGACCATGCGGCTCTCCCTGGGGTTCTCGCCCAGGAAAATGCGCGTCAGGATGCCGGCCGCAGTCATGGAGGCGGTCTTCTCCGCGGGGAAGCGGTTCTGCCGCCCCTGGGGCCGCGCCGAGGAGCCGCCCGTCTGCAGGTAGCCGGTGATGCCGAAGTCGACATCAGTCATCTTGTCCGTCCACGTGCGCGCGCCCTCGAAGGCGTCGGGATCGCTGTCGAGCCCGCCGAACTTGCCGGACTTGAGCGCCATCACCATCCAGGCGGTTACGGACATGTCGTTGTCGCCCGGGCGCACGCCGTAACGCCAGGCAAGGTACGGGTTGCGGGCGCTGGAGATGAAGTTCAGGCCGTCCTGCGCCGGCTTCTTGTAGCGCGGGTTGCGCGTCATGGCCCAGGCCTCGCACATGGCCAGCGTCGCGATGGCGTGGTTGTAGACGAAGTGCTGGTTGCTGC
>JAPUHK010000023.1 GCA_027297745.1 Planctomycetota bacterium | reverse complement strand
GTCGACAACCAGGGGGTCGCTGGTTCAAGTCCAGCTGGGCCCACCACCACGCGATCTATGATGGCGGGCGTGGGGAGCGAGATGCGCAAGTGGTCGGTGCGTTTTCTGGCGGTGATGGGAGCCCTCTTGTTACTGGCCTTCACCATCGACCAGGTCTGGACGAGCGCGCTGGCCCACGAGTTGGAGCAACGCATCGAGGAGTTGCGCGCGGCCGGCGAGCCGGTCGACTTCGAGAGCCTTGCGGGCCCCCCGATGCCCGACGACCAGAACGCGGCGCCGCTGCTGATCCGGGCGTACAAGTGGTACGAGGAGACCGACGAGTGTTGGATCGAGAAGAGCTCCGATGATTGGGGCGACGAGCGCTTGGGCTTCGAGCCGGCTGTCATTTGGGAGAACGTGCCGGTCGACGAGTGGTCCGACCAGGACTGGAGAGCAACGCGTGGCTACGTGAAGGAGTGCGCCCCTTTCTTCGAGCTGGTGGAAGAAGCTGCGGCGCGCCCCCACTGCCGGTTCGACGACCCACACGGGTGGCCGCGGATCTTCGTCGCGGCGCCTTTGGGACGGGCGTTCCGGGCGCGCGCGCTGATGGAGGCCGGCGAGCCGGGAGGTTCGAGCAAAGCGGCGCGTACCGCGAAGGTCTTGATGTCCACCGGCAAATGGCGAGGGCCGCGCATCGCGCTCACGTATCTGGTTGGCCTCGTCGTCGAGGAGGGCGGGGTCGACATCGTACGCGAAGTGGCCGGCCGTCCAGGATTCGACGCACATGCCGCGCGCACGATTCTCGACGGGCAGCTGCGCCGGCTCGCGGAGTCAGCCGAGTTGGCCGACGCCCTACGCGGGGAGCGTGCCTACTTTCTGGAGGTTCTGAGAGAGCCCATGGAGGGGAGCCTTGAGGGCTCGTTCGGAGTCGACTGGCCGACGCGTCGACACGCCCACAAGGATGCGAGCCGGTACCTGGACATGATGGGATCCACGATACGAGCAGTGCTAGACGGCGACCAGGAGACCGTCGACCGCGTGCTGGAGCGCGCCCGCGCGAGCGATAGCGCTTTTCCGCTCACAAGGCTCACGCCGATCTTGATTGGGAATCTCCAGTTTTCGAGCACACGCCACGAGGCAGTCGGTAACCTGGCGCGCGTGGCGCTGGCCGTGCTTGAGGCGAAACAAGAGACGGGTGTGTGGCCGCCGGACCTGAGCTTGATCCATGCGCGCTTCGAGGAGGGCATGCCCCTCGACCCCTGGACCAACGCGCCTTTCGTGTCCGAACGCACCAAAACCGGACTGCGGTTGGCGGCCAGCCCTCCCGATCCGGAGGGCAGGCTGTATCCGATGGAATCGGACCTGGAGGATCACATCCTCGTCTGGAATCTGCGCGATGGCTAGGTCCGCGCGCGTGCTGGAGGGCCGGACGGCGGCGCGCGACACCGATGTCGTATGTCAGGCCGCGCTGTTACGGTCATTTCTGGCATGGGAATGACGACAGATTTGTCGCCCCGAAGGAAGGGGGGACATTTGAGGGGACAGATGCATCGGGCCCATCGTCGCCCGACACGCGCGCGTCGCGCTAAGTCCTTGCAGGACAAGTGGTGCCGGAGGTGGGAGTCGAACCCACACTCCCTTGCGGGAACGGGATTTTGAATCCCGCGCGTCTGCCAATTCCGCCACTCCGGCGTGAGCGGCGCGGATCGTACCACCGCGCGTCCGGATGGGTAGCCGCGCGACCTAGCGGGGAGGGAAGCGGTCGAGCATGCGTGCGACGGCTCGCTTGATGCGCGCGTGCTTTTGCTCTTCGCTGGTGCCGTCGCTGAGCCTGGCCCGCGCGACGCCGCGCCACATGAGCTTGTTCGTCTTGGGGTCGACCACTTCGAGGATCAGGCTGCCTTGTTCCCACTCGTCCACAACGGTCTCGGACCTGCCCGACGGTCCTCCGGGCCCGATCCAGGCCCAGTTCGTTCGGTAGGCCCGGTCCCAGTCCGACCCGACCGTATAGCCGTAGTGGTCCTGCATCGTGGAGATCTTGACCTTCTCGTCGATAGCGGCGTGCCAGGCGATCCAGAAGTCGGGCTCGCCCGAGACGAGTTGCTTGTATCCACGGGCCGAGAGCGTGTCCTCCACCGCGCCGCGCACGCGCGTCCGCAATTGCTCGTTGCCGTCGATGCGGGGATCGCCTGTCTTGTCGGGCTTGCGCTTCATCCAGCCGTAAGTGCGCAACCCGTCGAACTCCGCGCGCGGATCATGGTCGGAACCGATCTCGATCTTGTTCGTACTCGAGCAGGCCGCTGCCAGCAGCGCCGCTACACAGATCCCTCCCCACTTCATCTCACTTGCCCCCTTGTTTCTTCTTCGGCGGGAAATCTCGGAGCAGCATGCCCACCGCCGTGTCGATGCGCGCGCGCCGCTTGCCCGCGCTCCAGTTTGGAAACACCTCGGCGCGCGCCGTGCCCCGCCAGATCGGCCGTTTGGTCTTGGGGTCGACCACGTCCAGGATCAGGCTGCCCTGTTCGTAGTGATAACGGCGGAGCTTCACTCCACCCGACACGTACTGCCGGCCGCCGGAGGAATAGCGGGCGTCCCAGCCCGCCCCCTCCGCGTAGCCGTAGTAGCTGCCGACGCTGGAGGTCTCGACCGCCGCGTTCACGACGGCGTACCAGCCGACCAAGAAATCGGGATTCGAGCTCGTTTGAGTAAAGCCGCGGCGCTTCAGCGCACGCACGACCGCGCGCTCGACGCTGGACTTCAGCTCGGGAGTGTAGATCTCCTCGTCGCCGGGCCCCGGTGTCGGCCGCGCCATCCACGCGTACGTCTTCAGACCCTGAAAGCTCGCCTCGGGATCGTGGTCCGAGGAGATCTCGATGGGTTCGAGGCTCATGCACCCCGCCCCCAGGAGCAGGGCCAGATGCGGCAGCAGCACCCGGCGGACGGTCATGAACCGCGATCCTACACGATCGACCCTGCGGGGCCTTGCCCGCGCGGGGGCGGGAACCGAGAATCGGTGCATGGCCCGCTATCCCGACTATGCGGCGCTCCCGCAGCACATCCAGGCAATCCTGCGCGCCGTCACTGCGGACGACGCAGCCGCCGAGCGCTACTACAACACCCCGAACAAGCTGCTGGACGGCAAAGCGCTGAGCGAGATCATCAACGCGCCGCTCGGACAACGGGCCGCCGAGCACTTCCTCATGGAGCTCGCGGGCTATCTGGCTGTCGACGACGAGGAGTTGGAGCGCTTCAAGGCCTCGCTGGGGAAGAAGCGCTGACTCCGCTCAGCTCAGCTGGAGCAGCGCGCGGCGATAGAGCGCCGCCGCGCCCTCGGCGTCGCCTTCGCCTTCCAAGCAGGCGGCGTACAGGCGCATGACCGGCGCGCTCTCCCCGACCGTCTCGAGCACTTTGTCGAGCGCCGACCGCGCACGGCGGAAGTCGCCCTTGCGACGGTAGTGCTCGGCGAGCACCAGCAGCGTTCCCACGTACGGGAACTGGTCCAGGAGCACGTCGTTATCCTGCAACTGCCCGCTCTGCAGCAGGCGCGCCAGGCGGTCGAAGACCGCGACGCCGACGGCGCGGCTCCAGGCCTTGAGCGCGCCCTTCACGTCGCCTTCCTGCAAGCGCATGTCGCCGAGCAGGAGCGCCGAGCGGACATCTCCGGGGTGCGCCTTCAGGGCACGGCCGAGCCCCTTGCGTGTGTCCGCGCTGGATCCGGCCAGCAGCGCCTTGTGCGCCACACGGAACTCCAGGCGCGCGAGATCGCGTTCCGCCTGGTCCTTCTCGAGACCCTCGGCCACGGCCAACAGGCGCTTGTGCACGTCCCGGGCGCGCTCGATCTCCCCCGCCGCCTCGAGCCGGTCGCGGTACGCGCCCAGGATGCGGCGGTTCTTCCGGTCGCGCTGCTCCGTCTTGGCCAGCTCGCGCAGCACCGTCTCGCCCTCGAGCTCGTCGCTCAGGTCGTACGTCAGCGCGCGCAGCTCGGCGTGGCTGCGGCGTACGTGCTCGGTGAGCATGTCCTGTTGGCGCACCGTGTGCAGCCAACGCAGGGCCTCGTTGACCTCGCCCAGCTTATGGTGGCAGGTGGCGATCTTGATGCGCGCGTCCGCGCCTATGTCGCGGTGCTCGGGCACCGCGTCGGGCAGGCGCACCCAGCGACGCCAGCGCACGACCCGCTCGAAGCGCGGGATGGCGGCGCGCCAGTGGCCGTTGAACATCAGATGCATGCCGTCGAGGAAGGCGCGCATCACGTACAAGCCGACCATGCGCCGCACGCCCTTGCTGACCCGGCGCCAGACCCACCACAAGAGCAGGATGGCCAGCACGTTGTAGAAGACGAAGCGGCCGACCGGGTTGTCGAACAGCGCCTGGACCGCCGGCTGGAAGACCTTCACGACCTGCGCCACGATGTCGAGCACCGGCTTCACGATGAAGAGCACCGCCAGCGCGATCGCGAAGTAGATCCAGCCCTTGTTGCGGCGCACCCAGCCCTTGACGCGGCGCAAGCGGCCGAACACCGGAACGCGGTCCAGGACGCGGTCCTTCAGGGGGCGCTTGGGCGGCTCGTGCGTCACGACTTGCTCCCCTGCCGCGCGCGCTCCAGGCACTGGGCGTAATGCGAGCGCAGCCGTTCGTCCTTCTCCGAGGCGGCCGCGCGCTGCAGCACGCCGTCGACCTCCGGCAACCCGGTGCGGGCCAGAATGGAGGCGGCCGCCTTCTGCCGCTTTCCGCTGCCGCGGAAGAGCCGGCCCAGGAAACGGCGCCCTAGCCAGCGCGACTCCACCTGGTGCACGGCCTCGGGGCCCAACTCACGGAACAGGGCCGCGGCGCGCTCGAGGCCGCCCTCGTCCCGGCTCCATGCCTGCGCGCGCACAACGGCCGCAGCGCAGCTGAGGCCGCGCCGCTTCAAGCGCTCCAGGGCCACGTCGCGCACTTCGTCGAGCAGCCGGCCGTCGCACATCACGCCGGCCAGGGCGGGATCCTGCACCTCACGCAGCGCGGCGAAGAAGTCGTCCGCGGGCTTGCCGCCCAAGCGCAGGAAGAAGCCCGCGCAGAACTCGTCCTGGGGCGATGCGGTATCGCGCAGCACGTCGAGCGCGCGCCGCCCCGCCGCCGAGTGGCAGGCGCGCACCTCGCGCGTTGCAGGCTCGCCCAACACCGCCAACTCCTGTCCGAGGTAACGCCGCCGCTGCACCGAGGGAAGCGCTGCGAAGACCTCGAACAGCACGCCCGTGCCGTGCTCCGTGAGCGAGCGCAGTGCCTCCGCGTCGCCGGCGGCGGCAAGCCGGGCCTGCCGCTGCAAGAAAGCCGGGCCCTCCTCGACTTCGTCGACGGCCGTGCGGATGTCGGGGAGCGGATTCATGTAGAGGCCGGCCAGCTCCGGATGGCCTTCCACCGAGCCCACCGCCTTGCAGACCGCGCACACCTCTACGTACTCCAGCATCAAGCTGCCGCATTCCGAGCACACGTAGCGTGCCGTGCGCGCCTCGACCGCCGTGACGACGCCGCCGAGCTCTTCCACGCGCGTGGGGAGCAGGTTGCCCTGCTCGGAGTCCGGCTGCCCGCCTTCCTCGGTCGGCGCGGCCGGGGCGGACGGCGGCGGCTCGAAGAGCGCGTCCTCGCCGCGCGCGAAGTCGCGCAGCGAGCTGAGCTGCTCCTCGACCAACTGCCGGGCGCGTTGCGCGTCGCCTAGCGCGTGGGCGGCACGCAAGAGGCCCGTCCGGGCGCGCATCTGCTCGGGCCCGTAGGCCAGCGCTTCGGAGTAGAAGCGCACGGCGTTCTCGACGTCGCCGTTCTGCAACGACGCCGTCCCCGCGTCGGCGAAGCGCGCCGCCGCCTCCCGCCGCTGCATGGGGTTCATCTCGGTGCCAGGCCCGCGAGGATGGATACGGCGCAGCGTCTCGGCGGCTGCGATCGGGTCGCCCCCGCGGCTGTAGGCGGCCGCCAGGCCGGCCACGGCCTCCTCGTCCTGCGGCGCCAGCTCGAGCACGCGCGTGAAGGCCTCCACCGCGGCATCGAGGTTGCCGAGCGCCATCTCGTCCTTGCCGAGCGAGTTGAAGTTGCGCGCGAGCTCGTGGTGGAAGACCCGGTGCACGTGGTGGTGGTGCTTCTTGGCCTCGGCCGGGTCCCCCATCGACCGATAGCAGTCCCCGAGCGCAATGCGCGCATCCACGTTCTCGGGATCGCGCTCGAGCACCTTCTCGAGGGCTGCGATGGCCGCCGCATATTCGCCGCGCAGCGCGTCGTCCATGCCGCGCACGTACTCCGCTAGCGCCTTGCGCCGCTCCAGCTCCTCGGCGATGCGGCGGATGCCGCGGAACAGGATCAGCACCAGCACGAACAGCAGCAGGGCCGCGATCGCCTCGAGGGCGAGCGGGTCCTGGAACAGCTGTTTGAGGTCCTCCCAGAAAGCGATCAAGGGCTGCTCACCTCAGGGCCTACTCACCGTCATCGGCTGCAAGGATGCGTGCGCGGAGCCTTTGTGCCTGCGCGCGCCGCTCGGCGGGAGGGAGCCGCGGGTCCACCGCGGGCAGGTCGGAGCGAGCGAGGCGCAGGGCGTCCGCCGCGGTCCGCACGCGCCACGGCGCGCCGTCGTAGATGGCCGTGGCCAGGATCAAGTCGCCCTCCCGGTGTCCCGCACGGGACAAGACCACGGCGGCGGCCACCTGGATCGACTCCCGCGGGTCCGTGAGACGCCGCTTGACCTGCGCGACCAGCGGATCGAGCTCGCAGCGCGGGATGCCCTGCAGCAGGCGCAAGGCGGTGCGGCGCTGCGCGAACGTGTTGTGGTCCCCCAGCACCGAGCGCGCGAAGGCGAGCTTGTCGGCCCAGTCCGCGCCGTGCCGGCGCAAGAGCAGGTCGCAGACCTTCACCCGCAGCGGCTCGTAGCTCCCCCAACTCTGCTCGGGCGTGAGCACGGGCCGCAGGATGGCAAGCGCGTCCGCGGGGTCCTTCGTTGCGGCGGCCTGCACGAGCGGATGCGCGTGGCCCCGCATGCGCTCGAGCAGGCTCTCAGGCAGGGGTCCCGCATCGAGGGCGAACAACGCCGCATAGCCGGCGTCGCCGACCGCGGGCCCCTTGGCGGTCAGCACGAGCAGCACACGGTACCGGATCGCCTCCTCGCCCTTCTTGCGCAGCTCGGCGTTTCCCTCGTTCTTGCGCACGCAGGCACGCAGCGCGGACGCCGCCTGCACGGCCAGGTCGAGCTTGGCCGTACGCACCAGGCGCTGCAGGTGCACGTAGGCACGCTTCGAGACCGCGCCGGTGGCGCGGATCGCCGTCAGCGCGGGCGAGCGGGTCTGCTTGTCCACCCGCTCCCGGTCGAGGAGGCCGGCCAGGCGCTCGGTGGCCTTGCGGCTGCTCAGGCTCCCCAGCGCCGCGGAGGCATGCCAGCGCATCTGCGGGAACGGGTCCTGGAGCACCGCGAGCAACGTGTCGCGCGAGCCCCGGCCGTCGACGCGCACCAACGCCCAGCAGGCGTGCGCGCGCATGCGCTCCGGGCGGTCGCCGTCGAGGATGATCTCGCGCAGCACGCGCGCGGCGCGCTCGCCGCCCGCGAGCAGCCGGCGGTAGTCCTCCGCGTGGTCCCACTGGGGACGGGTGAGCGTGCCCAGATGTCGGTACACCTCCCGCCGCAGGGCCGTCTCCACCCGGCGGTGCAGCAACGGTGCGTGGGGCACGACCAGGTCGCGCAGCGGCACCTCGTGATCGAGCGCCACGCCGACCAGGGCCTCGGCCATGGCCAGCCCGCGCTCTTCCTCGAGGCGGTCGGCAGCCTCGGCCAGAGCCAACAACGCCCGCGGGTCCGAACGCAGCCGCAGCGCTTGCGCCACGCCGATCGCGACGCGCGCGTTCTCGTCGCGCAAGTACGCTGTCAGCTGCCGCGTCGGCGGGCCGTCGTGCGCAAGCTGCAAGATGGCGGCCTCGCGCACGGCGCGCGCTTCGGCGCTGAGCGCTGCAGCGTCGAACGGCGCGGCCCACACCACGAAGCACAGCGCCAGGATGCTCATACCACCACGTGCACGCCGAGCGCCCGCAGGTCCTGGAGGATCTTCTTCTCCGTGGCCTTCTCGTTCAGGAACAGGGTCGTGGGTGTGACCACCCGGGCGACGCAGCCCTTCAGCGTTGGATGGCCCAGGATGGTGTCCACCACGGCGGGATCGCTCACGGTGCACAGGATGCCCCGCTCGAGCTTCGCGGAACGCACGTCCTGGCACCACGTACGGATGGAGTATTCCACGTTCTGCGGCAACTCCGCCCGCGAATGATCGCGCAAGAGTGCCAGGATTCGATCCGAGCCGAGACCCTCCACGGACGCGCGCTGCACGCGCTGCTGATCCAGCCGGCAGTGCACGACCTCGTCCTGCTTGACGCGCACGGCGATGCGGTCCAACGCATGGAGCAGGTCGTCCACGTCCCCCTCGGGCAACACGATCATCTCGAAATCGGGATTGATGATGATCGGGCGCGGCTGCTCCCCGTCCTTTTCCGGCTCACCCGAAAACAGACGGCGGCCCAGGCTCGACAAGCGCACGGCCACGGCCTCGTCGCCGCGCATGGCGACGTCCACGAGTCCGAGCGGGAAGAACAGCTTGAGGACCAGATCTTGCGCCAGCAGCCCGAGCTCCGTGAGCGCGCCGTGTCGCACGGCCAGGTCGCCGGGCGTGGCGGACGGCTTCTCGCCGGACAGGTCGATCAGGTAGCGGTTCCGCGCGCGCATGGCGAGGCTCAGGCCCCACGTCCACGGCTCTTCCCCGTTGCGTTCCGCCTCCTGCTCGTCGCCGGCCAGAAGCTCGACGAGCTTTTGGCGCAAACGCTCCGCATGGCGCGACCTCAGCGTCTTCTGCCCTTCCTGGCAGAGCGCATCGTAGGCCTCGCGCACCTTTTGGAGGAGCGGCTTGTGCGACCACTCGGCTCCCTCGGCGGTGAGCGCCAGATGGCCGTCCGCGGTGGTCTCCACCAGTCCCAGTCCCTGCAACATGGTCAGCACGCGGCGCCCGAGCTCCTCGCGCTCGATCAGCGGCTGCAGCGGGAAGACGAACGCCTCCGCCATGCGCTCGCGGGCCGCCTTGTAAACCTTCCCGTCCTTGCCCACGCGCACTTCCGCGTCGCGGATGAAAGTCAGCGCCCCCACCACATCGCTCATCAGGTCGCCACGCCCGCGCAGGATGGTGTCGTACTGCGGGACCTCGGCGCTCCGGTCGAGCAGGTAGCGCTCGACGACCTCGTAGAAGAACACCAGCGCGTCGTCGTCCAAACCGAGGCCGTGGCCGCGCAGGTCGAGGTGTCCTACGGTGCCCAGGCCGCGGGGTGTGAACTCGCGCACGAAGCGCCTGCTCTCCCAGCGCGGGCGCCGGCCGCCCGCCCCGCCGTTGAAGGAACGGTTCTTCTCGTTGAACTCGTGCAGCGTGATGATGCCGCCGAACTTCTCGATCACCAGCCGCGCGATGCGCGGCAGCGGGCCGCGCGGCAACTCCCCGATCGCATCCTCGACCGAGTCGGGCAGCGGCCCCGCCGGGTTGCGGTTCTGCGGGTCCGCGCCGAAGGGCTGGAAGGAGGCATGCACGAAGACCTCATGCAGGCTGCGCTGATCGGTCCCGGCGAGACCGCGCAGCACGCGCGCGGTTTCCACGGGGACCACGAACGTGTTGCGCCCGTAGTGCAGCCAGTCCCGCGCGCGCTGCACGCGCACGAACCCCCGGCGGCTCAGCGCGGTCAGCGCCGCTTCCGCCTCGTAGTGCTCGAACTCGAGACCGTCGACGCCCTTGTACAGGCCCTGCAGGTCCGAGGCGTAGTTGTCCTTGCGCAAGAGCGCCAGCAGCACGTCGCGCACCTTCTCGCTCAGCAGGTCGACCTTGGCGTGCACGACGCTTTCGTCCGACATGAGCCGGCGCAGACGCTCCACGAGCTCGTCCCGCGTGCGCGGGTTCTTGTCGTGCGGGCTCCAGAAGCGGTGGATCTCCTCCAGCTCGGCCGGCGTGCTCTTCTGCAGGTGCCCGCGCAGCTTGAGCTTGTCCGGCCCCTTCGGGTCGCGCTTGGGACGCCGACCGGGGGCGCTCATCCCACCTCCCGATCGTCGATGATCCGGTAGCTGTACCCCTGCTCCGTCAGGAAGAGCTGGCGGTTCTGCGCGTAGTCCTGGTCGAGCGTGTCGCGCGTCACCAGCGAATAGAAGTGCGCGCGGCCGTCGCCCTGCTTGGGACGCAGGATGCGGCCCAGACGCTGCGCCTCCTCCTGCCGGCTGCCGAAAGTGCCGGAGACCTGGACCAGGACGTTCGCGTCGGGCAGATCGATGGCGAAGTTCCCCACCTTGGAAACGATCAGCCGGCGGATCTCGCCGTTCTTGAAGCTGTCGTAGAGCCGGGTCCGCTCGTCGTTCGGGGTGCGGCCCGTGATCAGGGCCGAGCCCGTGACCAGGGCGATCTTGCGCAGCTGGCGCAGGTACTGCCCGATCACGAGCACCAGGTCCCCGTCGTGGGCGCTCAGGAGACGCGTGAGCGTCGACAGCTTGTTCGCGTTCTCCGACGCGATGCGGAACTTCTGGCGCCGGTCCGCCGACGCGTAGCGGGTGCGGTCGTCGTCGCTCATCGGGATGCGCACCTCGGTGCAGGCCGCTTGCGCGATGAACCCCTGGCGCTCGAGCACCTTCCAGGGCACGTCGCAGCGCTTGGGGCCGATCAGCGTGAACACGTCCTCTTCCTTGCCATCCTCGCGCACGAGCGTGGCCGTCAGGCCCAGCCGGCGCGTGGCCTGGATCTCCGCCGTGAAACGGAAGACCGGCGCGGGCAGCAGATGCACCTCGTCGTAGATGATCAGACCCCAGTCGTTCCGGCTGAAGAGGGCGAAGTGCTTGAACTCCTCCGTCTTCGACCGGCGGTACGTGAGGATCTGATAGGTGGAGACGGTGATCGGGCGGATCTCCTTCGCGCGACTCGTGTACTCGCCGATGTCCTCGTCGGCGACGTTGCATTTGTCGCGCAACTCCTCCTGCCACTGCCGCACCGCAGTCAGGTTCGTGGTCAGGATCAGCGTCTTGCGCCCGATGCGCGCAATGGCACCCATGCCGACGATGGTCTTGCCGGCGCCGCACGGCAGCACGATCACGCCGGAGCCGCCGCGCGCGGTGCCGCCCGCCCAGAAGGCGTCGACCGCGTCCGTCTGGTAGGGCCGCAGGCCGAACTCGAGGCCCGCGGAGGTCCGGTCGCGCAACTCGAGATCCAGCTTGCCGCCCTCGACGTAGCCGGCCAGGTCCTCGACCGGGTAACCGAGCCGGATCATGGCCTGCTTGACGTGGCCGCGCATGGTGGGGTCGACCCGCAGACGCAAGGGCGAGACCTTCTGGATCAGGTGCTTGCGTACCGCGGTGCTGCCCCAGGCCTCGGTGATCAGCCGGGGGTCGTCCGCCTCGAGCAGGAGGTCGTCCCCGTCGGCCACCAGCCGCACGCGGCCGTAGCGGTCGGCGTAGTCCTGGATGTCGCGCACTACGTTCTGGGGGACCGGGTATTTGGCCAGGGAGGTGAGCACCCCGACCATCTCCTCGGCGCGGTGCCCGGCGGCCCGCGCGTTCCAGATGCTGAGAGGGGTGATGCGGTAGGTGTGGATGTGCTCCGGCGACTTGACCAGCTCCGCGAAGGGCGCCAGGGCGTCCCGGGCCTCCGGGTAGCGGGGACCGTCCACCTCGACCAGGACCGTGTGGTCGCTTTGGACGATCAGGGGGTTTTGAGGACGGCCCTCCATGCGGGAACGGGTCCTCTTGCTGCGGTTTCAAAGCGTCTGAAGCCTATGGGCCCGTTGAACCCTATACGGTACTCAGGGGCAAGCTCCAGTGCAACACGGGCTCCGGCCCAGCCCCCGGCAGATCCGCCTAAGTGTCTACGAACGGGTCGCTTGCGGGCGGTCCGGCCCCACACCACGCACCCATGGGGCCCGGGCGGGCCGGCCCGGGGCTCAGCAGCGGGCCCCTAAACCCTCCGTGCAGCAGGGGGCTAGGGGTCCTGGCCGTGCTTCTTCATCAGGGCCTGGAACTCAGCCTCGGGGATCCTTTTGGCGGTCCCGTTGGAGTAGCCCACCACTCGCTGGCCGTCGGGGTGCGGGTAGCGCTCCCAGAGCCACGGCGTCGCGGGCAATGTGCCCAGGACTCGGGCTCCCTTGTAGCGGCCGAAGGGAAAGTGCGTGTAGTCGCCCGCCTTGATCTCCGCGTTGGTGGGCCGGATCCCGCAGCGGTGGCTCGTGAAGACGTCGAAGTGTTCGTCGGCGATCTCTTCGCTCCGCACGAAGCGGTAGATGTCGAGACGCCCGTCCGCGGCAGGCGGCCCCTCGCGGCTCAGCCTGACCAGCACGACGAGTTGGCGGAGGTTCTTCAGGTCCGACAGGAGGTCGCGGCTGCTCGCGCGGGTACGGGGCTTTGATCGCCCCTGGAAGTACGCCAGCGCGCGCTTCAAGACGGCCAGCTCCCTCTCCAGCGCCTTGATCTTAGCCTGGGCTTCGTCGCCTGCCGTCTCCTCCGCTTGCAGTGAGGAGAGCCCGCCGCAGAGCAGTACGATCACAAGCAGGCACGTGATGCGTCGCATCGATCACCTCCCTTCCGGGACCATCGTAAGCTCGCGGAGGCGGCGGTGAGCAAGCCCTAGGCCCGGGCTTGCCGCGGATCCCTCTTGACCCTGGCCCGCTTCGCCTCCTTGGCGCTCTTGGCTTCCTTGGCTTCCTTGGCGATTAGGAAGCGCCCCGTGTGCGAGCCGCGCGAGGCGGCGATCTCCGACGGCGGCCCCACGGCGACGATCTCACCCCCCTCGTCGCCGCCCTCGGGACCCAGGTCGATGATCCAATCCGATGCGCCGATCAGGTCCAGGTTGTGCTCGACCACGATCACGGTGTTGCCCGCATCCACCAGGCGGTGCAGCACACCCACCAGCCGGTCCACGTCGCTCGGATGCAGCCCGGTCGTGGGCTCGTCCAGCAGGTACAGCGTCTGCCCAGCGCCGCCCCGGACCAACTCGGCCGCCAGCTTCACCCGCTGCGCCTCCCCGCCGCTGAGCGTCGTCGCCGGCTGCCCGAGCGCCAGGTACCCGAGGCCGATCTCGTCCAGCACCTTCAGCGTCTTGTGCACCTGGGGAATGTCCTTGAACAGCTCGCGCGCGTCGGAGACCTCCATGTCCAGCACGTCGGCGATCGACTTGCCCTTGAACTTCACCTGCAGCGTCTCGGGGTTGTAGCGCCGCCCGCGGCAGTCCTCGCACGGCACCCACACGTCCGCCAGGAAGTGCATCTCGACGCGCAGCGCTCCCCGCCCCTCGCACCCTTCGCAGCGTCCGCCCGGGCGGTTGAAGCTGAAGCGGCCCGGGTCGTAGCCGCGCATGCGCGCCTCCGGAAGCTTCGCGAAGAGCTTGCGGATGGGGTCGAACAGCTTCGTGTACGTGGCCGGGTTCGAGGCGGGCGTAGAACCGAGCGGCAACTGATCCACTACGTACACGGTGTCGAACTGGTCAAAGCCCTTCCCGCCGCCGTGGTCCTCTTCGGCCATGGCGCGCTCGGCCGCGTTCCAAACCACGTCCAAGAGCAGCGTCGACTTTCCGGAGCCGGAGACGCCCGTGATGCAGGTCAGCCGGGCGGCCGGGAAAGCCACGTCCAGGTCTTTGAGGTTGTGCACGCGCGCGCCTTGCACGCGCAGCCAATCCTGCGCCTCGCCGCGCTCGGGCGGGCGGCCGATGCGCAAGCGGCCTGAGAGGTAACCCGCCGTGGACGAGCCGCGCCGGCGCAGGAGCGACTGGACGCTGCCCTGGAACACGACCTTGCCGCCGTGGCGGCCGGCGCCGGGCCCCATGTCGATCACGTGGTCCGCGGCGCGGATCGTTTCGGCATCGTGCTCGACCAGCAGCACGGTGTTCCCCAGGTCGCGCAGGTCGCGCAGCGTGCCGAGCAACCGCCCCGTGTCGCGCGGGTGCAGCCCGATGGTCGGCTCGTCCAACACGTAGATCACGCCCACCAGGCTGCTGCCGATCTGCGTCGCCAGCCGGATGCGCTGCGCCTCGCCCCCCGCAAGTGTGGCCGTGGCGCGATCCAGCGTGAGGTAGCCGAGCCCCACAGCCTTGAGAAAGCGCAAGCGGCTCAGGATCTCGCCCTGCACCTCGGCCATGGCCTCGCGTTCGGTGACGCGCAGCCGCTGCACCGTCGCCAGCGCGTCGGCCACCGTCTGACGGACGAGCTGCGGCAGCGTGAGGTTGCGGCCGAGCGTAACCCCGCGGCTCAGCGGCCCCAGGCGCGCGCCGCCGCACCCCTCGCAAGTGCGCGTGCGCATCACTTCGGTGATGCGGTCGGTCCAGCGGCCGCCCCCGCTCTTGCGGTACCAACCTTCCAGGATCGTGCACACGCCCGGCCAGGTCGTCTCCGTTCGCAGGCGGTACGTGCGCCGCCGGCCGCGCCGGATCTGCGTGTCGATCGAGTACGTCTGGTCGCCCGTGCCGCGGAACAAGACGTCGAACTCCCGTTGCGGCCACTTCTTCAGCGCGTCCTTCAACGGCAGTCCGTGGACCCGGGCGACTTCCTCGATCTGCGCCCAGTACCAGCCCGACTGCACCAGATAGCGCGCCGCGCCGTGGCCGAAAGCGCCGCCCTTGAGCGTACGGCCCGGGTAGCGCAGCACCTGCGCCGGATCCACCGACTGCAGCGTGCCGAGTCCGTGGCACACCGGACACGCGCCGTGGTGGCTGTTGAAGCTGAACATGCGAGGCTCCAACATTTCGCTGGGCAGCTGGATCCCGTGCTCGGCGCAGCCGGGGCGCTCGGTGAAGAAATCCGGCGCGGCCGGGTCATCCGCGTCGATCACGCCGGCCAGTCCGCGCCCGACGCGGTAGGCGAGCGTCAGCGCCTCTGCGAGGCGGCGCTTCGAGCCGCTCTTCACCTGGATGCGGTCGATCACCAGATCGACCTCACCCTCGAGCGCACCGGGCTCGGACAGCATGCGGACCCGGCCGTCGACCAGCAGCCGCAGGAAGCCCTCGCGCTGGAAGCGCTCCAAGAGCGGCGGCCCCACTTCGCGGCCGACCGTCTCCTGCAAGCCCTTGCGCCTCAGCGGAGCCAGCACGAGCACACGGCGGCCCTCGTGCTCGCCCACGAGGCGCGCCGCCTCACGCGAGGGATCGCGGGCCCGCATGACCTTGTCGCACACGGGGCAACGCGGCGTGCCGGCGCGCGCGTAGAGCAGGCGCAGGTAGTCGTGGATCTCGGTCGCGGTGGCGACGGTCGAGCGCGGGCTGCGGCCGCGGTTTCGCTGGTCGATGGCGATCGCCGGGCCGAGGCCCGCGATGCGCTCCACAGGCGGCTTGTCCATGCGCCCCAGGAAGCGACGTGCATAGGTGGACAAGGACTCGACGTAGCGGCGTTGGCCTTCGGCGAAGATCGTGTCGAAGGCCAGCGAGGTCTTGCCGGATCCCGAGGGTCCCGTGACTACCGTGATCGCATCCGCCGGTACGCGCACGGACACGCCCTGCAGGTTGTGCAGGCTGGCGCCTTCGACAATGAGGTCGCGCGTGCGCTTGCCGTTGCGCACACGCTTGCGCGACGCGGGCGGCCGCGGCCGGCGCGGTCGCAACACCGGCCGCAGCACCTTGCCCGTATGGCTCTGCGCGCTGGCCGCGACCTCCTCCGGCGTCCCCGCCACGACAACGTTGCCGCCGCCGTCCCCACCCTCCGGCCCGAGATCGATCAAGTAGTCGCAGCGCTTGATCACGTCGAGGTTGTGCTCCACGACGATGACCGTGTTGCCTTTCTCGACGAAGCCCTCCAAGCCGCGCATCAGCTTCTTGATGTCCTCGTGGTGCAGGCCCGTCGTGGGCTCGTCGAGGATGTACAGCGTGCTGCCGGTGCCGGGGCGCCCCAGCTCAGAGGCGATCTTGACGCGCTGCGCCTCCCCACCGCTGAGCGTAGTGGCCGGCTGCCCGAGCGGCAGGTAACCGAGACCCACCGTGCGCAGCATGCCCAGGATGCGGGCCAGCCGCGGGTGGTCGGCGAAGAACTCGCAGGCTTCAACCACCGTCATGTCCAGCACGTCGGCGATGTTGCGGCCCTTGAACTCGATCTCCAGCGTCTCCTCGTTGAAGCGCCTCGTGTTGCACTCGGTGCAGCGGATCTCGACGTCGGGCAGGAACTGCATCTCGACCGTCTTGACGCCCGCGCCGAGACAGGTCTCGCAGCGGCCGCCCTTCACGTTGAAGCTGAAGCGGCCCTTCATGTAGCCGCGTGCGCGCGCCTCGGGCAGCTTGGCGTACAGCTCACGCACGTCCGCCCACAGCTTGGTGTAGGTGGCGGCGTTGCTGCGCGGCGTGCGCCCGATCGGTGCCTGGTCGATCTCGATCACCTTGTCGATCTGCTCGAGCCCGTCGATGCGCTCGTGCTTGCCCGGCTTGAGCTGGCTGTGATGCAACTTCTGCGCCAGCGCACGGCGCAGGACGTCGTTGACCAGCGTCGACTTCCCCGAGCCGGAGACGCCCGTGACGCCGATCAAGACGCCGAGCGGGAAGCGGACGTCGATCTTCTTCAGGTTGTGGTGCTGCGCGCCGCGCACGACCAGCGCCCGGTCGGACGTGCGCCGCGTCCCGGGCACGGGGATGGAGACGTCGCCGCGCAGATAGGCGGCCGTGATCGACTGCTTGCAGCCCCAGACCTCGGCCGGCGTCCCCGCGCAGACCACCCGCCCCCCTTCGCGGCCCGCGCCCGGGCCGATGTCGACCAGGAAATCCGACGTGCGTATGGTGGCGTCGTCGTGCTCGACCACGATCACGGTGTTGCCCGCGTCGCGCAGCCTCTTCAACGCCCGCAGCAGCCGCTCGTTGTCACGCGCGTGCAGGCCGATCGACGGCTCGTCCAGCACATAGAGCACGCCCTTGAGTCCCGCCCCGATCTGCGTCGCCAGCCGGATGCGCTGCGCCTCCCCGCCGGCCAGGGTGGCCGCGGAGCGGTCCAGCGTCAGGTAGCCGAGCCCGACCTCGCGCAGGAAGGTCAGCCGCTGGCGCAGCTCCTTCAGGATCTCACGCCCGATCAAGGCGGCGTTGCCCTCCAGCTCGACCTCTTCGAAGAAAGCCAGAGCCTCATCCACGCTGCTTGCGCTCAGCTCGTCGATCCCCTTGCCCAAAAAGCGCACCGCCAGCGCCTCCGACCGCAGGCGGCGGCCGCCGCAACTCTTGCACTGCAACTCGGAGAGGTAGCGCTGGGCGACGGTGGCCCCGCGCTCGAGCCAGGCCTCCTCCATGGCGGGGATGATCCCGGCGTAGCGGATCGAGTCCGTCATGGCGAGATCCATGCGCTTGCCCTGCCAGCGCCGGTTGCGCTTCACGCGCGCGCGCCCCGCGCCGTAGAGCACGAGGCTCTGCTGGCGCTCCGTCAGCGACTTCCACGGCTTGTCGACGGGCACCAGGGCCGCAAGCTCGTCGACGCGCACCCGCGTGTAGGTCAGATGCCCGCCGCGCGTGACGACCGACAAGGCCCCGTCGCGGATGCTCTTCAGGGGATCGACCACGATCTTGTCCGGATCGACGGCCTGCCGCATGCCGAGCCCGTCGCAGTCGGGACACGCGCCGCGCGGCGAGTTGAAGCTGAACAGCCGCGGCTCCAGCTCGGGAAGGTCGACGCCGCAATCCACGCAGTGCAGGTGGCGGCTGAAGCTCAGCAAGGCATCACCCACGAGCACGTTGACGAAGCCGTCGCCGCGCTCGAGCGCCCGCTCGACCCCCTCGGCGATGCGCGAGCGCGCCTTGTGGGCGACGACGATGCGGTCGATCACGATCTCGATCGTGTGGCGCTTGTAGCGCTCCAGGCGCATTCCGGGCTCGAGCATCACGATCTCGCCGTCGATGCGCGCGCGGACGAAGCCGTCCTTGAGCAGGCCCTCGATCTCCTTGCGGTACTCGCCTTTGCGATCCCGCACCATGGGCGCCAGCAACACGGCGCGCCGGCCGTCGAGGTCGCGCAGGATGCGCTCCACGATCTGCTGCGGGCTCTGGGCAGAGACCGGCTTGTGGCACTCCGGACAGCCGGGCGTGCCCAGCCGCGCGTAGAGCAGCCGCAGGTGGTCGTAGATCTCGGTGATCGTGCCGACCGTGGACCGCGGGTTGCGCGAGACCGTCTTCTGGTCGATCGAGACCGCCGGGCTGAGGCCCTCGACGTGCTCGACGCGGGGTCGCTCGATGCCCCCCAGGAACTGCCGCGCGTAGCTCGACAGCGATTCGAGGAAGCGGCGCTGCCCTTCGCGGTAGATCGTGTCGAAGGCCAGCGAGGACTTGCCGGAGCCCGAGACGCCCGTGATCGTCGTGAGCGCGTCGCGCGGGATCTCCACATCCACGCACTGCAGGTTGTGTTCGGAGGCCCCCTTGACGATCAGCACGGACGCATTCTAGAGGTGGTCGGAAACCGCCCGGCTCACGCTCCCCGCAGTGCGGCGCGCAAGGCAACGGGCGAGGCCCGGTGGGAGCCCAACAGCTCAGCGACCTGCTCGTCCGGAGCCTTGCCGCGCTCCAGCAGCTTGCACTCCACGGCGTCCCAGAGCAGGCTCTCGCCCCCCTCTCCGGTCGAGCGCAGGCGCGTATCCCCCTCCTCGACGTCGATGGCGCGGACGGCCTGCTCGTGCCCCTCGAGGTCGGCGATCCCGGCCGTGGTCACAGGGTTCCAGAGACGCAGCAGCCGGTCCGCGCCGCCCGACACGGCGGTGTCGCCGTCGTGCAGGAAGGCCACCGCCTGCACGGGCCCTTTGTGACCCCGGAAGACCTGCAGCGAGCGCCCCGGGCGCAGGTTCCAGATACCGACCGTGCCGTCCTCCCCGGCGGAGAGTCCGATCGCCTGCGCCGGGCTCCAGGCCACGGCGCGCACGGGGCCGCTGTGGCCCTTCAGGGTGTGGATGCGGGCGCCGCGCAGCAGGTCCAGCACGATCAACTCGCCGTCGGGCGTGCCCACCAGTGCATGGGACCAGGCCGGGTTCGTGCAAAGGCAGGGGAGCCCGCCACCGCCCCCGTCGAAACGTCCGTGCGGCACGGCGCGCGTCGTGTCCCAGAGCGTGAGCGAGCCGTCCTCCCAGCCGCACAAGAGGCGCGTGCGCGCCGTGTCGGTCACGATCTCGTGGGACTCGGGCGCGCCGAGCGCCAGGCCCAGGAGCAGGTGCTCGGTCCCGAGTTGCTCCCGCTGCGCGCGGCCTGCCTCCGCAGCGCCGAGCATGAGCGCGTCCAGGGCGCCCGTGCTGAACGGCAACGAGCCCCCGCCTTCATGTGGGGTGCCGCCCGCGAGTCGCTCGTCCAATGCCTGCTCGAGCGCGGCGGGGTCCACGTCGAGCTCCCGCAGGAGCTTGGCGCCGCGGCAGCGCCGCACCTTCAGGATGCCGAGCAGGATGTGCGCGGGCTGGACCGAGTCCTGGCCGAAACGGTCCGCGAAGTCGGCCGCCGCGCCCAACACCTTGCGCGCCCTGCCGGTCCAGCGGTCCAGGATTCCAGCGTCCGACCCGCCAACCGGCATGCACACAAGGTATCCGCTCCGTGCGGATCCGGGGGCGTGGCTACAGATCTTTGAGCGGGGCGAGGCGGGAGCGAATGGGCTCGTGCAGGGGACCGTTGCTGGCCACGATGTGCCGGCCGTACAGGATCTTGTCCAGGTCCTCGGCGCCGCGGAAGTCGGTCACGCGGCCGCCCGCCTCGCGCACGAGCAGCACGCCGGCCGCCACGTCCCAGGCGTTCAGGTGCAACTCCCAGAACCCGTCCAGGCGCCCGCAGGCGACGTACGCGAGATCCAAGGCGGCGGCACCCATGCGGCGCAGGCCCGCCGCTGCGAGGCTGAGCGTGGCCCAATTGTCGAGGTTGTTGTCTTGGAGCTCGTCGCGCCGGTAGGCGAAGCCGCTGGCCAGCACCGCGTCCTCGATCTCGCTCGTGGCGGACACCTGCACGCGCTCGCCGTTGAGCAGGCAGCCTTCGCCCGCGGCCGCTGTGAATGTCTGCCCCAGCGCAGGCGCGTGCACGACCGCGGCGACCGGGACGCCGTCCTCCACCACGCCGACGGAAACGCACCAGAACGGAATCCCGTGCAGGAAGTTCACCGTCCCGTCCAGGGGATCCAGGATCCACTTGCGCGCGGCGCCCGTCTCCCGCCTGCTGCCCTCTTCGCCGAGGATGTCGTCCGTCTCCGGCACGCGCTCTACCAGGAAGCGCTCTGCGTCCACGTCGGCCTCCGTCACCAGGTCGCGCCGCCCCCCCTGCTTGAGTCGGGCGTGCTCGCGGCGCAGCCGGCCATACCGGCTGCGCAGGATCGCCCCTGCGCCCTGCGCAGCCTCCTGGGCGCGTTGCAAGAGCGTCCCGTGGATCACGGCTCGTCCGCCAACCGGCGCGCGATGGCGTCCTGCAGCAGCCGCGCCTTGCGTGTGCGCGGCCCGTTGTAGAGCACGACCATGATGCGCCGGTCGCCCGAGCGGTCGGTGACATAGCCGCTCAGGGCCGTCACGCCGGTGAGCGTGCCCGTCTTGAGCCGTACGCCCCCCTCCAGGTCGCGCAGGCGCTTGCTGAGCGTCCCTTCGCCGGGCGCGGCCAGGGCCCGGACGAACAGCTCGCGCTCCGCCATGAGCCGCAGCACGGCGTACAGCGTGTGCGCCGTCACGCGGTTGCTGCGCGCCAAACCCGAGCCGTCCGCGACCACGAGCCCTTCCGTAGGCACTCCGTTGCTTTTCAGCACCTCCAGCACGATGCGTCCGCTGCCCGCGAACGTCCCGTCGCCCGTGCGCTTGTAGAGCGCCTCGGCGTATAGGTTCTGACTGTTCGTGAGCAGGGGCACGAGCGTGCGCGCGAGCGGTGAGCGGTACACGACCTCGGCCTTGAGGTTCCGCGCGCGGCCGCGGCGCACGCGCCCGCGCACCTCGACGCCTTCGGCGCGCAGTGCGGCGTGGAAGGCCTCGCCGAAGAACAGCACCGGGTCGGGCACCGTGACGTTGGCGGCTACGCCTTCGCTGCCCGCCAGGATGCCCCCGCGCACCACCAGCCCCTGCTCCCGCCCCCGCCCGACGTGCACCACGTGCTCGCGCGAGCGAACCACGGTGCGGCAGTGGTTGTCGAGCGGCGGCCGCGCCAGGGCCGGCTCGACGCGCACGCGCGCGAGCGCACCCGGAGTGGCGCCGGGGCGCACCGTGACGTCCCAGCAGGAGTCGTTGTACAGCAGCGCCGCCACGGGCGCGCAGTACCACTTCTCGAGCTGGTCTCTGGGCCAGTCCGGGTGGATCCACACGTCGTCGAAGCGGCCGGCGTCGAGCACCAGGTCGCCCTTGACCTCGGTCACGCCACGCCGCGCCACGTCGCGCGCAAAACGCCTCAGCACCACGTTGGGCTCGCCGTCGAACCAGCGCCCCGAGAAGTTCGGATCGCCGTCCCCGACCACAACCAGGTGCCCTTCCGGGGTGAGGCCGACGCGGGTGGCGAACTCGAAGTCCGCGCCGAGCTTCAGAATCGCCGCGGCCGCCGTGAGCAGCTTCTGGTTGCTGGCTGGAATACGCGCGACCCCGGCGCCGTGCCGGTAAACCGGCTGCGCGTCCACGGACCCGACGGCGACGCCGACGCGCTCCGCCTCGACACCCGAGCGCACGACGATCTGCTGCAGGTCGCCGCGCAGGTCGGCGAGCAGGAGCAGGGAGGCTACAACCCACGCAGCCATTCGGGCTTCAGCTCTAGCCGGCCGTCGAGCGCGTCGTCCACGAGCGCCACGAGGCGCTCCCGGTCCTGGGGCAGGCGTCCCGCGAGCGGCAGGTAGTTGCTGGCGTGGTTGCTGCGGAAGATGGTCCCGTTGCACTCGAGGCCCTGCAGGATGGCGCGCAGCTCCTCCAACGTCTCGCGCGCGTCGGGCAGCGTGATGCGGCCGGACTGGACCTCTTCGTGAAAGCTGGTGCCCGGCACCGGCGTGACCGTGAGCAGGCTGAAAAAGCGCGGGCTCATCTCGGAGACGACGCGCGCCGTGGCCTCGGCGTGCGTGCGCCAGCGTTCGCGTCCGGCGATGCCGATCAGACCCATGACGGAGGCCTTGATGCCGGCCGCCTTGCTGCGCAGGACCGCGTCCGTGTACTCGCGGGCCGTGGCTCCCTTGACCACACGCTCCAGCGTGGGGTCGTCCCCCGACTCGAGGCCGAAGTAGAGCAACCCCAGCCCGGCCTCCTGCAACTCACGCAGCTCCGCGTCGCTCTTGTCCAACACGCTGTCGGCGTTGCTGTAGGCGCTCACCCGCCGCAGGCGCGGGAAGGCCGCGCGCAACGACTCCAGCACGGGAAGCAGCCGCGCCGACGACAGCGTCATGGCGTCGCCGTCCAGCAGAAAGACCTTGTCCGTCACGGGGTAAGCGCACGCCGCGGCCTCGATGTCCTGGCGCACCTGCTCCAGCGGCCGCACGCGAAACGTCTTTTGCAGGTACATGGCGCAGTAGCTGCAGCGGTTGTGGCTGCAGCCGTACGTGACGTGCAGCAGGTAGGAGGCCGCCTCGCTCGGGGGCCTGTAGACCGGTTCCTCGTAGCGCACGGGCACTATCGTAAGGGAGGTGGGTACGAGTTCCCCTCGGCCTCAGCCTTGGCCTGAGCCCCAGCCTTGCGATCGACGCTTGCCTGCGCTTGGGGGCCAAGGCTGAGGCTAGGGCGGTCTACTGAAGAAACGTGACCTGGTCGTCCGCAACCGTGACCATGGCGACGTTCACGGTCGCCTGCTTGTAGCCGCGCAACTGCTCGAAGCGCTTGACATCCAGCGCCATCAGATGCAGCGTGCGCCGGTTGGCCAGGTAGGTGACCTCGATGCTCTCGCTGGCCTCGATCGTGAGCTTGCGCAGCGTCAGCTTCGGCTCGCCGCGGGCCCGCACGCGCCGCGGGCCCAACTCCTCGACGCGGATGCCTTCCAGCTTCACCTGCGCGCGCCAACGCTCGTGCAGGATCAGCTTGACGGAGCGCGCCTGCACGGTGGTCGGATAGAACAGCGCATACTCCTCGGGCGGGGGCTTTGTGGGGGCGGCCTGCGGCTGCGGAGCTTTTGTCGGCGTGCCCCGGCAGGCGCACAGCAGGCAGAACCAGACAGCGCACCGGGCGCTGCGGCTCATCATTTGCGGAAGGCCTCGTCGACCTCCACCACCACGGCCGCGCGCTCGTTTGCTTCCAGCTCACGGTCGCGGCGGTCCACCGCCCGGAAGGAGGTCCCGAAGTAGTCCTCGAGGAAGAGATAGGCCTGCTTCCAGGCCTCGAAGGGGATGTCGTTGTCCAGCACGACGGCCAGCACGTGCTCGGTCAGCGGCAGGTTGCGCGCGCCGCGTCCCTTCGGCGGCTTGATCATCGTGCGCAGGGAGCCCGCGTCGGCCGTGCCGAAAGCCTGGGCGAGCTGGCGGCCGCCGGCCGGGGAGCGGGCGTAGTCCAGCCAGAAGCGGCGCATGACCCTGCGCTGCTCTTCGGTGAGCGCCTCGATCCCTTCGTCCATGGGGCTGCGGCGGCCCGTGGTGTTGCTCAGGCCGGAGTCCACGGCGCGCAACACCGTCAGGTCGTCGTCGTTGCGGCAATGGAGCAGGATCGGCAGGACCCCGATCTTACGCATGGCGGCGATCGTGCGCACCGCCTCGAGGCGCACGCGCTGGTCGTTGCGTTCGTTCACCCTCGGATAGATGCAGTGCACGACGAGACCGAGCGCGCGCTCGTCCTGGGTGTCGCGAATGAAGCCCAGGACCGGGACCAGCAACTCGGGCGCCCCCCCGAAGCAAGTACGGAAGATCGTCGCCCTGGTCTCCTTGTACTCCTCGTCGAGCTTCGGGTCCGCGACCCAGGCAGGCGACAGGAGCAGGTCCAGCAGGCCCTGGAGCGCGTCCACGCGCGCGTCGAGCGGCTCACCCTCGTTGGCCAGCAACTCGCGTTGCCTGCGCACGACCCAGACGGCGAAGGCACCCTCCCCCTTCGTCTCGAGGTCCTTGAGCATCTGCTTCACGTGCTTGCGCATGGCCTCGGGCAGCTGCTTGAGCTTCAGCACCTTGCGCAGCGCCTCGCCGACCTTGTCGTCGCGCCCCATGCGCGCGTAGAGGTCGACCAGGTCCAGCAGGAACTCGCGCCTGAAGGCCTCGGGCATCTCCTCCTGCTCGACGCCCTTCTCCAGCGCCGCGGCCGCCTTGGGGAGGTCCCGGGTCACCTTGTGCACGCGGGCGAGGTTCATGAAGCCGCGCGCGTCCGTCGGCTCGAGGAAGCGGTAGAGCCGTGCGGCGCGCAACGCCTGGTCCTTGTGGAAGGCCTTCTTCTCCTCGTTGTAGACCCTTACCCAGAACTGCAGGTGACACTGCATCACACCTATGCAGCCGCCGGGAGACGGCTGCAGGTTCTGGGCGCTCTCGAAGTAGCGCAGGGCGCGCCCGTAGTCCTTCTTCTCCAGCTCCAACCGGCCGAGGTTGATCGACGCCCGGTAGTTCCCGCGGTCGATCTTGCGGGCCCGCTTGAACTCGCGCGCGGCCTCGCGCCGGTCGCCGGCCTGGTTGGCCAGGTCGCCGAGCGCCAAGTGGACGCGCGGGAAGCGCTCGAAGGCCCGCAGCGCCTTCTCGTACTGCTCGCGCGCCTCGCGCGTGCGGCCCATGCGGTGCAGCGCGCGCCCATAGAGAAAGACGTCGATGGCGTGCCGGCGATCCCCGGTCTTGGCCGCCGGCGCCGGGTTCTCGTAGCGGGCGAGCAGGTCCTCGGGCTTGAGCTGCTTGCGGGCCAGCTGGAAGAGCAGTTGCTCCTGCTCTTCCACCCGGTCCTGGAACTCCGGCTCCTTGATCACGCTCGCGGAGCCGGCCCCGGGCACCGCTTCCGGCCTTTCGCCCTGCGGCCCGGCGAGGGCTGCGGTGGCGGCGACGAGGAGCAATAGGAGGGACAGACGCATAGCGCGGGGCGGCTGCATATTGTCGGTTACGCGGTCAACGCGTCCAGATCTTCAAAAAAACCGGGATACGACTTGGCCACCGCCTCCGCCCCCGTCACCGTCAGGCCTCCGTGCACAAGCCCCATGATGGCCGCGGCCATGGCGATCCGGTGGTCACCCTCCGAGGACACTCGCCCCCCGTGGAGCGCGGCGCCGCCGCGCACGATGAACCCGTCCGGGCGCGGCTCGGCGTCCCCACCTAGCGTGCGGACCAGATGGGTCGTGGTCCGGATGCGGTCGCTTTCCTTGTAGACCAGGTGCGCTGCGTTCGTGACGCGCGTTTCCCCTTACGCCATGGCTCCGAGCACGCCGATCAGGGGCGCCAGGTCCGGGCAGCTCCCCAGATCCAGCTCGGCCCCGCGCAGCTTGCGGCCGCCGCGCACGCGGATGCCCTGCTCCTCCTGGGTCACGTGCGCACCCATGCGGTTCAAGATGCCGAACAGGCGCGAGTCCGGCTGCGGCGAGGACCAACTCATCCCTTCGAGCAACAGGTCGCCGCCGGTGATGGCGGCCCCCACCGCGAAGGGGGCTGCGGAGCTGTAGTCGTTTTCCACGGTGTAAGGGGTCTCGAAGCCGCGCTGGATGTGCGCCGTCAGCGTGACGTAGGACAGGGACTCGCGGCCGACGACCTGCACGCGCAGGCCGGGCACACGTTCCACGAGCAGGATCAACGCGGTCGCGAACTGGCTGGAGGCGTTGCACTCGATCTGCACCTCGCGCCCCGTCATGGGACCGCGCAGCGCCAGCGGCAAGCTGTTGCCCTCGACGGTCACGCCCAGCTTGCGCAGCGCCTCGCACAGCGGGCGCATGGGCCGTTCGCGGAGACGGGCGGAGCCGTCGATCACCGTGCGCGACTCGCGCAGCGCAGCGTGCGCCAGCAAGCAGCGCGCGCCCGTCGCGTTGTGCCCCATGTCGATGTGGGCGTCGGAGGCGCCGAGGCTGCCCGATACGTGCCGCTCCCCCGGCTCTTCGTCCACGCGGTAGCCGAGCTCGCGCAAGCCGCCGCACAGACGGTCGATGTCGTCGTTCTCGGGGACGTTCAGGACGCTGCCGCCCTTGCTGCAAGCGAGCAGGATGGCCCGCTGGGCAATCGCCTTGGCGCCCGGCGGCCGCAACCGCCCGGCGATCTTTCCGCTGCGAACCGAGACGTCCATCCGGGGAGTCTAATCGGCCTGGGAGGGGGCGCAGCGCCAGCCGCTTTCGAACGCCGCGCCCGCAGTGGTAGACTACCCCGCCTGATGACGCAGGCGCTGCTCGAAGCCGAGCTACCCGGCCTCAAGCGGCTCAGCCGCGGGAAGGTGCGCGACATCTTCGAGGCGCCGGACGGGCTGCTGCTGGTCGCCACCGACCGTTTTTCCGCTTTCGACGTCATCTTGAGCCAAGGGATCCCCGGGCGCGGCGTCGTGCTCACGGAGCTGAGCGCCTTCTGGTTCGAACGGCTGGCCGCGCTTTGCCCGCACCACATGCTGAGCATGGACCCGGCGGACATGCCGGAGGTCGTGCAGGAGCGCGCGGAAGACTATCGGGGCCGCACGATGCTGGTCCGGCGCCTCGAGATCGTGCCCATCGAGTGCGTAGTGCGCGGGTACCTGGCGGGCAGCGGCTGGTCGGAGTACCAGCGCAGCCGGTCCGTATGCGGCGTGGGGCTGCCGGCGGGCCTCGTGGAGAGCGACCGCCTGGCGCAGCCGATCTTCACCCCGACCACGAAGGCACACGAGGGCCACGACGAGCCGCTCACCTTCGAGCAGGTGGCCGAGCGGGTCGGAGGCGACCTGGCCGTACGCCTGCGCGATCTCTCGCTGCAGATCTACGCGGCGGCGGCCGCCTACGCGAGCGCGCACGGCATCATCCTGGCCGACACGAAGTTCGAGTTCGGGCTGCACGACGGCGTGCTGCACCTGGCCGACGAGGCGCTCACGCCGGACTCGTCGCGCTACTGGGACACCGAGACCTACGAGCACGGCCGCTCCCAGGACAGTTTCGACAAGCAAATCGCGCGCGACTGGCTGGAGCAGACCGGCTGGAACAAGCGGCCGCCGCCTCCGGACCTCGACCCCGCCATCATCGAAAAGGTACGCAGCCGGTACGAGGAGATCGCCCGCCGGCTGAAGGCATAGCCATGGCAGACAAACCGCGCATCGGCTTCCTGCTCGGCTCCAAGTCGGACTTGCCGCAACTCGACGGGGCCGAGAAGTTCCTCAAGGAGATCGGCGTGCCCTACGAGGTGCGCATCATCTCGGCGCACCGCACGCCCGCGCGCGCGCACGAGTACGCGGTGACCGCGAAGGGGCGCGGCATCGAGGTGATCGTCGGCATGGCCGGCATGGCCGCGCACCTGGCGGGAGTGTTGGCTGCCAGCGCGGAAGTGCCCGTGCTCGGCGTGCCGGCCTCGGGCGGCCCGCTGCAGGGCTTCGACGCGCTGCTGAGCACGGTGCAGATGCCGCCTGGGATTCCGGTCGCGACCTTGGGCATCGGCAAGGCCGGCGCGACGAACGCCGCCATCTTCGCCTGCAAGATCCTCGCCTGCTCGGATGAAGGGCTGCACCAACAGCTCAATCAGTTCCGCGCGGCCATGAAGGCCAAGATCGAGCAGGCGGACGAAGAAACCCGCGGCACCCGCTAGTCGCCAAGGGGCTCTTCTTGGCTACTTCGCTTCACCGGCGCTGAGCACGCCGTCGCCGTTCTTGTCGAGCCGGCGCATGAGGTTCTCGGCGCCGCCAAGCTCCTCGAGCGTGATCTTGCGGTCGCCGTCGGCGTCGTAGCGGTCGAGCAGCGTGCGCTTCGGCGCGCGGGTGGGACCGTCGCGGTCGATCTCGGGCCGGTTGCGCATCATCGCGTTGCGCGGGCCCATGTTGAGCTCTTCCTGCACGATCACGCCGTTGCGGTCGTGGTCGTACATGCGGAAGAACTGCCCCGGGCCGTCGTACTCGCGTTTCGTGACCTTGTCGTCGCGGTTGCGGTCGAAGAGATCCATGAAGTTGTCCCGCCGCGGATTGCGCTTGGCGAGCTCGAGCTGCGCCTTGATGTAGGCCGAGACCTCCTTGCGGCTGAGCTCCCCGTTCTTGCTGCGGTCCGCTTCGCCGAAGGCCTGCTCCCCGGCGCGGAACTCGCTCTTCTGGATCTTGCCGTCCTTGTTCAGGTCGAAGCGCTCGAAGAAGTCCTTCGTGCGCTGCTTGACCGTGACGGGGCGCTTCTTCACGGCGGCCACGGACTTGGATTCCTTGGCGCCGGGCTTGCCCTCGGCACCGCGCGCCCCCGGTTTGGCGTCGGGCTTCGCCTCCGCCTTCGGTGTTTCCTTCGGCCCCGCCGCCTCCTTCGGCAGCTCGATGCCCAGGAAGGCTGCGGCCTCCTCGCGGGTGACCTTGCCGTCCTGGTTCGCGTCGATCTTGTCGAACAGCTGCGGGTCGGGCGCCTCGTCCCGGCTCAGCGTGCCGTCCTCGTTGCGGTCCCAAACCTTGAACAGGTTGTTGATCGTGTCGAGGTCCGACTCGGCTAGCGCCACGGGTGCGGCGGCCAGGAGGAGCACGAACGAAACGTGGATCGCGGTTCTCATGTCAGCGCACCTCGGCGGTCAGGATCCTGGAGATCTCTTCCCGCGTAAACAGTCTAGCACCCTCGTGACTGACGTCTTTGAGGGGCTTCCCATCGAAACCGATTAGCCGATCGAGAGGCATGTACTCGTAGTCCAGGCCCACGCAGGGTCCGACGCCGGGCACCACCCCCACTTGCGGCAACTGGCCGCGTCCGGTCACGTCCACCAACTCCACGTCGCCACGGCCGCGCCCCACGACGATCGCGTACTGCTTCAGGAACGGCGGCTGGAAGACGCGGGCGACGCGCACGCCGCGCGGGTCGTTGACCGTGCGGCGCGTTCCAGCCACGGCCGGAACCGGCCCGGACACGTCGACCTTGATGATCAGCCCGTTGCCGTTGGCGGTCTGCGTCCCCACCAGATACAGGTAATCCCGCTCCGCCGACGGGATGTCGCCGCCCACGCTGCCGATGTCGTAGTTGCTCGCAAACGCCATGTCGGTGATTGCAAAGCCCCCGCCCCGCGCCGCGCCGGTTCGGCGCATTACCTTCGGCGCGCGCGGGTCGGAGACGTCGACGCGCACCAGTCCCAGCCGCGCGTCGGCCACCTAGGCGATGTTGCGGCCCACGGTGCGGCGCTTCTCCTTCACCACGGGCCGGGCCGGCGTGTAATGCACGAGCACGGCACGCGTGTCGAGCGGCGCGGAGTCGGAACCGTTCAGGTCGACCGTGGCCACGACGGCCGGCTTGTGCGGGATCGTGAGGTCGACGATGCGCAGGCCGCCGCGGCCGTCGGCCACGTAGGCGTACAGGCCGTCCACGAAGACGCGGTGCGCGTTCTGCGTGCGCACGCGCGCCACGTGCCGCGGCCTTTTCGGCGCGTCCAGCGAGTACAGCTGCAGCCCCTGCTCGCCCGCCGCCACGAACAGCATGCCCTCGCGCACCAGCACCGCTTCGGCGCCCTGCACGTCGAGCTTTACGCCCAGGCGCGGCGACACAGGGTCGCTGACGTCGACCACGCGCACGGTCCCGTTGGCCAGGGGCACATAGGCGTACCGGGCCCGCCCGCTGATCGAGTCGTTGAGCAGCGCCACGTCGAGCGGCCGCGACGGCAGCGGCAGGTTGACCAGACCGCGGCTCTGGGCGGGGTTTTTCACGTCGAAGCCGCACACGGTGAGCCCCGCGTCGCCGACGGTGATGAACAGGTCGCGGAACAGGTGGAAGTTTTGCGAGCCCATGCCCAGCACGGACGGCGCCGAGTGGCATTCGGCGCAGCGGCGCGCGACCGGCTGCACGGTGTGCACCTGATGGTGGATCATGGTCATGCCGCTGAGCCCGGCCGCCGTGCGCGGGAACTCCTGGCGTAACACGACGTCTCCGCTCTTGTCGCGGTAGGTCCCCGCGGTGCTGAAGCCGACCATATACGGCGCGATGCGCCCTGCGGAGTCCCAGCCCAGGTAGTAGTGCCGGAAGGTGGCGAAGATCTTCTCCTGGGTCGAGACCCGCCCGGGAGTGCGGCGGCCCGCGATGATGTCGAGCTGGTCGAAGGACTCGTTGCGGTCGAAGTGGAAGCCGAAGAAGTTGACGCTCCAGGCGCTGTGGCAGGCGTAGCACGTGAGCCTGGCGTGGTCGCCGGTCATGGCGCGCGCGGCGCGCGGGTTGTAGTGCCGGCTGCGCCGGTCGAGCACGTCCTTGACCTGCTTGACGACGTGCTTGCGCCCGGTCACGCGCCCGGTCAGCACGGCCTCTCCCGCCTCCCACTTCAGGTGGTCGAGCTTCTCGCCCCGGCTCGTCTCGAAGGTCGCCTTCTGGGTGAAGGTGCCGTGGCAGGTGCTGCACTCGACGCCGACCGCGTGCTCCATCACGCCCCAAATGTTGCCGTCCCCCATCACGTCCGTGGAGTTGTGGCAGTCGATGCAGTGCATGCCGCGCTCGCGATGCACGTCGGCCGGGCAGATCGCCGGATCGTTGATGAAGAAACGCCCCTTGCTGAGAACGTTCGTCGTGCCGGGCACGTCCGGCCCGCCCGGGACGCCCGGCGGCAGCTGACCAAGCCCGCGGAAGCTCATCCCGATGTTCGCGTCGAGCGCGTGGCAGCGCGTGCAGGTCTCGGTGGGGATCTTGGTGGTCATCTGATGCCGGAGCGGATGTCCCGGCTCGAGCTTGTCGAGGCTCGCGTCGGCCGAATGGCTCAAGCCGTCCCGGCCGTAGGTCACGTGGCAAGCGGCGCACCCCTCCCCCCGGTACCACCCGTCCTGTCCGAGCCGTCCGCGCACGCCCAGGCCGCGCGAGTAGAGATGGCACTGCATGCAGGACTTGCGGGGCAGGTCCGCGAAGTGCGAACCGATGTCGTCCTTGCGCGCGAACGTCGGCGCCGGGATCTGGGGCATGGACGAGTAGGCGTGCTCGGGCACCGTGCCGTCCTCGTCGCGCACGGAGAACATCGAGAAGCGCCGCGTGCGCGAGCGGATCACGCCGTTCTCGTAGAGCCCGTCGCTCAGGTGCCCGGCCGTCGTACCGTGCAACGATTTGCGCAACGCGACGCACTCCTCCGCGTGGCAGGTGCCGCAAGTCTTGTTGATCACGCGCAGGTCGGCGGGATTGGCGAAACGCCGGTAGTTCAGGTCGTAGTTGAGCGGCGGCGTCCGCTCGTCGTTGGGAACCGGCAGCGAGGAGCGCACGTGCGCCCGGTCGCGCGTGGTGGCCCCTCCGTCCCCGCCGTGGCACTCCGTGCAGCTGAGCGCCTTCCAGGGGTGCATCACCTCCACGCCGCCGTGGCAGCCGATGCAGCCGGCATCGGCGCGGCGCAGACCGTCCCGCGTGGCCGGGTCTCTGACGCGCGGGCGCATCGCGTCTTCGCCGGCGAACAACAGCGCGGCGAGGCACAACACTCCCGCCAGAGCGGCCGCCCGTCCTCGCACGCCCGCCCGTCTAGGCTGTGTTTTGATAGCCACCGTCAGGACCGAGCCCATGCACCGAAGCCGCCAGGCGAGCAAGCGACGACGCCGGCGACTCCATGAGAGTCGTCAAGGAGGAGCGTTCGAACATGGCGGCTTTGCTGCAGGGCGAATCCCGGTGGTTATGGAAACACCGCCTAACTGTAGAGGTGCTTGAGCACCTTCCCCTTCGAGAACCTGGCCGGCACTCCCAACAGGTCGCAGGCGGTCGGACACGCGTCGATCGAGCGGATGTCCTTCGTCAGCGTCTTGCCCTGCTTGAAGTCCGGGCCCGCGCCCACCAGCGACACCTTGAGCAGGTCGGGCGAGCGATCGCCGTGGTCGAGGCCGTTGCGCTGGTTGAGGTTGCGGTCGCGGCCGAACTCGGGGAGCACCATGATCGTCGTCGAGTCGCGCAGCTGCGGGTCCTGCTGCACCGCGTCCCACAGGCGGCCGATCTGCTCGTCCGCGCGGCGGATGACCTCCACGTACGCGTTGTACGACCCGTGGGCGATGTCGGCATTCGTGAGCACTACGCCGAGCAGCGTCGGGCGGAAGATACGCATGACCGAGATGGCCACGGAGATGGCGCGCGCGTCCCCCGCGCCGGGGCCCGTGATGCGCGCGGTGCTTCCCGTGATCTCCTCCAGGATGTACTTCTGGATCTTCTGCAGGGTGTCGGCGTCGTTCATGCCCTTCGCCGCCTTCGGCGTCTTGAGTGCCTTCTGCAGCTTCGAGACCGCGATCTCCTCGTCCTTGCCGGGCACCGTGGGGCGCCCGAAACGGTCGAGCACGCGGCGGAACTCCTCGTTGAAGATGCCGTCGCCGTCGATCAGGTTGGCGCCGTACTGCTCGCCGTACTCCGGGTGCGCGCCGTAGACCAGATTGCGCTGCTGCGGGCCCCCGGAGGTCGAGAGCCAGACCAGGTTGCTCGGCACGTTGGCATGCTTGCGCACGTACTCGAACACGGTCGGGTTTTCGCCGCGCTCGTTCTCGCGGATGCCCGCGTACTCGCGGATGCCCGTGAAGATCGACTGCGTGGCGCCGAAGTGCCCGTTGTTGATCACGGCCACGTTGGGGCAGACGATGCCTTTCTCGGCGATGCGCATGAGGTTCGGCACGTTGCTGGGCGTGCCGATCGTCTCGCGGCTGCGCACGCCGCCGGCGAAGGCCACGATGATCACGTGCTTCGTCTTGCGCTTCCTCGCGCCCAGCACGGGGGCGCTGAGGAGCGGCAGCGTCAGGGCGGCTACGCCCCCGCTGGCGAGCAGTCTGCGGCGTGAGATCTCGTCAAACATAGGTCACCTCAATAGGTCTGGTACTCGACGCTGGAAACAAGCGCCCAGATCACCAGGCGGGCCGTCACCTTGGGATCGGAGCGCAGGGCCTCGATATAGATTTCTAGCTCTTCGTCCGCCGGCGGGCGGCCGAGCAGACGGAGGAACTGCTCGCGCACGAAGCGGCGCGGCTCGATGGCGGAGTCGGGCACGACCATCTCGTTCGACTCGAGCAGGACGCGCCCCACCACCAGGCGCAGGGGCGTGGGGTCCGCCAGGCTCAGGAACGCGTTGCGCACGTTGCGCAATTCGTCGTAGGTCGGCAGGCGGTCGAGCAGGTCGACGAACAGGGCACGCACGAAGGGGATTTCCGTCTTCTCGCGCGGCCGCTCGGCGCCGGCCACGTACTCCGGCGAGACCAGCCAGTCACGCAGCATGGCCTTGAAGGCCATCGGGTCCTGCTGCAGCCGCTGTGCCTCGGCCTTCAGTTGCTTCTTGTCGATCCGGGACCCGAGGAAGCTGCGGTAGCTGCGCCGGATCAAGTGCTCGAAGGCGCCGCGCTGCCCGAAGACGATGCGCACGAAGTCCGCTTGCGAATCGCCTTCCTCGCGCCAGATCCTCGTGCGGTATCCGTCGTACATCTTCTTGCCCAGCTCCAGAGTGCGCACGTTGCGCCTCTCTTGCACGGTCATGCCCATGCACTGCTCCAGCACGACCGTGATGAAGGTGTCGTTGCCGGGGTTGCGCGCGTTGAAGAACTGGCTGCGAACGATCGTCTCGACCGCGCGCGGCACGCTGATCTGGTCCATCGAGAGCTTGCGCGGAAGCTTGGTGAGGGGGCCCTCCTTCGGACGGAAGCGGTCGAGCAGCAGGAAGTAGTACAGCTGGTCCTCGTACCAGGTGAGCCAGGCCTCGTCCCCGCGCAGCAGCGTGTCGACCGTTTCCTCGTGGGACAGCGGCAGCCAGGCCCTCAGCTCCGAGACGCGGGGCCCGCGCTGCAGGACGTCGTAACACAGACGCCGCAGCAGGCGCACGCGGTCGGGGCGCACGCGCGCCGACCGCAAGGGGTCCCGCTCGATGGGAGCGGCGTCCGCACGGTCTGTGCCCGCGCGCGGAGGCGGATCATGCGCGGCGCCCGCAGTCCAGTCCGGGGTACGCGGCACCTCGACTGCGATGCGCACGGGCATGCTCCATAGCTTGCCGTCGTGGACCTTCAGCTCGACCTGGTAGCGGCCCGGGCGGTCCGGCACGAACACGGCGGTCTCGCCGTCGGCGCCGCGCAAGGCGGCATCGTGGCCCGGCGGACCGTCGACGACGCGCCACTCATAGGCCACCTCGTCGTCGTCGGGATCGCCCGAGAGCGATCCATCCAAGCGGATCTCGCTCCCCACGCTCCCGCGCACACGGTCGCGCGCGAACGCGTCGGGGGGCAGGTTCTTGGCGGTCGCGCCCAGCGCGAAGTACAGCAGCCGATCGTAGGCCTTGGCGGTGGCACTGAACACCGCTCCCCCACCGTGCCCCATCTCACCGCCCGCCTTGCGCAGCAGCGGGCTGCGCCGCGGCTCGCGCATGTCAACGAAGCGCAGCGACGCGCGGAAGTTGCGCAGCACGCGCTCCGGCGCGGGCTTGGAGGGATCCTCGAACAGCTCGAGCAGGAGGCCGCCCGCGGTCTCGGCGTCGGAATGGCAGCCCGCGCAGTGGACTTGCAGGTCTGCCGCAACCTCGGCGGCGAAGTAGAGCAGGTCCGGCGAAGCGGGAGGCGGGCTTGACGTGGACCGACCCTTTTCCGGGGCCGCCAGGACGACGGCCGCGGCGATCAGGAGGAGGGTCACAGCTGCCCGCATAAACTGCCCGCTCATCGGATTTTAGCCCAGGTCGGGCCCGCAGGTTTCGCTACGGACGCGTCTCAAGGGTCAATACGGCCGGCGAGGGCCGTTTGCTGCCCAAAAAACAGGACAGAGGCGCCCAAAAGCGGCTAGTGAGCCAGTTCTTGCGCCATCGCGGAGCCGATCTCGGCCGGGGAGTCCACGACGGTCACGCCAGCGTCCCTGAGCGCGGCCTGCTTGTCCTCGGCCTTGCCGCTGCCGCCGGCGATGATCGCGCCGGCGTGCCCCATGCGCTTGCCCGGAGGCGCGGTGGCGCCGGCAATGAAGGCCACGACCGGCTTGTGGGGCATATGCTCGCGAATCCAGGCGGCCGCCTCTTCTTCCGCGCTGCCGCCGATCTCACCGATCAAGACGACCGCCGCGGTGCCGTCGTCCGCCGCAAACAGCTCGAGGCAGTCGACGAAGTTCATCCCCTGCACCGGGTCGCCCCCGATGCCGATGCACGTGCTCTGCCCGATATCCCGCTCGCTGAGCTGCCACACGGCCTCGTAGGTGAGCGTGCCGGAACGGGAGATCACCCCCACGCTTCCCGGCTTGTGGATGTAGCCGGGCATGATGCCGATCTTGGCGCCACCGGGCGTCATGATGCCGGGGCAGTTGGGGCCGATCAGGCGCGTGGACTTGTCGGCCAGATAGGCCTTGAGACGCACCATGTCGAGCACGGGAATCCCCTCGGTGATGGCCACCGCGAGCCCGATGCCCGCGTCGGCCGCCTCGCGAATCGCGTCCGCGGCATAGGGCGCGGGTACGAAGATCAACGACGTGTCCGCGCCGGTCGCCGCGCGAGCCGCGCGCACCGTGTCGAAGATCGGGATGCCCTCCCACTCGCTGCCGCCCGCGCCGGGCTTGGTGGCCGCCACGATCTGCGTGCCGTACTCGCGGCACTGCGACGCGTGGAACTTGCCCGCCGCGCCGAGCCCCTGCACGACGACGCGCGAGTGCTTGCCGACGAGGATGCTCATCCGGCCGCCTCCACCGCCTGCGATGCGGCGTCGGACATGTCCGTCGCGGTGCGGATGGTCAACCCGGAGTCGCGCAGCAACTGCCGGCCGCGCTCGACGTTCGTGCCTTCGAGGCGCACGATCAGGGGCACCTTCAGCTCCACCGCCTGGACGCCGGCCAGGATCCCCTCGGCGATCAGGTCGCACTTCACGATGCCGCCGAAGATGTTGACCAGGATGGCTCGCACGTTCTCTTCCTCGAGGATGATCTTGAAGGCTTCGGTGACGCGCTCCACGGAGGCGCCGCCGCCCACATCGAGGAAGTTGTCCGGCTCCCCACCGTGCACCTTGATGATGTCCATCGTGGCCATGGCGAGGCCCGCGCCGTTCACCATGCAGCCGATGTTGCCGTCGAGCTGCACGTAGCTGAGGTTGTGCTCGGCCGCGCGCGCCTCGGCAGCGTCCTCCTCATCCCGGTCGCGCAGCTCCTGCAACTCCTTGTGGCGGAAGAGCGCGTTGTCGTCGAAGTTGATCTTGCCGTCGAGCGCGACAACGCGGCCGTCTTCGAGCAGCACGAGCGGGTTGATCTCGGCCAGCGAGCAGTCGAACGTGGCGAACAGGCGCGCCAGGCCCTGGAAGAGCTTCGCGGCCTCGGTGGCCGCATCGCCTTCGAGGCCGAGGCCCGAGGCGAGCGCGCGCGCCTGGAAGGGGAACAGCCCCTCGCGCGGATCGACGGGCTCGTGCAGGATCGCCTCGGGGCGCTCGCGCGCCACCTCTTCGATCTCGACACCGCCTTCCGCGCTGGCGATCAGGACAGGCTGGTTGAGGCTGCGATCCACGGCGAGCGCCACGTAGAACTCCTTGCGGATCTGCAAGCCCTCCTCGACCAGCAACCGGCGCACGATGCGCCCCTCGGGGCCGGTCTGATGCGTCACCAACGGCTTGCCGAGCATCGCGGCCGCGTGCTCGACGGCTTGCTCGCCGCTGCGCGCGAGCTGCACGCCGCCGCCCTTGCCGCGGCCTCCGGCGTGGATCTGCGCCTTGACAACGCACAGGTCCTTGCCCAGTTCGTCCCATGCCGGCCCGACCTCGTCGAGCGTCCGGCAGACGACGCCGCGCGGGGTGGGAATCCCGAAGTCCGCGAACAGACGCTTGGCCTGGTACTCGTGAATCTTCATCCGCGGGGGATCGTAGCAACCGGGGCCGGGGGCTCAAACATCCCACCCGTCTCTCAGCCTTCGACTTAGCCTTGCGAATGCGGGATCAACACCCGTACGCGTGCCCCCCCGCTGGGGCTGAGGCCAAGGAATTACCCCACGTTGCTGCGGAAGCGGTAGCGGCCCCAGTCCTCGTCCCAGACCAGCTCCGCCTGCAGGCTCAGGCGGCGGCGCCCGTCGAAGCGCAGCTTGCCCCCGCTCCACATGCGCACGTCGGCGTTCGGACCCACGGCCTGGACGAGGATGTATATCGGCCGCTTCTTGTCGTGCGACGGCCGCACGAAGAGCACCAGCTGCTCGAAGGCGCGGATCTGCAGGCCCCGGCCGAACGAGACCTGGGGCAGCAGGTTCGGATCGATATTGGTCTTCTGCGCGTGGTTGATATTCGTCAGCACCAGGGTACGGGTGCCGTCGGGCAGGAAGCTCTCGCGCTTCTCCACGTAGCGGAAGTCGCGCAGGATCGCGACGCGCTCCTCGAAGTACTGCGTCGACATCTCCACCCGGATCATCGGGGCCGCGAGCATCTTCGGCTGCTTGAAGATGAACGACTCGAGGGGCTCCAGCTCTTTCGCCGACACCGTGATCAGGGCATCAGGGTTGTCCGGGTCCCCGGGGCCCTGGGTGGTATTACAGGCCACCAGGAAGATCAACAAATAGGCCCATCGGCGCATGGCTACCTCCAGGGTCTCCATCGGTCCGCCCAGCGCGCTACCGTAGGGGCGCTGTGGCAAGGGGAGCAGGAAGCGGCCGAAGACCCGAAACCCCGCCTCCGAGTCCGCAGCGGGTTGTAAATTGGCCTCCCCACAACGGTCGCTGCGGAATACCCAACCGAGGACGCCCTGAAGGCTCGTTCGATGCTCCTCACGACCCTGGTGCTGGCCGCTTGCGCGACCTCCCGGGGCGGCACGCCGGATCCCGGCCGGGAGCCCGAGCCCTCGATCCTCGAGCCCTTCGTGGAGAAGCGCACCAGGGCTGGGGCGCAGATCGGCATGGTGCGGCCCTTCTACTGGCGCGAGTTCACGACGGAGGCGAGCGGCCCCCGGCAGCGGGTCCACGTGCTCGGCCGCCTCTACCGCCGCCACTGGACGCCCTCGCTGACAACGATCACGGTCCCCTTCATCTCCTACACGGCCCGCCGCAAGCCCGAGAGGTACCGCTCCTGGTATCTGATCGTCTTCCCCTTCCTTTGGTGGGGCAACGACCGCCTGCTGATCTTCCCTTTCGGCGGGAAGACCACGCGCTTGCTCGGCTACGACCAGCTGGTCATGATCACGCCCTTCTACATCACGGCCCGCTTGGGAAGCTGGCGCAGCGTGAACATCTTCTGGCCGCTGATCTCCTGGGGCACGGACGGCAAGCCCGGCGGCCGGCGCCGCAGGCGCTTCGCGCCGTTCTGGGGGAAGTCCCGCCTGCGGGACGGGACGGAGACCGGGTTTTTCCTGTGGCCCTTCTACACCTGGAGGCGGAACGGCCCCGACCGCGGCTTTTTCTTCTGGCCCTTCTACGGCCGCACCGAAACCGGCACGTTCGTGCAAAAGACCTGGCTGTGGCCCTTCTTCTACAGCTCTGAGAATTACCTCACGGGGGCAAGGGATCGCGGCTTCTGGCCCGTGTGGCGCAGCGCGGGTGGCGGCGACGGGCTCGAGATCCGTCGCCTGTGGCCGGTGCGCTCCTATCGCCGGACGGGATTCACGACCACCGACGTTACGCTGTGGCCCTTCTTCAGACGCATGTACGTCGATGACGGAGACACCTTCCAGCGCATCCAGTGGGTCTTGCCGCTGTACACGAACGTGCACTCCTACAACCGGCGGGACGGGGCGGTCACACGCAAGACGAACTTCTTTCCCTTCTACTTCAAGGAAACGCGCTCCGACGGGTTCCGGTGGTTCGAGTTCCCGCACGTGATCCCCGTCGATTCACCGACCTGGCGCAACTACTACGAGCCCTGGCGCCCGTTTCTGACCCTCTATTCGCACCGGCGCCACCCGGACGGCAGCCGTGACACCTCGGCCGCGCTCGGGCTGCTGCAGTGGAACCGCACGAAGGAGTACCGGTCGTTCACGGTGCCGCTCGTGTACCACAAGACGCGCTGGGTTTCGGGCCGGCGCAAGACGCGCTTGCTGCTCGGGTCGATCGGCTGGGACCGCAACGAAAAGGGTCGTTTCCTGCGCCTACTTTGGTTCATCAAGATCCGGACGGGAGATCCGCAGTGAACGCCGCGAACGGGCCCCTGGGCGCGGTCGCGGGGTTGGGACGCGCCGTCGCGGAGCTGTTCGACCGCGCCGGCTACACGATCGTGCTCTTGGTCCGCGGCACAGGCTGGGCCTTCCGCAAGCCGCGCTGGCGCATGACGTTCAGCCTGATGTACGACGGCGGCATCCAGTCGCTGCCCGTGGTGGCGATCGTGGCGCTCTTCGCCGGGATGATCATCTCGCTGCAGACGGGGATCTTCCTCGATCAGCTGGGTCAGGGCGAAACGGTCGGCCGCATCGTGGCCCAGACCTTCGCGCGCGAGTTCGGCCCCTTCATGACCTGCATCATCCTGGTCGGCACCGTGGTCAGCGCGTACGCGGCTGAGATCGGGACGATGGCCGTCTCGGAGGAGGTGTCGGCGCTCGAGGTGCTGAGCGTGCGCCCCGCCAGCTACCTGGTGGCGCCGCGCATCGTAGCGCTCACCGTGATGACCTTCTTCCTCACGGTCGTGGCCGACATCATCGGGGTGATCGGCGGCGGTCTCGTGGCCATGAACCAGATCGGCCTGCCGATGGACCGCTATCTCGAGAACGCGCTCGACACGCTGAGCGGCCGGGAATGGGGATATCTGCCCAAGGACGTCTACGCGGGCCTGATGAAGGCTTCCTTCACGGGGTGGGTCATGGCCGGCGTCGGCTGCGCCCAGGGCCTCCAGGCGCGCGGCGGCGCGCTCGGCGTCGGGCGCGCGGTGCGCACCGCGGTGATCACCTCGATCGTGCTCACGCTGATCATCTCCTACAACTTCAGCTGGGTCGCTTACCAGGCCTTCCCGTCATGATTCATGTCGAAGGAGTCACCAAGACCTACGGCAGCAAGGTCGTCCTGGACAACCTCGACCTCGATGTACAAGACGGCGAGACGTTCGTCGTGATCGGAAAGTCGGGCAGCGGCAAGTCGACCTTGCTGCGGCTCATGATCGGGCTGACGAAACCCGACTCCGGCCGCGTGGTCGTGCTGACCAAGAACGTCCCCCGCCTGAGCCGCAAGCGGCTGCGCCGGTTCCGCACGAAGATGGGTTACCTGTTCCAGAGCGGAGCGCTCGTCAACTGGCTGACGCTGGCCCAAAACGTGGCGCTGCCGCTGCTCGAGAATCCCAACTTCCCGCGCAAGCGCATCGACGCCAAGGTGATGGAGGTGCTGTACCGGGTCGGACTGTACGACGCCGCGCACTTGATGCCCGACCAGCTGTCCGGCGGCATGCGCAAGCGCGGCGGGCTGGCCCGCTCGCTGGTCACGGATCCCCAGGTCATGCTCTACGACGAGCCCACCACGGGCCTGGATCCGGTCACCGCGCACGCCATCGATCAGCTGATCATCGACCTCAATAGGCGCACAGGCGTGACCTCGGTGGTGGTCTCCCACGACATGGAAGGCGCCTTCCGCGTCGCGGACCGCATCGCCATGCTCTACCGGGGCCGCATCATCGCCACCGGCACGCCCGACGAGATCCGCTTGTCCGCAGATCCCGTCGTGCATCAGTTCGTAACCGGGAGCCTCGAGGGACCGCTGGCCGAATTCGCCCAGAAGGAGGAGAAGTCATGACCAAAACCCGCAGCACGGTGCTCGGCGCCTTCGTTCTCGTGACGCTGGCCACCCTGACCTACTTCACGCTCGTGCTGAACAAGGTCCAGCTGGGCAAGAGCGCCACGTGGCAGGTGTTCTTCGACCAGGCGGAAGGCGTGCGCGAGGGGACCGACGTCTTCACGTCGGGGCACAAGATCGGCGTGGTCGACTCGATCCGCCTGGTGGAGGACGACGAGATCGCCCTGGGCAGACGTGTGGAGCTGATGCTGTCCTTGCGCGCAGACCTCACGCTGTGGGAGGACGCGCGTGTCGTGATCGCGCGGCAGGGACTGTTCGGAGCCTACCGGGTCAGCATCGAGCGCGGAACGCCCCGCGGGCGCGTGCAGTCGCCTCCAGGGCCCCTGCCCAGCTCCTCCGAGGGCGGCGCCTTGAGCGAGCTCGGCGACATGGTGCGCGGGGCCAGCGACGACGTCATAAAAACCGTCAAGCACCTGGAAGAGCTGACGCGGAACGTGCGTGACGGCAAGGGCACGCTCGGCAAGCTGCTGGTGGAAGAGGAGATCTACGAGCAGGTGTTGGAGGCGGTCCAGAACTTCCGCAACTTCAGCGAGAAGATCAACGCGTCGCAAGGTCTGCTCGGCCGCCTCATCAACGACCCGCGCCTGGCGGAGGACGTCGTTGACACGGTGCACATGGTGCGCTTGATCGCGGAGGACATCCGTCAGGGCCGGGGGTCGATCGGCAAGCTGCTGAAGGACGAGGCGCTGGTGGACTCGCTGGTCGCTACGGCCCGGAAGCTCGAGAAGCTCGTGGACCACGTGAACGAAGGGCGCGGCGCGCTCGGACGGCTGTTCAAGGACGAGCAGCTCGGCCGCGACCTGGTCGACGCGCTGCGCGACTTCGCGCTGATCACGCAAGATCTGCGCCAAGGGCGCGGCACGATCGGCAAGCTGCTGAAGAGCGAGGAGGCCTACGACGACTTTCGCAGCGTGGTGCGGGATCTGCGCCGCTCCGCGGAGAACATCGAGGTCATCACGCTGCAGGTGCGCGAAGGGCGCGGCTCGCTCGGCAGGCTGATCATGGACGACACGGTGGTCACGGACCTGGAGGTCATGCTCAGCGGCTTCCGCGAGGCGGGCGAGGTGGCGCGCGAGAACGCCCCGCTGGCAAGCCTGGTCACGTTCACCACGTTCCTCTTCAACGTCTTGAACTAGAACGCAAAGACGCAAAGGCGCAAAGCAGACCTGGGGGACGCGTCGATCGTCCAGTTGCGTTCGACACACGCTAGCCGCGGACTTGCATCTCCCTTTGCGTCTCCGCGTCTTTGCGTTTCACTCGCCTTTGCCCGGGGGCGCCACCTTGCGCTCGAGCGCGAGGTTTGCGCGCCCGTCCTGGGCGTACAGGATCAGGCGCTGGCCCTCGTGCACGTATCTGTAGAGCTCCGTCTCCGGAGGGGACTCCCGGCGGTTGAAGGCCATCTGTCTGAGCGTCAGCTCGTTCCCGTCGGCCACGGAGGCGATACCCTCGAAGATCGCGATCTCGTAGCCCTGCAGCATGCGGCGCACGGCGTACGTTCCGTTGCGGCGCAGCTCGTAGGTAACCGTGAAGCGCCCCGGCGTATCCCACTCCCCGGCTTCGGCCGTGGGCGGCGCCGTCCCCGCCACCTCGTAGAGGCCGACGAGGTCCTGCGGCAGCTGGGGCATCTCGACCGGAGACCAGAAGGCCCAGGCCCATAGCGCGGCGGCGAGCGCGAGGGCGGCCGGCGCGACCCACTTCACGGGCGCGCCTCCAGGAGGGCCGCCACATACTTGGCGAGCACGTCTCCCTCCAGATTGACCCTGTCCCCCCGCCGCAGCTTGCCCAGCGTCGTCACTGCCAGCGTGTGCGGCACCAGCGCCACCTGGAAGCTCACCGCGTCCACGCCCGCCACGGTCAGGCTGACCCCGTCCACCGCGATGGAGCCCTTGTGCACGATCTGCCCCTTGAGCGCCGGCGGCACCGCGATCGACAGCGTGACCGCGCCGTCGTCCCCGCCCACGGCCAGCACCTCGGCCACGGCATCCACGTGCCCTTGCACGAAGTGGCCGCCCATGCGCGCAGAAGCCTTGAGCGGCAGCTCCAGATTGACCGCGTCACCGGCCCGGCGCTCTCCGAGGGTGGTCAGGCCCAGGGTTTCCGGCACCACGTCGAAGGCCAGCCGGCCGCCGGCCACGGCCACCGCCGTCAGGCAGCACCCACCCACGGCGACGGAGTCCCCGACCGCCACCTCGGCGGCCAGGGCGCCCGCATCGAGCTCCAGACGTACGGCCCGGGGGCCCTCCTGGAGCTTCACAACGGCCCCCATGGACTCCACCAATCCGGTAAACACGGGGCCTATCCTACCGCCGCGGTCACAAGCGCAGGCAACGCAGGCGCGCTTGACGGGGGCCGTAAACCGGCTTCAAATAAGGGGCTCCGTACGCGGAGCCTCCCCTGCCGTGAAGATCTCGATCCTGACGCTCTTCCCCGACATGGTGCGTGCTGTCCTGGGCACGTCGATCTTGGGGATCGCCGCAGAGAAGGGCAAGGCCGAGTACGAGGTCACAGACATCCGGGACTTCGCGGCGGGCAGGCACCGGCAGGTCGACGACCGCCCCTTCGGCGGCGGCCCGGGCATGGTGCTCATGCCCGGCCCCGTAGTGGAGGCGGTCGAACACGTACGCCGGGGGCATGAGCCGCATGCGGTCACGGTGCTGCTCACGCCCCAGGGGCGCCCGTTCGACCAGGCGGCCGCCGGGGATCTGGCCGCAAAGCCGGGCTTGATCCTGATCTGCGGCCGTTACGAGGGCTTCGATGAGCGGGTCAGGGAGACCCTGAATCCCCTGGAGCTGTCCATCGGCGACTTCGTGCTTTCGGGCGGGGAGCTGCCTGCCCTGTCCGTCGTCGAGGCTTGCGTGCGGCTGATTCCCGGGGTCTTGGGCCACCCGGAGTCGGCGCGGGAGGACTCGTTTCAGGGGGAAGGGCTGCTGGAGGGCCCTCAATACACACGGCCCAGGGTGTTCCGAGGACTGGGGGTGCCCGATATCCTTCTCAGCGGCGATCATGAGGCGATTGCCTCTTGGCGCCGGGAACAAGCGCAGAGCCGGACCCGCGAGCGCAGAGAGGACCTCATGGAACCGCGGGCCGGTTGACACCGTCCCCGACCCCTACTGGACGAAGAGGAGTCACAAGATGTCGAGAATGGACGAGATCGAGCGGGGCTTTTCCCGCAAGACGACTCCGCAAGTGCGCGTAGGGGACACGGTCGACGTGCACGTTCTCATCCGTGAAGGCGAGAAGGAGCGCGTGCAGATCTTCAGCGGCACGGTGATCAGCAAGCGCGGCGGCGGCACGAACGCCATGTACACCGTGCGCCGCATCGTCCAGAGCCAGGGCGTCGAGCGCACGTTCCCGCTGCACAGCCCCTTCGTCAAGGAGGTGCGCGTGCGCCGTTCGGGCCGCGTGCGGCGGGCGAAGCTCTACTACCTGCGCGACCGCCGGGGCAAGGCCGCGCGCCTCAAGGAGGTCGTCGACGCCAAGCGCAAGCCGAAGGGCGGTCGCAAGGGCGCGCCGAAACCCAAGATAGCGCCGGAGACCGCACCCCCGGCGACCGAGGCCGTGGAGGTGGAGTCCGCCGAGTCGTAGCGCCGGCGACGCCCCACGGCACGTGAAGCGAAGGGAACGAGGGCGACTCGGCGAAGCAGCAGCCGAGAGAGTCCTGCGACGTGCAGGGCTGGTGATCCTGGCGCGCAACTGGCGGGCGGCGGGCGGTGAGCTCGACCGGGTTGCTCTGGATGGAGAAACGGTGGTGTTCGTGGAGGTCAAGTCGCGGGCGGACGCAGTCGCCGCTCCGTACGCCGGCCGGGCGGCCGTCTCGACGCGCCAGAGGTGGCGCATCGAGCGCGCTGCACGAGCGTTCCGGCGGCGTTACGGAGTGACGCAGCACGCCCACCGCTTCGACGTGATCACCGTGCAGGGGGATCCGCCCGCAAGCGGCGACGTGCGCTGGATGCGTAGCGCGTTCGGGCCGCCGGCGACGGAAGCGCAAGCGAGGAGAGACCGATGAGCATCAGCCTGGAGCACATCATTCCCGCCGAGCGCGTGGTCTTCCTGAAGGCCACGACCAAGGAGGGGGCGCTCCGCGAGATGGTCGCCGTGGCCGCCCGGGAGCCCGAGGTCGGCGACGAGGCCAAGCTGCTCGAGGCCATCCTCGAGCGCGAGAAGATCATGTCCACCGGCATCGGCCTGGGAATCGCCGTGCCGCACGCCAAGGTCCCGTTCGTCACCGACTTCATAGTCAGCTTCGGCAAGGCGCCGGAAGGATTGCAGTTCAACTCGCTGGACGGCAACCCAGTGCAGTTCGTCGTGCTGATCGCCGGGCCGGAAGGGGAGCAGGAGCGTTACCTGCAGCTCCTGGCGCGCATCACGCTCAAGCTCAAGGAGCAGAGCGTGCGTCGGCAGCTCAGCGAAGCGATGGACGTGGACGCCATCCTGGCGGCCCTGCGCTGAGGCGCGGGACTGCGTATGCTAGGAGGGTGCGCAAGGCGGCGCTGCTTCTGCTGACGGCGGTCGTCGCGGCCGCTCCCGAGACGGAGCGGGCGCTGGTAGCCGCACGGAAGGCGCGCCGCGTCCGCGTGGCGGAGGAGATCGGTGAGGGCTACGCGCTCGTGATCGGCCAGCCGCCGACCGAGGTGCTGCACCCCGGGCAGCACGGGCACTTCCTGTACCTGACCGGCGTGGACGAGCCGTCGGGTGTGCTGCTCTTGCGCGGCGCCAAGGCAAAGGCGACGCCGGCCGCTGAGGGCCGTCGCGAAATGCTGTTCTTGCCCAAGCACGGCGAGCGCCACCGGCAGTTCACCGGGCATCGCCTCGCGCCCGACAAGGCAACGGCGGACCTGCTGGGGATCGAGGTCGTGCTGCCGGCCCCCCGGCGCGCACAGGGCCTGGCCCGCGAGCTGGCCAAGCTGCTGCCGCACAAGGCTGTCTTGTGGATGCCTGCCTACCGCGGCCCCGATGACGCCTTCGTGCGCGAGATCCGGCGCGATACGCTCGAGAGCCTGCAGGCCTTGCGGTCCGACATCAGCGTCCAGGACCTGCATCCCGTTCTGGCGCGCATGCGCTCCATCAAGGACCCCCTCGAGCTGGGTGCGCTCCGTCGCGCCTGCACGCTGACGGTCGAGGCCTTCCACCAATGCCTGCCCGCCATCCGGCCCGGCGGCAGCGAGGCCGAGGTCGACGGCGTTCTGCTCGCCGCCGTGCGCGCCCGGGGAGCACGCCCTGCGTACCCGTTCGTCGTCGGCGCCGGGGCCAACGCCGCGATCCCCCACTATTTCCGCAACGCGGATGCGCTGCGCGCCGGCGAGCTGTTGCTGATCGACGCGGGCGGCGCGGTCGACCGTTACGCCGCGGACGTCACGCGCACCTTCCCCATCTCGGGCAAGTTCACGGCGCGCCAGCGGGAGATCTACGAGATCGTCTTGCGCGCGCAGCGCGCCGGGCTCGACGCCGTGCGCGTGGGCGCTACCTTCCGCGAGATCGACGCCGCGGCGCGCCAGGTGATCAAGGACGCCGGCCTCGGCAAGCACTTCATCCACGGCACCTGCCACCACGTGGGCCTCGACGTGCACGACCCCGGCCCCACGCGCATCCAGGCCGGCATGACCTTCACGGTCGAGCCCGGCGTCTACCTGCCCGACGAGCGCATCGGCATTCGCATCGAGGACGTAGTCCTCGTGACGGACAAGGGCGTCGAGAACCTCACGGCCGCCTTCCCGAAGGATCCCGACGAGATCGAGCGACTGCTCGCCGCGTCCCGTAAGAAATAGAAACAGAGGGGTCAAGAGCGGGCGATGAGGCCCCAACGGACCATCAATTGTCGCGCAGCGGCGCGCACCTGGCGCTCGGACAGGCGGTGCAACTGCTGCACGATGACGCGCTCCGTATCGATCGTGGGATAGCGGTCCGGATGCTTATGGATGTCGTCGACCATCCCCTGCACGATTTCCTCATAGCCCAGCGAGTGGGCCCCGCCGCCTCCGAGCATCGAGCAACACACCGCGAGCCCCGCGCGGGGCGTGGGGCCCTCAGCGATGGCCGTGATCTGTGCGTTGCGCTCGAGGAAGGCCAGGATGCGCTTGGCGTCGAACCCCTTGCCGACCGCGAGCGCCAGGTTGCGGAACAGGTGCTTTTCCACCGGCAGGTGCCGCTGCGCGTCCACGAGGTGCGCGTTCTCGTGGGCCAGGATCTCCTCGCGCAGGTCGCGGTGACTGTCCAGGAGCAGACGCCACGAGATGCCGGCTGGATCCTCGATCGACGTTACGGGCCGGTCCCGAAGCGCCTCGGCCGCCAGCACGGATTGGCGTACCGGCTGCATGCGGCGCAGCGCGCGGCGCCACTCCCCCTCCCAGGCCGCAACGGCTTGCAGGTCGATCAGGATCTGGCCCTCCAGCGCAAGGCCGGCCGTCTCGCCCCCGCCGGCCCACTCGGCATAGCCCGAGATGATGCGCCGCTGCACCCAGACGACTTCGCGCTCGACCTGCACGCCGCGCACGGTCGCCGCACGCCGGTGCTCACGGCGCGCTATGCGCCCGAAGAACAGCTCCGGCGGGCCGCCGCGCCGCTGCCCCAGCAGGATGAAGAACCCGCGGCGCGCACAGGCCCTCACGATCGGCACGCGGCTCGTCCCCGTGGCGTCGAGCGTCAACCCGATGAACGCGTAGGAACTCGGCTCCCCGGCGGGGCCCAGCACTTCCCCGCATTGCTTCTCATACAGCTGCCGGACCCACGCGTGGAACTGCGCGAAGGTCTCCATCTCGCCGGTCGAGCGGAAGTGACGGTAGCGGGCTACGGCGCCGCGCCTGAGGCCGGACACGAAGCGCTCGAAGCCCTCGTCGGCAGGGGGAAGGTGACGCCAGCTGGCTACCTCCTCCACGGTGATGCCGCCCTGGACGGCGCGGGCGAAGGCGCGCTCGGCCTCCACCGCCGCGCCCGCGTTCTGCAGCATGTCCGCCGCGTACAGAATGGCGACGCCGCTCGGGCCCTCGGTGCGCAGCAGCCCATGCGCAGCGGCGCGCAGCCTGGCAGGCTCAGCGGCATTGGCCGCCAGCTGGTGCACACGCGCCACCAACACGCGCTCCGCCGGTGCACGCCGCTGGGCCGCCTGCGCCCAGCGCAAGGCTGCGTCTTGCCGGCCGCGCGACTCTTCCACCAGGCTCACGCCGGCTGCCGGTCCCGGGTGCTCCGGGTCGGTCCACAGGGCGGCCTCAAACTGATCTGCGGCCTCCCCCACCCGTCCTGCGTTCAGGAGCACGCGCCCGAGCCTCAAGCGCGCCCAGACGTTCCCGGGATCCGTCGCAAGCACGCCTTCGAGCAGGCGCGCCGCCCGCTTCGGATCCGCACCGAGCTCGGCCAGATAAGCCAGCCCGAGGCTGCGCCACGGCTCCGGCGCAGCTTCGAAGGCCTTCCGCTGCAGGTCCTCGCGTCCTTCCAGCCGCCCGGCCAGATAGCTGTTGGGATGGATCCGGTACAAGTGCCGTAGCTGCAAATCCTGTCCGCGCTTCAGCCCGATGCGCTGCAGGCCCACGTGGGCGCGCACGTCCGTGCTGTCTCGCTGCAGCGCCTCCCGGTAGACCGCCTCGGCCTCCTGCAAGCGCCCTCTGCGCCGCAGCACGTCGCCCCGTCGCACCCGCTCGGCCGCAGGCGCCGGCGGCGGCGCTTGTGGAACGGCCCGCATGTGGCCGCAGGCAACGGCCAGGAACGGGAACAGGGAGGCCCACAGAAGTCGGGCGCGCAGGGCTCGGACAGGCAAACCGGGAACGTTATATCCTGCGGATCAAGCCGCGCACCACCCCCCGAATCTCGATCTGCGTCTTGCGCGGGTCCACCGTGCGCGCGCGCAGCCCCTCATTGGCGGGCTGCAGGCGGATGCGCCCCTTGTGGCGGTAGTAGCGCTTGAGCGTCGCCTCCTCTTCGATCACGGCCACCACAACCTCGCCGTTGCGGGCCGTCTTGCGCGCCTCGATCAGCACCAGGTCGCCGTCGGTGATGTGATCCTCGATCATCGAGTCGCCCCGGACGCGCAGCAGGTAGCACCCCCCGGGAGCGCGATCGACCCCCAGAAACTCCTCCAGCGAGATTTCCTCGGGATCCTCGATGGCCAGAATGGGCTCGCCGGCTGCGATCGTGCCCGCCAGTGGCAGGCCCCGCGTGGGGCGGAAGGCCGGGTCCAGGATCTCGATCGCGCGGCTATGGCGCGCCTGCCTGCGAATCGCACCCTTGCGCTCCAGCGCCCGCAGGTGCTGGAAGACAGTCACGCGCGACACCCCCATCTCTTGCGCGATCTCCTCCAGCGTAGGCGCCATACCCTGCTCACGCATGGCCTCGGCGATCAGCTCGAGGACTTCGGTCTGTTTACGCGTGTAAGAGGGCATCTACGACTGCTCCGAGTGCTCCGAGTGCATCTATTGCGGGTTATTTACAGGAACGCCGCCAGCGCGAAGAGCAGGACGACGGTCAGCACGAGGGGCAGCTCGCTGAGGCAGCGGCTGCGCAGTGGGACCCGCCTTAGGAACTGTTGGGGGGACTGGTGCGGGCGACCCGATAACGGAGAGAGGCGGAGCGCCCTCGTTCCGTGGGAGTGGTCGAGAGGCTCGACTTTGCTGGGTTTTGTGTGGGTGGAACGGGTTTTGGTAGCGCTCCGCATCTCCGTTAGCTCGTTAGGTGGAAGTTTGCACTAACAAATGCCTAACGTCAAGCATAGATCGGCCCTGGGAGCGGATTTGTTGAGCCCCCCCGGGGTGCGCCGCTATTTCTGCCGGGCGGCCACCCGGAACAGCTTGCGCTCGTCGCCGCGCTGGACCCTCAGGAGCAGCTCCTGCCCATCCTTGGCGCTGCGCACCAGCCGGCGCATGTCGGCCATGGTGCGCAGCGGGCTGCCCTCGATCTCGAGCACGACGTCGTCCATGCGCAGCCCGGCCTGAGCGGCGGGGCCCTTGGGAACGACACTCACGATACGCAGGCCGCCTGTGCGCAACGCACGCTTGTGGACCCGGACGCCCAGCCAGCCGCGGCGCACGCGCTCGCCCCTCAGCATGGTCGGCAGGCAGTAGTAGATCTCCTCCGCGGGGACCGCGAAGGCCACGCCCTCATGCCCGCCGGTGCGCGTGAGGATGGCGGTGATCAGGCCGATCACGCGCCCCTTGAGGTCGACCAGCGGACCTCCGGAAGAACCCGGGTTCACGGCGGCATCGGTTTGCAAGAGCGCGGTGCGGTTGCCGTCTACAACGCCCGTGCGGCCGCGAGCCGAGAGCACGCCGCGCGTCACGGTATTTCTCAAGCCGAAGGGATTGCCCACTGCGAGCACCGTCTCTCCCACCCGGACGCTCTCGTCCGGGCCGAGCTCGGCCACGGGCAGGCGCAACTCGGGAGTCAGCAAGCGGATCACGGCCAGGTCGGCCCACTCGTCCTTGGCATGCACCAGGGCGGTGTGCTCGCTGCCGTCGGGCAGGGTGACCAGGATGGCCGCCGCGCCGTCGACCACGTGCAGGGCGGTCAGGACGAGCCCGTCCGTGCGTACGATCACACCCGCGCCGTACCCATCTTCGTCCCGCGGCGGCTGGTCCTTGGCGGGCGCCGGGCGGCCGAAGGTGCGAATCGATACCGTGGAGGCGCCGGCCCTCGCCGCAGCGCGCCCTAGCGCCCGCGAGTGGGCCAGGGCGGTGTCTAGCTCGATCGCGGCGCGGTCCCGCTGGGCCTCGAGGCGGCCCGCGGTAAAGAGCAGGGCGGCAGCAACCACCGCGGCTGCGGCCATCGTTGCGGCGGATAGACGGGGCGAGCGCACGACACGTGATCCCACACTTGGCGTGCCGCTTCCCCGCGCTGCGGCAAAACCCCGTAACATACTCCGCACCAACGGCTTACGGCGTGTTCAGAACGCCAGACGAACGCGCCGTTCAAGAATCAGGACGTTCGCCGTACTCGTCGAGCTTGCGATACAGAGTGCGCACTCCGATGCCGAGCAGCCTGGCCGCTTGGGTCTTGTTGCCGCCCACCTTGCGCAGCGTCTCCAGGATCAGGTCCTTCTCGGTCTGCTTGAGACTCGTGCCCACGGGGATGTGCAGCACCTCCTGCGGACCCTTGCGCCCCGTGACCTCCTCGGGCAGCCCGTCCACGTCCACCGTCTCCGTCGTGGCCAGCACCACTGCCTGCTCGACGACGTTCTCCAACTCGCGCACGTTGCCCGGCCAACCGTAGCCGCACAGCGCCTCCAGCGCCGCCGGCGTAAAAGCCTCGACCTTGCGATGGTTGCGCTCGTTGGCCGTCTTTCGGAAGTGCTCCGCGAGCTCCGGGATATCCTCGCTGCGCTCGCGCAGGGGCGGGATCTGTAGCACGATGACCTTGACCCGGTAATACAAGTCCTCGCGGAACTCGCCCGTCTTGATCAGCGCGGGCAGGTCGCGGTGCGTGGCGGACACCAGGCGCACGTCGACCTTGATCGGCGCCTCGCCGCCGACGCGCTCGATCTCGCGCTCCTGCAGCACGCGCAGCAGCTTCACCTGGACGTTGAGGGGGATCTCACCGATCTCGTCCAGAAACAAGGTCCCGCCGTCGGCCAGCTCGAACTTGCCCTTCTTGTCCTTGATCGCGCCGGTGAACGCGCCCCTCGTATGGCCGAACAGCTCGCTCTCGATGATCGACTGCGTGAGGCCGGCCGAGTTGACGGGCACGAACGGTCCGCGGACGCGCAGCGACTCTGTGTGGATCAGCCGCGCAAGCAGCTCCTTACCGGTGCCACTCTCGCCCTGCAGCATGACCGTCGCGTTGGTCTGCGCCACGCGCAGCGCACGCTCCACGAGATCGTGCATGAGCGGGCTCTGCCCCATGAGCAGGCCGTGCTTCCCCTTCTTGAGCTTCGCGCGATACGCGCGGTTGTCGGGCTCGCGGCTGCGTCCCTCCACGGCGCTCCGCACGACGCTGCGCAGGTTGTCCAGATCGAGCGGCTTCTCCATGAAGTCGAAGGCGCCGTCCTTCATGGCCTGCACCGCGCGTTCGATCGAGCCGTAGGCGGTCATCACGATCACGGGCGGCGCCTGTGGGGCGGCCACCAGCTCCTTCAACAAGGTGAGGCCGTCCATGTCCGGCATGACGACGTCGGTCAGGACCACGTCCCAGCGCTCGCCGCGGAAGGCGTCGCGCGCCTCGATGCCGGTGCGCGCCAGCTGGACCTCGTAGGACTCGGCACCGAAGGCCTTGCGCAGCGCTTCGGCCGCGCCCGCGTCGTCTTCGGCGATGAGCATCCTCGTCTTGGCCACGCTGTCACCTCGCGTCCGGGCTCACGGGCACCGCTGTAGGGCCGCCGCGCGGCGGAACCTGCCCCCCCTCGAAGGGGAGGAAGAAGGCGAACGTCGCTCCGCAGCCGGGTTCGCTGGCGACGGCCATGTGCCCGCCATGCTCTTCGATGATACGGTTCGCAATCGGCAGGCCAAGGCCCGTGCCGCCCTGCTTCGTCGTGTAGAAGAGGTCGAACAGACGCTGCTGCTTGACGAGGTCCACGCCCGCGCCGTTGTCGCTGATCTCGAGCACGCAACTGCGTTCCTCGTCGTGACTGCGACACGTGAGCGTGCCCTTTTCTGGCAGCACCTGCACGGCGTTGAGCAGCACGTTGTAGAACGCGCGCTGCAGGCGGTCCGGGTCCATGGCCACCGGCCGCGCCGACTGTAGATCCAGGGCCACGGAGATCTTCTTCTCCAGGATCTGTGCGTCCAGCGCGTCGAGCGCAGCGCGCACGAGCCGGTTGACCGAGCCCTGCACCAGCGTCTTGGCCGCGGGGCGGCTGTACTGAACGAAGTCGCGCACGACGCGGTCGAGCCGCTTGATCTCGCGTTGCACGATTTCCGCCGTACGGTCCAGCGACTCGCGGTCGAGCTCATCCGTGCGCATGCCTTCGCGCAGCAGTTGCACGTTCATGTGGATCGAGTTGAGGGGATTGCGGATCTCGTGGGCCACGCTCTCGCCGAGGTTGGCCAACACGTGCGTGCGCGCCTGGCTGAGCAGCTTGGCTTCGAGCCGCACCGCCTCGCTCACGTCCTCGACCGTGAGCAGCGCGGAGCACACTTCGCCTGAGCCCTCGCGCATAGGGGCCAGGGTGAGATCGAAGTGCTGGCTCTCGAGCAGGGGCTGGCGAGCAAGGCGCAGCGTGCGCCCCCGCTCCACGGCCTGTCCTACCGCGCGATCCCAGTCGAAGTCCGCACTGAGCGACGGGAAGGCCTCCAGCAGGGGGCGGCCGGCGGGCGCCTGGTCCCCCTCGAGGAAGCGATCCTGCAAGGGCCGGTTGGCGTAGAGCACCGTGGCCTTCGCATCGAGCAGGGCTACGCCGAGGTCGAGCGCCTCGAGGACGTCCTCGCAGAGCCCCGCTCGGAAGCCGCTATCCGTCTTGGCCATCTTCAGGGGAAGTGGCGCGTCCGTGCGCCCAGGCCCGCCAGCGCGCGACGATCTGGTCCCGTTGCGCTTTGGGATCCAGCGGGCGGTAGCCGAAGAACTCGAGTGAGATGCGCCGCAGCGCGCCAGCACAGGCCCGTCGCACGGCCTGGTCGGAGTCGTCGAGCCCCTCGATCAGCTCCGGTACGAGCGCTTCGCGCCTGCTCTCGCCCGCGACGCGCGCCGCCGCCACGCGCACCGTGGGATAGCGCGAGCGCACGGCCGCGGCGAGACTCGTGTCGGGGAGGTCCTTGAGGATGCGCGGCAGCACGAGGGCCGAGGGGTGGTACTTGCGGCCGGGCCGGAGCTCTTTCTGGGCGGGACCGAAGAAACCCAGGTAGGGCACGGCAACCTCGCCGTACTCATACAGCGTGCGTCCGGCTTCGGTGCAGGTCTTGAGGTCTTGCGACCAGAGCGCGGCCACCGCCTCCAGAATGCGCTCCTCGGTGGCCCGCGGCGGAGGCTCCAGGTGCGCCGGAAAACGGATGTCGGTTACGGCAGCCCCATCCACCGGCGAGACGCTGTCCATAGGCCCCCCCGGGCCGCCGGAGCCCCCGGGCGAAGTCGTGCAAGCCGCCGCCAGCAGGCAGGCCAGGGCCGGGAGGCGCAAGTGCGCGCTGGGGCGGAGCGGGTAGGGCATGCGTCTGGTCTCGGGCCCCTGATTCTAGGGCGCGAGGGGCGTATCTGCCTAATCGGCTCCAGGCGGACCCGGATCCAAGGCCGGACCCCGGGGCTCCGGGAACGCGCCTCCCGGGTCCACAGGGCATAATCTGGGGCCGTGCCGACCCACAACACAGGCCCCATGCCCACGCCCGTGCCCCGCGGCCGCTTCGGCAAGGCTGACCGCCTGGTGCGGACGGGGGAGTATAAGCGCGTCTACAACCGCGGCTATAGCACTGAAACCCCGCGGCTGCGCTGCTACGTGCTGCCCTCCCGCCGGGGGCGCAGCCGCCTCGGCCTCTCGGTCTCGCGTAAGTACGGGGACAGCCACCTGCGTAACCGCATCAAGCGCCGCCTGCGGGAGGCCTTCCGTGCCGTGCGCGAACGTCTGCCGCTCCCGGTCGACCTGGTCATGGTGCCGCGCCGGGCCGCGCGCAGCGCATGCTGGACCGAGATCTGCGCCGAGATGGAAGGACTCGTGCGCGAAGCGCTCGTGCGGCGCTCCCGCCCCGGGGGGAGGCGCCGGTGAAGGCACTGCTGATCGGCGTGGTGAGCCTGTACCAGCGGCTTCTGTCGCCGCTGCTGCCGCCGTCCTGCCGCTTCGAACCGAGCTGCAGCCACTACGCCTGCGACGCGATCCAGCAGCACGGCTCGCTGAAGGGCGGGCTGTTGGCCGCCTTCAGGGTCGCGCGCTGTAACCCCCTGTGCCGCGGCGGCGCCGATCCGGTGCCGCCTCCCGGCCGCTGGAGAGTCGCCAAGGAAGCCAAGCTAGCCAAGTGAGGCCAAGGCAGAGTCACCAAGAAAGACGCGCCAAGCAAGCCGAGAGACGGCCGGCAGCCAGTTCTTGGCTGTCCTTGGCAACTATCTCAAGCCGCGGCGCGCGGACACGTTGTTGCGCTTGGCGATCTCCTCGTCCACACGGCGCTGCATGTCCGGGCTGAACCGGAAGTCGTAGTTGCCCATCAACCTCTGGAACTGGATCGTCCACCACCGGTTCTCGCTGTTGCGCCGCGTCAGCTTGGCGATGCGGATGGAGTTGTTGAGCTCCTCCGTCGACATCGTCTCGGCGGAGGCGGGCTGCCGCTTCTCCAGCCGCACGAGATAGGCCGCGCCGGGAACGTCCGCGTCGTCGCGCTCATCCATCACCACGTCCAACAGCGAGCCCGGACCGAGCTTCTGGTCGCCCTGGTCCGCCCGCAGCCTGTTGGTGACGTGCTTGCGCAGGAAGTGGCGGTCGCGCATGTGCAGGTAGTCCTCGTGCCAGAACATCTTGGGATCCGGCTCCATCACGTAGCGGCCGGAGGCCTCGATCCCCTCGTCGCTGTAGACGCGGCCGCCGTAGCGCCGCCCCTCGGCGGCGAAGTCCTCGGCCTTCACCTTGCCCTCTGTGAGCAGCTTGTGCAGCTTCTGGAGCTTCTCCTTGGCGCGCAGGCGGGCGTTGTGCGGGATGTAGAACTCGTCGCGTAGGGCCGTCTTCTCGCCCTCGGTCAGCTCGTCGAAGGTCTTGGGCTTCTCCGGCTGGTAGCTCAGCACGCGGAACACCGCGCGGCCCTCCCCCACGCCGAGGCTCACCGGCTGCAGGCTGACCTTGTCGCCGCCGCGGTACACCTCCTTGGTCACCCGGGCGCTGAAGTTGAACGTGAACTTCTGTTCGGCGTCTTCGAGATCGGCGATCTTCGTGGACGTCAGCGGCTTGAGGAGAGCGCGGTACACAAAGATGCCCTTGCCGCGCTCCGTGGAGGTAATGGGGTTTTCAGGGTCGTCGTGCTCCTGCAGCTTCTTGAAGATCACTTCGAGGCTCTTGCTCTCGTCCTGCAGCGCCACGGCGTTCATGTGGATGTACATCGTGCGGATATCGACCTCGCGCCGCGCCTGGGGGAAGACGATCACGTGGGCCGCTTCGATCTTGCGCGCCTCCATCTCCAGCTCGCGCTCCCACTCCTCCTGCGCCTTCTTGAACTCTTCCGCGAGATCCTCGCCGGTCTTCGCTTCGCCGCCGGCCTCGTCCTCGTCGCCGGGCTTCAACGGATCCTCGGGGGGCTTCGGGTCGCCCTCCTCGCCCCCGCAGCCCTCCGGCTGCTGCCCGTCTTCCCCGCCGGCCTTCTCCTCGCCCGGCTCTTCGCCTTCGCCTTCCCCGCAACCGTCCTCCCCGTCTTCGATCTTCACGTCGGTCAGCGAGTTGTAGCCGCTCATCTTCAGCAGCCGGTCGCGGCGCACGTCGATGTACACGTCGTAGTCGCTTGCCGGGCTCTGCAGATCGCGCTCGGTGACCTCGGGAAAGGCCTCCAGGAAGACCCGCTTGACGCGCTCGTAGTCCTCCTCGGTCTTCACGCGCTCGTGCATGGTGTAGAGCATCTCGAAGGAGTATCGCGGCCGGTTGATGAACTCGTCCTGCTGCACGTCCGGCTCGCTCTCGAAGTAGCTGCGCAACGTCTTGTCCGGGTCCTTGTCGGCCTGCAACTCCGCGGTCGCGTGGACCAGGAAGCCGTCCGCATCGAGCGCGATCCAGCTGACCTCCGCGTACTCGGTCCCCTTGCTCTCGTAGCTCTTGACCAGGTCCATGCGGGACGCGGGCGGGGCGGCCTCGAAGGTCTCGCGGTAGATGTCCCGCACCCGTTCCGTGGTCAGCCAGGCCTTGACGGCGCTCTCGTATTGGCGCGGGGTGACCCTCCAGCTCGTCAGCACCGCCTTGTAGGTGGCCGGGTCCGACAGGAAGCGCGGCCCCCAGGAGCGGCCGATCTCGTCGCGTACCTCGGCGTCCGAGACGGTGATGCCCTCGCGCTTCGCAGCTTCCAGGAGCAGCAGGAAGGTCCACACCTCCAACTCGTCGGGCGCTTCATAGACGCCGCCCCGGCGTGCGCGCCGCGACAGCTCGTAGCGCGTGCGGGCTCTTGCGAACTCGCCGTTCGTGATCGAGGTCCGATCGGCAGCCAGCAAGGCGAAGGATCCCGCTACCTCGGCGCCGGCCGGGCCGTCCCGGTCGGAGGCACTCCCGGTGATCGAGCCAACGACCGTGAAGATCACGAGCAGAAGGACGACCAGGGCGATCATGAACCAGCGCTCGTATTTCTTCACGAGGCGGCGAATCTTCTTCATGGTCATCATGGCTTGGACTCCGAGCCCCTGATTCTCGACCCACTAAAGGGATACGTCAATTCAGGGAGGATCGGCTGCCTTCCTCCGGGGACCCCGAGCCTGAGCCGGAGTCCGAGTCTGAGCCGGTTACCGACTCGGGCTCGGGTAACGGACTCGCACGCGGGCTCGGGCTCGGACTCGGGGTTCGTGGGGCTGCGCCCCCCTCACATCGAAGCCGGCAGATCCTTCAGGTTCTTGAGGCCGAAGCGGTCCAGGAACGAGCGCGTCGTCCCATACAGGAGCGCACGGCCGATGCCGTCCTCGCGGCCGCTGACCCGGATCAGGTCGAGCTCCATCAGCTGGCGCAGGATCGGGCCCACCGCTACCCCCCGGATGCGCTCCACCTCGGCGCGCGAGACGGGCTGCTTGTAGGCCACGATGGCCAGCGTCTCCAGCGCGGCCGGGCTGAGGCGCTCGGTCTCCCGCTTGCCCTTCAGCGCCTGGACCGCAGCGGCGCAGGTGGGGTTGGTCAGCAGCCGGAAACCGCCCGCGATCTCCTGCAGGTGCACCCCGCGGCGCTCCCCCGAGTAGCGCTCCTGCAGCGCCTCCATGGCCTGTTTGACCCCCGCAGCGTCCGCCTCGAGGCAGTCGGCCAGCTTGCGCACCGTCAACGCCTCGCGGGCAGTGAACAGCAGGGCCTCGAGCCGGGCTTCGAGAATAGGGTCTTGGGCGGGGTCGGGAATGCGAATCATCTCTGCGCGGTTGCGGGCACTAGTCTACGGCGGATCCGGGCGCGGGCGGAGGCGCGGGCTGGTAGCCGTGCCGCAATAGCACCCGGCGCCGCCAGCGTTCGTATTCTTCCACACGGACCGGACGGGCCTCCAGAGCGCGCTCGATCTGCTTGGCCACGACGGCATAGGGTCCGGACCCGGCGGGCAAGCGGCGCTCGAGCCGGTAGATCTGGTAATAGTCACCCTCCGGGGTGCTCGTGTGGAAGGGCCCGCCCACCGCGCCCTCGGGGATGCTGAACAGCTCCGCCGCCACGTTGGACTCGTTGAGATCCTGCTTGAGCAGAGGGAAGGCGATACGGCCCCCCTGCTCGGCCGTTGTATGGCTCGAGTCCTGGCGCGCCAGCTCCGCGAAGTCGGCGCCGCCGCGCAGGCGCTCGCGCAGCTCGTCGGCCTGCTTGCGCTGGCGCACGACGAGGATCGAGACCTCCACGCGCTCCGCGCGCAACAGCTCGTAACGCAGCAGCCGGTCCTCCAGCAACTCGATCTCGGTGTGGCGGCTGAGGTGCGCACGGAACTCGGCCCGCGTCATTCCGGCCACGCGCCGCAGCCATTCCCCCGGGTCCACGTCCTGTCCCGTCTGCTCGCGCCCCGCGGCGCGCAAAGCTGCCTCCCATTCGGCCAGGCGCCTGGTCGTCTCCCGCTGAACCAGTGCGCGCTCGACCGTGATGCCCAGCTCCGTGGCCTCGGCGCGCACGACGCGTTCGAAGAGCACGCCTTCCAGCCCGCGCGCGAAGGCCTCGGGATCCTTCGAGCGCAGGTAGAGGCCGACGTTTCCGTACGTCACCGGCTGCCGGTCCAGCCAGCCGACGATGCGCACGGGAGCCGTGGTGGAGCCGGCGAGCCCGTCGCTAAGCCGGGTTTCGCGCGCGGTCTCCGCGGAGGGCGCCGAGCAGGCGGCCGCCAGCAGCGCCGCCGCGCACAGCCCGGCGGCGCGCCTCCCGCCGTCCGCCGTCCGCTCTCCGGGCGTGAGATCCAGGCGGAGGGGGCTCAGGGAACGTCGACAGGGGCGGATGGCGGACAGCGGAGAGCAGGCGGCGCCTGTCAGCGTCGCCTCTCGGTCTCGATGAACTTCTTCCAGTCGCGTTGGACGGTGCGGCGCGGCCGTGAGGCGGCCTCCGGGCGGTAGAGCTTGCGCGTGCCGTAGATACGGAACAGGCACTCGATCGAGATCTCCCGCACGGGCTGCAGCTTGTGCATCAGCCCGTCCACGAGCGGCTTCGACGCCTTGTGGCGTTGATCCTTGTCCACGAGCACGTTGTTGACCAGGTTGAGCCGCTGGCCCAGCGCCTCGGCCAAGCGCTTCATGAGCTCGTCCTGCTCCTTGCCGGGATTGGGCCCCTGGCGCTCGTACCACTCCAGCAACTCACGAACGACGCGCTCGGCCGTAAGCGGCTTGCCGTCGAACTTTTCCTCTTCCTTCGCGTAGAGCGCGACGAGCTTCTCCTGCAGCGGGAGCTTCTTGAAGCTCTCGGCCCGGCGCCGCTCCTGGATCTTGCGCAGGTAGGCGTTGCGTAGCGTCGCGATGCGTCCGAAGTTGGGAACAGCCACGGGCTTCGCGGCGGCCGCCGCCGGAAGCAGCAGCACGGTCACGCACAGCAGCAGGGTCGAGCGGTTCATAGGCATCCCGGGTTCGGGCCCTTCATTTGAACCGCACGACGCGGTGGACGCGAGCTGTGTGGCAGCCGGGGCAGCGCTCCCACCAGATCACCGGGCCATCGACGGTCTGGATCTGCTTGGTGACGGCACCCCTGCCCACACAGGTCGTGCAGGTGGCTTCCTTAGGCTCCTGCAGATCCACCATGCCGCTGTTCTCGGCCCACCAGGCGTAGAGGAAGTCCCGCATGTCGCTGAAGCGCCTGGCCTGGCGCTTCCGGAACCACCACTGCTCGGGCGTGACCAGGGGCTGTGGCTTGGGGGCCTTGACACCGGCCTTCTTGCCGCGCTTCCTCTTGCCGCCGGTGAGCGGGTCCGCGGGCTGCGTGACGATGAAGGTGCCGTCGCGGTAATAGGCGGTGTGCACGCCGCGGCGCGGACGCCGTTCCCAGTATGTGAGCACCTCATCGGTCTTCAGCTGAAGATCCTCTGCGATCTTCGCGAGCGCTTTGTAGCTGACCGACTCCTGGTCGCTGCTCTCGCCGCCCGCGAACTTCTGCGCCTCGCTGAGCGCCCACTCTTCCCGCGTCTTCTCCTTGACCCTCTTGTCCAGCATGGACTTCACGGTGTCGCGCACCTTGGCTGCGACCTTCTTCGTGTAGTACTCGACGCGCGCCGTCTCGCGGGCCTGATCGAGCTTGTCGGCCTCCTTGAGCAGGTCGGGATCGTCGTACTTGGCACGGAACTGCGCCAGCCGCTCCGCGGCCTTTGCGAAGTGGTTGAAGACGATCTCGCGCTTGACCGCCTTCAGGGCGTCGAGCGCCTCCTGCTGCGACAAGAGCTTGTTCACG
>JAPUHK010000229.1 GCA_027297745.1 Planctomycetota bacterium | reverse complement strand
CCGGCATCACGACGCTGACGCTCATCCAGGCCGTGGAGCTCGCCCGCTACGGCATCACCGCCAACGCGATCGCGCCCTCGGCACGCACGCGCATGACCGAAGAGGTATTCGCTGCGATGATGCAGAAGCCGGAAGACGGCTTCGATGAGATGGCACCCGAGAACATCTCGCCGCTGGTGGTCTGGCTCGGTAGCGCGGAGTCGAAGGACGTCACAGGCCGGGTGTTCGAGCTGGCCGGCGGCAAGATCTCCATCGCGGACGGCTGGCGCCAGGGGCCCGAGGTCGACAAGGGCGCGCGCTGGGCGCCCGACGAGGTGGGCACGGCTGTGCACGATCTGTGCGCAAAGGCGACCCCCGCACAGAAGGTCTACGGGGCATAGCCCGTGAATTTCGCGTTCACGGAGGAGCAGGAGGATCTGCGCGAGGCCGCGCGCGCCTTCCTCGCGGACCACTCTTCCGGGGAACAGGTGCGTCACGCGATGGAGACCGAGCACGGCTTCGACCCGGACGTGTGGAAGCGCGTCGGCGCGGAGCTCGGCTTCTGCGGCGTGACCGTGCCCGAGAAGCACGGTGGCATCGGCCTTGGCAGCGTGGAGCTGACGGGCTTGATGGAGGTGATGGGCGAGCACCTGCTGTGCGCACCGTTCTTCTCGACCGTGTGTCTGGCCGGAACCGCGCTGCGGATCGGTGGCGACGAGGCGCAGAAGCAGGAGCACCTGCCGGCTCTCGCTGCGGGTCAGAAGATCGCCACGCTGGCCCACAGCGAGGCGGGGCGCGGCTTCGACCCGCTCGACTTCGGCTGTACCGCGGAGCCGGACGGCGCGGACTTCCGACTGCGTGGCACCAAGCGCTACGTGATCGACGGCGGCGTCGCGGAGCTCTTGATTGTGGCGGCTCGCGCCCCGGGCAGCGATGGCGAGGCGGGGGTGAGTCTGTTTCTCGTGTCCGCCGGGTCAGAGGGCGTCACGCGCCGGCCCCTCGCCAGCATGGACCAGACCCGACGGCAGGCGGAGATCCGCTTCGACGACGTGCGGGTTCCCGCGAGCGCGCGACTCGGAGGCGAAGGGCAGGGGGCTGACATCCTGTGTCGGACGCTCGACCTCGCCGCCGTCGCACTCGCTGCCGAACAGGTCGGCGGTGCGCAGCGCTGCCTCGACCTGTCGGTGGCGTACGCGAAGGAGCGTGAGCAGTTCGGCCGACCGATCGGGTCCTTCCAGGCGATCAAGCACAAGTGCGCGGACATGATGCTGCGGGTCGAGTCCGCGCGGTCCGCCGCCTACTACGCGGCCTGCGCCGCGGCGGATGACGCGACCGAGCTGCCGCGCGCCGCCTCGCTCGCGAAGGTCTACTGCTCCGAGGCCTACTTCGCCTGCGCTGGCGAGGCGATCCAGATCCACGGTGGGGTTGGCTTCACCTGGGAGTACGATCCGCATGTGCACTTCAAGCGCGCGCAGGGATCCTCCGTGCTGCTCGGTGACCCCGCCTACCACCGCGAGCGCATCGCCCGGGAACTCGCGCTGTGAGCGCTCGATCTCAGTCTGACCAGGACGGACCGGCCCTCGCGATCGACATGAGCGGCAAGACCGTGCTCGTCACCGGCGGAAGCCGGGGCGTCGGGCGCGGCATTGCGGAGCGCTTCCTCGCGGCCGGTGCCGATGTCGTGATCTGTGGCCGCAAGGTGCCGGAGAAGCCGCCCGAGGCCTGCGGCCGCACCGCGCACTTCATCGCGGCCGACGTGCGAGAGATCGACCAGGTCGATGCCCTCGTGACCGGCACGACCGACCGGACCGGCCGCCTCGACGTGCTGGTGAACAACGCGGGCGGCGCTCCGGCGGTCGATGCCGCAACCGTCTCGCCGCGCTTCCACGAGTCCATCATCCGCCTGAACCTGGTAGCACCCCTGCACTGCGCCCAGCGCGCCAACGCCGTGATGCAGACGCAGGACGCTGGCGGCGTGATCATCAACATCTCGAGCGTCTCCGGGATCCGGCCGTCACCGGGCACAGCGGCCTACGGCGCCGCGAAGGCGGGGCTGCTGAGTCTCACTCAGACGCTCGCCGTCGAGTGGGCGCCGAAGGTACGCATCGTGGCGGTGACCGCGGGCATGGTCCGCACGGAGCAATCGGAGCTGCACTACGGCGACGAGGCGGGCATCGCGGCCGTCGGCGCCACCGTGCCGCTGGGGCGCATCGCGGAGCCTTCGGACGTCGGCGACGCCTGCCTGTTCCTGGCCTCACCGCTGGCGCGCTACGTGAGCGGCACCCGCTTGCTGGTGCACGGCGGGGGCGAGAAGCCCACCTTTCTGGATGCGGCCAAGAACACGAAGTCCTGAATCGTCCTGGACGGGGCTGCGAACACGAAGTCCTGAATCCCAATGGAGAACGCAGTGGCCGAGAAGAAGCCGGCGGACTACGGACATCCCGCGCAGGCGCGCGACGCGAGCGAGGGCGCGCACTGGGACGACGAGGCCGACGTCGTGGTGGTCGGTCTCGGCGGCGCCGGAGCTTGCGCCGCGCTGGAGGCGCGCGCGGCCGGTGCCTCCGTAATCGCAGTCGAGCGTGCTTGGAAGGGCGGCGGCACCTCCGCCCAGGCCAGCGGCCAGCTCTACATGGGCGGCGGAACGCCGCTGCAGAAGGCCTGTGGCTTCGAGGACGACCCCGAGGAGATGTACAAGTACCTGGTTGCGTCCTGCGGTCCCGGTGCGGACGAGGAGAAGATTCGCGTCTACTGCGAGCGCAGCGTCGAGCACTACCACTGGCTCACCGGCCAGGGCATGCCCTTCAAGCCGACCTACCTGCCCGTCGAGGTGGGTACGGACCCCGCCACCGACGACGGCCTGTCCTATACGGGCAGCGAGCTCGCCTGGCCGTTCTGCGAGATCGCGAAGCCCGCGCCGCGCGGCCACACCGTCCAGCAGGAGGGCGAGAACGCGGGGCTCCTGATGATGGATCTGCTGCTCGCGAACGTGGCGAAGGCGGGCGTCGTGGTCATGCACGACGCGCTGTGCGAGCCGCTGATCGTGGACGCCGAGGGTCGCGTGGTGGGCGTGGTGGCGAAGCAGGGCGACCAGGAGCGCTGTCTGCGCGCGCGCAAGGGCGTGATCCTCACCGCCGGCGGCTATATCCACAACAAGGCGATGCTCGAACGCTACGCCCCGGTGACACGCCGCGTGCGCTTTCGGCTCGGCTGCGACGGCGACGACGGCCGAGGCATCCGCATGGGCATGGGCGTCGGTGCCGATGCGATCCGCATGGAGGCGGCCTGCATCGTGGTGCCCTTCTCCCGCAACCGACAGTTCGTGAAGGGCGTGCTGGTGAACGAGCAGGGCCAACGCTTCTGCAACGAGGATCTCTACCAGTCACTGCTCGGCGAGATCGGCATGTGGCGGCAGCAGGGTCGCATCTGGCTCGTGCTCGACGACGCGCTCTACGAGCAGCCTCAGCTGCCGACGGAGATTGCGGCGGTGGCGGAGAGCTTCGAGGCGCTCGAGCGGGAGGCGAAGGTGTTTCCGGAGGGCAGCCTCGTGCACACCATGAAGATCTACAACGAGAACGCGAAACGCGGCGTCGATCCCGTCTTCCGCAAGGAGGACCGCTGGCTGCAGCCCCTCGATCGGCCGCCCTATGTCGCGCTGGATCTCACGCTCGAGAAGTACCCGTTCTGGTCCGCTTTCACGCTCGGCGGGCTGCACACGCGGCCAACCGGCGAGGTGCTCGACGCGGACGGAGATCCGGTGCCGGGCCTCTACGCGGCCGGCCGCAATGCCTCGGGCATGCCGGCGCACGGCTACAACAGCGGCCTGTCGTTGGCGGACGTCACGTTCTCGGGCCGTCTGGCCGGGATGGCAGCGGCGAAGGCCTCGGACTGAGATCGATTACCCGCGTCGACGCCGACGTCGATGCTTCCGCTTCCCCGGTTCACAGGCCTCACCGCACTGCTCCAGGAAGAGCCTCAGATCCCGCCGGCTGACCCTTCCAGACCCGTCCATGTCCATCGCGGCGCAGCTCGGAGGAAGCGCTTCTTGCGCGGCGCCCGGCCTCCGGTGGTGTCGACGCGGTTCGTGGCGGCCCAGACGCAGGCAGTGACGAAGCATGCGCAGGTCCAGCCGCCCGACCTCGCCGTCGTCGTCGAAGTCCGCGTCGCAGCGGTTTCCGTCGCCGTCCGCGTCCGAGTCCTGCTGGCCCGGGTTCCAGGCCTCCGGACAGTTGTCGAATGGGTCGGGTACCTCGTCGTTGTCGAGGTCGTTGTCGATGCTGAAGGGGGTCCTTCCCGGGAAGAGGTTCCGCACGATGCTCGGGCCCGGCTCGACCCGCAGCGCGTCCACTCCGTCGAGCCCTGCCGGATCGAAGTAGAAACGGACCAAGAAGGATGGCAGCGTCGCCGTTGCCACTCACGGCCTGACGATCGTACTGCACGCTGAGTATCCGATAGTCGCCCTGGGGGACGATCTGCTGGACGTCCGCGGTGAAATGGCCCATCGCCGTCATGAAGACCTGCTCGGTGAGCGGCCCGAGTGTGCCTGCGCGGCCGGTCGCCACGTAGCGGAACCAGAGGAAATCGAACGGGCGCAGCCACTGGTGGCTCAGGAGGATCGCCGGCGTGTCCGGTTGCGCCTTTAGCTCGTCCTCGAACCACGCCATCGCGCCGCCTGTGGGTTGATTCGGGAGACCCGCGACGAGAACGTCCTGGCTCCCGAGCTCGAACGTCCACACGTGTCCGAGCGTCGTGAACCCGTGGCAGCGGTCGTCCGGTGTGTCGGCGTCGCAGGTCGCGACGTGCGTCCCACTCCCCTCGAACTCGTCACGGCCGAAGAACGAGGCGAAGGCGTCGACCGGCGTGCTGCGTTCGGGGGTCGGTGTCAGCAGGGGATACACGTTGTCGTGATTTCCCGGCACGATCGCATACGGAATGTGGGCTCGTTCGATGCTCGCCCAGCCCTCCAAGAAGCGATCCCACTCCGCGTTCACCCGCTGGGCGTCGGCCTCATCGCAGGCGATCGCACAGACGCTGCCGTGTTGGGTGATGTCCCCCACGTGGAGCACGAAGTCGATGTTCTCCGACTCCCGATGCGCAGCGACCCAGCGGGTCATCTCGAGGAAGCGCAGGTAGCTCTCGCTCGGGTCGGCCTCCCGCTCGACCACCAGAGCTTGCGTGTCGCCGAACACCACGACGGTGCGGTACGGCACCGCGCTCGCGGGGCAGGCGATCGCGGCAAGGAGCGCAACGACCAAAGCAGCATGGGTAGGGACCGACATCTGGCGCTCGGCCTCAGTCTACCTCGGCAAGCACTCGCCGCGGAGCGTGGTCTCTTCCAGCTACGGGTGCTGACTGCTCACGGACAGCACCTCGCCGGTCATGTAGGAGGCGTTGTCGCTGGCGAGGAAGACGATCACGTTCGCGATCTCCCAGGGCTCCGCCGCGCGCCCGAAGGCCTCCCGGCCGATGAGCTCCTCGAGCAGACCGGCCGGGGTCACCTTCGACAGGAACTCGTGCATGGCGAGGCTCGGTGCCACGGCGTTCACACGCACGTTCGCCTCGGCGGCCTCGAGGGCGACACAGCGGGTGAAGGCCATCACGCCTGCCTTGGCCGCGGCGTAGTGCGCCTGCCCCTTCTGTGCGCGCCAGCCGAGCACCGAGGCGTTGTTGACGATCGCGCCACTGCGCCGCTCGAGCATGTGGGGCAGCACGGCGCGCGTCATGCGGAACGTCGAGTGCAACGTCACGTCGAGCACCTTGTGCCACTGCTCGTCGGTCATCGAGACGACCGGGGCGAAGCCCCCGAGACCGGCGTTGTTGACCAGCACGTCGACCCGGCCGAGTGCGTCGATCGCGCCGGAGACGAGTGTGCGAACCTGGTCTTCCTGTGTCACGTCGCAGAGCAGCGCAGCCGGGCGTTCGCCGTTGATCTCGGCGAGCTGATCGGCCGCTTCCTGGAGACGGCGCTCATGCAGATCGCTGATGCAGATCCGTGCGCCTTCTTCGACACAGCGCTTTGCCGTGGCGAAGCCGATGCCGGTACCGGCAGCGGCGGTCACCAGCACCGTCTTGCCCTCCAGCAGGTTCCGGGCCGGCGGGGGCTTCGGGGGTGTGTTGCTCATGAGCCGCTCACGCAACCCTCGGCTCGCGCGGCATGCCGAGCGCGCGCTCCGCGATCAGGTTTCGCTGGATCTCGTTCGAGCCCGCGTAGATCGTGTCCGCGCGGGAGAACAGGAAGAGCCGCTGCAGACCGGTCAGCTCGTAGGGCAGGGCGTCGCCGATCTGCGACTCGAGGCCTTGCACGTCCATCGCGAGCTTGCCGAGCTCGCGGTGCCAGGTCGCCCAGTAGAGCTTGGTGATCATGGCGGCCGGCGGTAGCTCCGCGCCTTCGG
>JAPUHK010000228.1 GCA_027297745.1 Planctomycetota bacterium | reverse complement strand
GCGGCGCACCTCGGTCATCACGGCCTTGATGCGCTCCTCGAACTGGCCGCGGTACTTCGTGCCCGCGACCATCATGGCGAGATCAAGGACCACGAGGCGCTTGTTGCGCAGCACCTCGGGCACCTCGCCGCTGACCACGTTCTGCGCCAGCCCCTCGACGATGGCCGTCTTGCCGACGCCCGCCTCGCCGATGAGGACCGGATTGTTCTTCGTCCGGCGGCTCAGGATCTGGATCACGCGCTCGATCTCGTCCATGCGCCCGATGACGGGGTCGAGCTTGCCCTCGCGGGCCAACTCGGTCAGATCGCGGCCGAAGGAGTCCAGCGCGGGGGTCTTCGACTTGCCGCCCGAAGGCTGCGAGCCCACTTCGACTTCCTCGTCGTCGCTCTGCGAAACCTCGGCGCCGAGCAGCTCCAGGACCTCCTCGCGGACGTCCTCGAGCCGGACCTTGATGTTCTGCAGGACCTGCGCGGCGATCCCTTCCTGCTCGCGGATCAGGCCCAGCAGCAAGTGTTCCGTGCCGATGTAGTTGTGGCCGAGGTTGCTCGCCTCTTCGAGCGCGAGCTCCAGGACCTTCTTGGCCCGCGGCGTGAAGGGGAGCTGCCCCATGGTCACCATCGTGGTGCCGTGGCTGACCAGCTTTTCCACCTCCTGGCGGATGCGTTTCAGATCGACGTCCAGGTTCTTCAGGACGTCCGCTGCTACACCACTACCCTCCTGGATCAGACCCAGGAGGATGTGCTCGGTACCGATGTAGTCGTGGTTGAAACGCTGGGCCTCCTGGCGGGCCAGGCCCATGACCTTGCGGGCGCGATCGGTGAAACGGTCGAACATGTTGCTCCTTGCGGAGACGGCGGCCGCGGCAGGCCGAGGCTCCTCTCCTATATTTCGCCTATCGCAAGGGTTCTCCGCACACCGGAGGCCAGCGATCCTTACCTATCCTACCCCTATCCCACAAGGGCCCGCCGGAGCGCCGCAACTCCTTTGTGACGTGCTGGTTGCGCGGTTCTCAAGCAAGTACGGTTTCAAAACGAGGCATGGCGGCCGGGCGAAGCGCGTCCTGTCATTTCGACAGCATGCTCGCTCTGGGGGGCAGACCTCGGGGTCAGCGACGGGGTGGGTCCAAGAAACCCAATTGCCGGCGGATGAACTCGGCCCGGGCGGCATCCCGCTCGGGGGCATCCAGGGGGCGCTTTTCCATGCGCTGCAGGTGCGCCGGCTGGGTCAGGATGAACAGCTCGTTGACGCGGCTGATGTCCAGGTCGCTGAGCAGACCCACATTCACGCCGAGGCGCACGGCCGACAGCAGGTCCATCGTCTCCTCGGAGCTGATGGTGCGCGCGGAGTGCAGGAGCCCGTAGGCGCGCCAGATCTTGTCCTCGAGCCGCAGGCGATCCTTGTCCAGCAGGTGGTCGCGCACCTCGCGCTCGTACGTGACGATCTTCGGCACGACGCGCTTCAGGATGGCCAGGATCTCCTCTTCGGCCAGTCCGAGCGTGACCTGGTTGCTGATCTGATAGAAGTCGCCCGACGCCTGCGTCCCCTCGCCGTAGAAGCCGCGCACGGCGAGGTTGATCTTGGTCACTGAGGCGAAGACCTTGTCGATCTGCTTGGTGAAGACGAGCGCCGGAAGGTGCAGCATCACGGAAGCGCGCATCCCGGTGCCGACGTTCGTGGGGCACGCCGTCAGATAGCCGAACTGCTCCGAGAAGGCGAAGGTGAGCAACCGGTCCAGCCGGTCGTCGAGGGAGGCGATCTGGTCCCAGGCCTCGTCGAGCTGGAACCCCGCGCGCATGGCCTGCATGCGCAGGTGGTCCTCCTCGTTGACCATCAGCGAGATGACCTCGGTGCGGTTGAAGAGCACGCCGCGGCCGCCGGTGCCCCCCGCCAGCTCACGCGAGATCAAGTGGCGCTCGAGCAGCAGACGGCTCGTGAGCTCGCTCGACTCGGCCAGGTTCACGTAGCAGTGTCCGCCGTTGGGCACCAACCGGATGCGGTTCAGGGCTTGGCGCACCTCGCTGTGGATCTCCACGCGCTGCTCGTCGCTTGCGCGCGTCAGGAACGGGAGGCGGGCCAGGTTGCGCGCGAGGCGCACCCGGCTGCTGATCACGATGTCGCTGTCGGGGCCCACGCCCCGCAACCACTCACCGCTTTGCGTCAGCAGGTCGTCGAGGTTCAAGTCCCCTCCTCCGCATCTTCAGTCGCCTCGTTCGCGCCCTGTCGCGCCTTCAGGTCGCGTAGACGATCCCTGAGCTGTGCCGCCTTCTCGTACTGCTCCTCGGCGATGGCTTTCTGCAGCTCGTCGTCGACGGCTTGCAGCTCACGCCGCGATTGGATCTCGTCGCGGAAGCGGTCGGGCGCCTTGCCGGTGTGCGCCGATTTGCCGTGCACCTTCTCCAGCAGGGGCACCAGGACGGGCGCGAACACGTCGTAGCAGCGCGCGCAGCCCATGCGCCCCTTCGACTTGAAGTCGTCGTAGGCCAGCCCGCAGTCCGGGCAGGTGGCAGGGACGGCCTCCATCTCGGCCGAGCCCGGGCCGTCCGGATCCTTGACGATCTCTGACAGGAACGAGGGGAAGTTCATCACGAAGTTCTTCTCGTGGGCGCAGGCCTCGCACAGATGGAGCTCCGTCTTGTGGCTGTCCTTGATCTCCGTGAAGTGGATTTTCGCTTCACGCTTCTTGCAGGATTGACAGAGCTTGCCCATGGGAGTGCCTGAGGGAAGATACCTTCAATTATCGGTGGGGGCCGGCGTCCGTCAAAAGGGACCGCCTACGATCTCGCGGAAAAGCTCTCCGCGCTCGTCGAAACCCGAGAATTGATCATAGGAGGCGAATCCGGGGCTGAGCAGCACCACATCCCCCGGCCTGGCCAGCCGGCGGGCCTGCCGGACCGCCCCCGCCAGGTCTTCACGGAGGTGGGTCTCGGGCAGCAGGGCGGCCAGCCGCGGGCCGGTCTCGCCGAAGGCCACCACCGCCTTGGCCCGGCGGCCGGCCTCGATCAGGGGGGCCCAGCTGAGCCCCTTGTCCTGGCCGCCGGCGATCAACACGACCGGCTCGCTGAAGGACTCGAGCGCTCTCTGGACCGCCGTCGGTGTCGTCGCGATGGAATCGTTGACCCACAAGAGCCCATCCCGCGTCTGTAGCGTCTCCAGACGGTGCGGCAGGGGACGAAAGCGTGCGAGCGCCGCGGCGCAACCGCCCGGGGTGGCGCCCGCCGCCAGGGCCGCATGCGCCGCGGCCGCGGCGTTCAGCCGGTTGTGGGGACCGCGCAAGGCGATCGGGTCCAGGGGCACCGGAGGCACATGACTCTCGCCGTACCACACGCAACGCACACCCGGCCGCAGCCGCTTCGCCAGGGCGACGCTGCGCTCGTCGTCGGCGTTCAACACGACCGTGCAGCCCTCGCCGGCGGCACGCAGGAGGCGCTCCTTCGAGGCGATGTAGTGCTCGAGCGTGCCGTGCCAGTCCAGGTGGTCACCGCTCAGGTTGGTCACGACCACCACCAGGGGCCGGAAGTCATCGTGCTCGAGCCACGCCAGCTGAAAAGACGAGACCTCGAGCACGACCACGCAAGCGGCGTCGATGCGCTCGACGCGGGTCAGCAACGGGCGCCCGATATTGCCCCCCAGCACGACGCGTCGGCCGCCGGCCGCCAACATGGCCGCCGCCAGCGAAGAGGTCGTGGACTTGCCCTTGGTTCCCGTCACGGCGACGAGGGGGCCGCGCAGGTGACGCAGGGTAAGGCCCAGCTCGGTGACGATGCTGGCGCCGTGCGCCCGCGCGCGCTCCACCAGCGGGTTGTCGAGCCGCACAGCCTGGTTGACGACGACGATGCCGGCGGCGTCGAAGTCCGCGGGGTCGTGCGTCCCGAGCCGGAACTCCACGTCGAGACCGTCCAGCAGCGCCACGGAAGCCACCAGCTTGTCCTTGGACTGCCGGTCCGTCACCCGCACCGGATGGCCGCGCTCCGCGAACCAGCGGGCGGCCGCTACGCCCCCGCCGAAGCGCCCCAGGCCCATGACCAGGACCGGCTTCATTGTTTGCCGTCCTGCCCCTGCGCCTCGTCGCGCAGCTTGCCGGCGGAGTCGGTCAGCTTCTCGATCTCGCGGTCGAACTGCTCGGGTGTCAGCCGGCCCAGCTCGGGCAGGTCCAGGTCTACGTAGTGCTCGTCCTTGATCGTGAACGGCCACAACACGTCGGCAACGAAATCGAGCACCGGGTACTGGTACCAGGGCGCCTTGAGCTTGATGGTGCGCTGCACGCGCTCGCGCCCGGGCATCTCGGCCTCCACCACGATCGTGCCGTAGTGCTCGAAGGGCCACGCGATGGGCGCCTTGCCGATCTCCTTGCCGTTGACCAACACCGAAGCGCCTTCCGGCTTTGTGCGTACCCACAAACGGCGTTCGACGCAACCCGTTGCGGTGAGTGCAAACAGAAACGAAACGAGAACCGCAATGCGCACCCAACCAGGATAGAGGCGGCGGGGCCCGCGTTTCGATGGACTTCCGGCTCGCATCCCGCGCACAAAAGGAGAAGATGGGGGTTTCCTGTCCACCAAAACCGCTAGGATCGGCAGGAACGCTCCGCTTGCGGACGTGACGGTACTGCACGCTCCCGAGCGGACACACTCGCAACCGTGCCCGAAGCGCAGGTCAAGAAGAGCGACCTCAAGGCCGTGCCCGCCGCGCAGGCCGAGGCCCCCTTGTCGCCTTCGCGGCGCCGCCGTCTGGGCCAGGCGCTAGCGCGCTGTCTCGCCGACCTCGAGATGCTCGGCGAGATGGGCCCGCCGTTCGACCGGTCGACGGAGTTCTTCGAAGATTTCATCCCAGCGCTGATCGACGGGGACCCGGAGCGTGCGCGCCGCTCCGTCCTGCAGAGCGACCTCGGCACCGTGGACCTGCTCGATCTCGTGCTGCGCGGGCGGCGGGCGGTGCGCGCGCGTCGGCTGCGGCCGCGCGACCGCGTGGATCGCGAGCGGGCCGGCGAGGCGGCGCTGCGGGCGCTCACCGACCGTGACGAGACGCGGCGTCCGGCCGAGTCCAAGCGCCACAAACAGGTCGCCGCGTTGTACCGCAAGCTGCTCGGGCTGACCGCGGACGGCGTGCTGTCGATCCGGCCGGACGGGCACCTGCTGCACGCCAACGCGGCTGCGCGCGAAGTGCTGGGGCTGCGCCTCAGCCAGCTCAAGGACACGGCCTTCGACCAGCTGCTGCTGGACAGCAAGCAGGCGAAGGAGTTGCGCCAGAAGATCCAGCGCGAAGGCAGAGTGCGCGGCTACGAGGCGGACTTGCGGGCGCAGGGCGGCAAGACCCTCCCGGTGCGCATCTGGGGTGCGGCAGTGGAGGGTCCCGAGCCGCGGTTGCTGGTGTTGTTCCGGGACCTGACCGAGATCCGCCACATCCGCCTGCGGCTGCTCGAGACGGAGAAGCTGGGAGCGATGGCCAAGATCGCGGGTTCCGTGGCGCACGAGATCCGCAACCCGCTGAACGCCCTGCTCCTCAACACCGACCTGCTCGAGGAGGAGCTGCAAGAGAAGCGGGGTGCGGTCGCCGAACCGATCCAGGAGATCCTCGGCGTGATGCGCGAGGAGATCGAGCGGCTCAACGAGATCATCAAGAACTACCTCTCGCTGAGCAAGCTCGGCAATCCCAACTTCGAGAAGCTCGACCTGAACCAGATCGTGACGGAGTTCGTGGAAGAGGCCGAGGAGATGACGGCGCAGAACAACCTGAACCTGCAGGTGCGGCTGTGCCGGGGCAAGGTTCCCGTGTACGCCGACCGCAACATGCTGCGCCGCGTGCTCGTGAACCTGCTGCAGAACGCCGTGGATGCCACGCCCGCAGGCGGGCGCATCGTGCTCGGGACGCGGCGGCTGACCGACAAGGTGAAGCTAACGATCCTGGACTCCGGCGGCGGGATCCCGGAGGAGGCGCGGCGCCATCTGTTCCAGCCCTTCTTCAGCACGAAGGAGCGCGGCACGGGCCTGGGCCTCTATCTGACCCGCGAGATCGTGATGGCCCACGAGGGCGAGGTCTCCCTGGATTCGGTGGACGGCAAGGGGACGCGCGCCACGACCTATCTGCCGCTGGTTCACGAACGGGCGCGGAAAGGGAAGCACCGATGATCGCCGAGCGACCCACCGTGCTCGTGGTCGACGACGACCGCAACACTCGCGAGACTCTCAAGCGCGTGCTCAGCCGCCAGGGCTACAACCTGCTCGCGGCCGAAGACGGCAGCAAGGCCGTGCGCATCCTGCAGGAGACCGAGGTCGACCTGATCATCACGGACTACAAGATGCCGGGCCTGGATGGGCTGCGGCTGGCCTCCACGGCCCAGGTCGTGCGGCCGTCCGCGGCCGTGATCATGATCTCGGCCTTCGCCAACGTCGACACCGCTGTGCGCGCGATCAAGCAGGGCGTCTTCGACGTCTTCGAGAAGCCGATCCGCATGCGCGACCTGAAGAAGGCCGCGGCGCGGGCGCTCGAGAGCCACCGGCTGGTGATCGAGAACCGGCGGCTGCGGGCCGACCTCGAAGGCAAGGCCGAGATCGCGCGCATCATCGGCAACGCGCCCTCCTTCAAGGACGCGCTGAACAAGGTGGAGCAGGTGGCCTCGGTCAAGTCGACCGTGCTGCTGACCGGCGAGAGCGGCACGGGCAAGGAGCTGTTCGCTCAGGCGCTGCACAGGCTCTCGCCCCGGGCCAAAGGACCGCTGATCAAGGTGCACTGTGCGGCCCTGGCGGAAAACCTGCTCGAGACGGAGCTGTTCGGCAACGAGAAGGGCGCCTACACCGGCGCCGTGCGCCAGCGCAAGGGCCGCTTCGAGCTGGCGGACGGCGGCACGATCTTCCTGGACGAGATCGGCGAGATCTCACCGACCACGCAGGTCAAGCTGCTGCGCGTGCTGCAGGAGGGCGAGTTCGAGCGCGTGGGGGGTAGCGAGACGATCAAAGTCGACACGCGCATCATTGCCGCCACGAACACCGACCTGAACCAGGCCGTGGCTGATGGCCGCTTCCGCGATGACCTCTTCTACCGGCTGAACGTGATCCAGATCGAGGTGCCCCCCCTGCGCCAGCGGCAGGAGGACCTCCCGCTGCTGGTGCAGCACTTCATCGAGAAGTACAAGCAGCTCACCGGCAAACCCATCCAGGGCATTACGCCCGATGCCCTGGACCGGCTCGACGCTCACGATTGGCCCGGCAACGTGCGAGAGTTGGAGAACTGCATCGAGCGCGCCGTGGTGCTGGCTACGGGCGAACTGATCACGCCGGCGGACCTGGCAGAGCTCAGGCCGGCCGAAGAGGGCTCCCCGGCCGGGATCCCCTTCCGCGTCGGCCAGACGCTGGGCGAGCTGGAGCGCGAGGCCATTCAGCGCACCCTCAAGGCTGTGGCCGGAAACAAGGATGCGGCCGCCAAGATCTTGGGGATCGGCGTGGCCACCCTCTACCGCCGGCTCAAAGAGATAGAGGAGGAGTCGAAGGAGGGCGCGGACTCGCCCGCGGAGCCCGGCTAGCGGCCCCCGCCCCGGTCAAGAGAGAGGACGAAGCGGGATACCCGTCCAGGCCGCCGCTTCGTCCTCAATGAGCGAGCAGGCTACCTGCGCCGCCTGGCCTTCTTGCGACGGGCGGGCTTGCCCTTCGCCTTCTTCCGCGTGGCCTTCTTCTTGGCCTTCTTGCGGCGGGCGGGCTTGCGCTTCGCCGTCTTGGCCTTCTTCTTGGCCTTTTTCCGCGTGGCCTTCTTCTTGGCCTTCTTGCGACGCGGCGCCTTCCTCTTGGCCTTTTTCCGCGTGGCCTTCTTCTTGGCCTTCTTGCGACGCGGCGCCTTCCTCTTGGCCATCTTCCGCGAGGCCTTCTTGGCCTTGCGCTTGGCCTTCTTTTTGCGAGCGGCCATAGGGACAACTCCTTTCGAGAAATTTCTCGCGTTCCATTCCCTGGAACGGTCCGAACAACCACTAACAACATCCGTGCCGAACGTGTTTCGTGCGCGAAAAGGGCGCTCAAGGCCCCAATTTGGGGTGTTTTGCCGGTTGGAGCGGCTTCGAATTCTCAAATTGATAGAAACAGTCGCGCATTGCGCGCCAACGTAAAAGCGCTCAAAACCACCGTGTGGTGCTGTCGAACGCAATATGCGCATGCGCGCGCGTGCGTGTCGCGCGCTCGCGAATCCGCTTGCGCGTGCGTGCGGAGTGCTAAAACGCCTTCTGCTTCTCAAACTGAGAGTGCATAAGCGTCTAACTTGTTCGATTTTGTCAAATTGAGAAAGGAGCGAGACGAACATGCGTCCGCGTTCCGTTGAAGAGTCGCGCGTGATCATGACGGAGCTGGTGCTACCGAACGACACGAACCCGCTCGGAAACATCATGGGCGGCCGCGTGATGCACTTGATCGACGTGGCGGCCGCGATTGCGGCGGGACGTCACGCCGGACGCCCGAGCGTGACCGCAGCGATCGACGAGATCGTCTTTCACGAACCTGTGCCGATGGGCAGCGTGCTCATGCTGCTGGCGAGCGTCAACTACGTAGCGCGTACGTCGATGGAAGTCGGCGTGCGCGTCGAGATGGAAGACCGCACGACGCGGGAACGCCGACACACGGCGTCCGCGTACCTGACCTTCGTCGCCGTAGGCGAGGATCGCAAGCCGATGCAGGTCCCTCCGCTCGAGGCCGTCTCCACAGAGGACAAACGCCGCATGCGGGAGGCAGAGGAACGGCGGGCACGGCGCCTCGAACGCAGGGGCCGGAAAAGGGGCCGACCGGAAGCATAGAAAACGAGACGGACGCCCCCGCCTGCGGCTTGCCCGGCTTGCGCCTACGCCGGGGGTACAGCGGGGCGGGACAGCCGGCCCGCCTCGCCCGGGGCGGAGCGGCGCGTCCCGGCGCCCCAAAAGACGCACCACGCCTTAGAATGGCCTCGGATCGCGTCCACGCGCCCGTCCGGACGTCCGCGGATGGGGGCAAGCCGCCGGAGGCCTAGGCGGAAACGGCCCGTCGGCGTGTGACCGGTCCCGGCAGGGCCTCGCGGGGGACTCCGGTCCCGCCCCGGGGCCTGTCTCTGTTTCCGACGGTTTTCGGGCGTAGGGAAGGTCGCCATGGCGGTCGAAGCACTCCGCTCACGTATCGGCTCGGCACTCGCTAGTCGCGATTACGCCGAGCTCGAAGCCGCCTGGATGGAGTACGCGGGACTCCATCCGGAGGAGCACTCGTACTTGATTCAGGTCGCGCGCGACCTCGGCCGCCAGGACAAGAACGCCCTGGCCTCGGAGCTCTGCGCCGTGCTCGCCGAGAGCCTGCTGGAGAAGAACGACACCGAGGGTGCGTACGAGGCGGCGCGGGCCGCGTTGAGGGCCAGCGCCCGCACCGGCGGCCTGGCCGACACGCTACTCAAGGTCTACCGCGCGCGTAGTGCCACACGGCCCGACCTCGAGGTCTTCCTCACGAAGGTATCGCTGGGCCAGGAAGGCGGCAATCTGCGTCAGGACGTGGACACGCTCGACCGCTTGCTGACCTTCGAGGAGGGCGCCTACGTCTTCCACCGCGGGGGTTGGGGCCACGGCGAGGTCGTGGAGTTCGACGCCGCGGAAGAGGAGATGGTGATCGACTTCCAGCGCAAGCGCGGGCACCGCATCGGGATCCAATCCGCCAACAAGATCCTGCGGCGGCTCCCTAGAGACGACTTCGGGGTCTACCGGCACTACCGCACCGAGGAGTTCGCCACGCTCATGAAGGAGTCGCCGGCCAAGGTCTTCCACATCTTCCTGGCGTCCCATGGCCGGAAGGCCACGCTGCGGCAGATGCGCGAGGAGATGGTCCCGAACGTGCTGACCAAGGAGGAGTGGTCCCGCTGGTGGGCCCGGGCCAAGAAGGCCATCCTCAAGGACCCGGAGATCCGTCTGGGCAAGGGATCAAGCCCCTTGCTCGAGCTGCGCGACCGGGCTAAGCCCATCGAGACCGAGATTGCGGATCGCATGCGCGCACGCGCCTCCGGCATCGAGAAGGCGTCGGTGGCCCGCGAGTACCTGCGCAGCCTCGATCTGACCCCCGCCATCGCGGAGGCCGTGGGAACGGTAACCGCCGCGGCGCTGGCCGAGGAGACCGAAGCTCTGCCCGGACGCCTGGCGCTGCTGTTTCTGCAGGCCGATCTCAAGGGCGAGGACGGCGAAGCGGCCCTTGGAGAGGCGCGCGCGATGCTGAAGAACGCGGAAGACCTGCCGGCGCTGCTGGGTCCGCTGGAGACCTCCGACCGCAAGCGCGCGCTCGACGAGCTGACGCTTGCAGGGCGCGAGGACTGGGCCGTCTGCATGATCGACATGCTGCGGGCCGGCGAGGTCGACGTGGCCGACGTGGTCCTGAACCGCCTGAGCAAGTTGCGGCCGGATCTGTTGCTGACCTTCTTCTCGGAGCTGGCGGCCAGCCCGCCGGGCAGTCGGGAGCTCTACTTGTGGTATGCGCGCGGCTACCTGGGCGGCACCATCCCGCGCGAGCTCAGCCCCGGCGAGAGC
>JAPUHK010000227.1 GCA_027297745.1 Planctomycetota bacterium | reverse complement strand
CGACGGAGCCTGGGGCCGCCAGCAGGGCCAGCGCAACGGAGGTCCAGAGGAGGCAGACCCTGCGCATGAACGGCTGATCATAGCCCAACCGCCGGGGACCCTGTTCATGGGGGCTGCGGCGGGTTAGATACGTACTCCCTGGTATGGCGCGAATCCTCCTGCTCTGCCTCCTGACCGCGGCCGCCTGCAAAGCGGTGGATCCCGCGATCCGTAACTACGAGTTCCAGCAGAACTGGATCAAGCTCGTGATGGGGCCGGACCGCGGGCTGAAGCACTACGTGAACATGGTCAACGACAGCGTGGAGCGCAGCCCGCACACCCGCTGGTACCGCTACAAGGGCAAGCCGCAGTTGGCCAACTACATGGTGCGCGTCTCGGTGCGAGGCCTCGCCTCGACCGACGTTCAACGCCCCGACGCACTGGCCGCGGTGGTCGACTACCTGCTGTTCGTGCTTGCGCAGGATCCGATCGGCGCCAACCGCGCGGAAGCCGCGCGGGGGCTCGGCAAAGTGCTGTTGCGCCTGCCGCTTCCGGGCTACGCCGGCGAGGACGTCCCGACGGACCCCGACGCGGGGCGCAAGATCAACACGATCGCGCGCGACTTGCTGCGCATCGAGAAGGAGCGCACGGAGGGCAAGCGCATCAAGGCGGCGACGGTGGTCGAGCGGCTGCTGGCGATGAGCAAGCTGCGGCCCGTCGACTTCGGTAGCGCCCGGCAGATGGTGCGCGCCGTCGCTTCACGGCCCATCTCGCGGAGCGCAGGGTCCGTCCGAAAGGCGGCCGACCGGCTTACGCCGCGCATGCTGCGGCGTTCAATCCTGGTTGCGCTGCGCGACGTGACCTGCGGGGATCCGGATCTGGACGACCAGGGGCCCGACGAATCCGTGTTCGTGCGTGTGGATGGCGCGCTCGTTCTGGCACGCATCGCCTCACCCGTGGCGCTGGGGGCGGCTCTCGAGCGTCTCGGTGATCCGTATGACCCCGCGGAGCGCAACCCGGACGTGCGCGGCCATCTGCTCGACTACCTCGGCAAGGTGGGCGGCCCGCGCGCCTTCGAGGTGTGCCTGCGGCGCATGGGGGACGTGCGATACGGCGTGCGCTTCCACGCCTACCGGGCGCTCGTGCGCATGACCGGCGCCATGGTGCCGCCCGAACCGGTCCCGTGGCGCAAGTGGCGCGAGGCCAACCCGGCCTGGTTGGAATCGGCGTCGCCGCCGAAGCCGGCGTGAAGCGCGCCGCGTGGATCTGGGCTCCGCGCATCGTAGGGGGCGCGCTGGTCGTTCTGGTCTTGTCCTGGGTCGGTTGGGAAGACCGGGTGCGCGACGGCGATCAGGAATGGACGGGGCGGCTCGTGGAGCAGACCTCCGAGCGCGCGGTGCTGGACCTGGGAGACGGCAACGAGGTGCGCATCTCCCTGCGCGAGGGAGAGCCGGACCAGGTGCACGTCGGCCTGCGCACGGCCTTTGCGCGGCTGGCGCGGCATCCCGGGCCGCTTGCCCTGGGTGTGCTGCTGCACCTGCTGAGTCTGGTGCTGGCCACGTTGCGCTGGGGCGTGCTCTTGCGCGGCGCGGACGTGCCCGTGCCGACCGCGCAGGTTTTCCGCTTGAGTTGGATCGGGCTGTTCGCGGCCAACATCCTGCCGGGGCTCGTCGGCGGCGACGTGGCCAAGGCGGCCGTGGCCGCGAAGGACCATCCGGAGCGCGCCGTGCGTGCGGCGCTGTCCGTGTTGGCCGACCGCGTGATCGGCCTGCTGGTGCTGGTGATGTTCGTGGCGGTGATGCTCGTGTTCGTTCCGGGCGAGCTCTTCGGCGCCACCCGCTGGGTGCTGTTCGCGCTGGCCTTCGGCGGCTTTTGCGGCGTGCTCGCGGTGCTCTACGTCGTACACCACCGCCACCGCGGTGCCGGCGCCGGGCGGCGGAGTTTCGTGCGGCGGGTGCTGTACGAGGTGGCGGGCGCGCTGGCGCAGTACGCGAGCCGGCCGCGCATCCTCGGAACGACCGTCGCCCTTTCGCTGCTAGGCCATCTGGCTACGCTGGGAGCGATCGCCAGCTATGCGGCGGCGCTGGGGGCGCAGCTGACGCCGTTCCAGTTCGGCGTAGCGGTGCCGGCGGCGCAATCGGTGGCGGCCATCCCGTTGTTGCCGGGTGGGTGGGGTATGGGCGAGTCGGCGTACTACGCGATCCTGGGGCAGGCGGGCGTGGCGGCCTCGTTGGCGGTTGCAATCTCCGTCAGCTTCCGCATCGTCAACATGCTGCTGAGCCTGCCCGGCGCGCTGTTCCTGGCGCGTGCGAAGGCCACCACGAGCCCGAGTCCAAGTCCTCGTAACCCGAGCCCGAAGCCCGGGCTCGATCCGGCTCGGGCACGTGGAGCGGACTCGGACTCGAACTCGCGCTCGGGCTCGGAGTAAGGCAAGGAAGTTTGGCGACGTGCGATAGACTCCCCAGCCATGTCGCTGTTGGTGGTCGGAACCCTCGCGTACGACTCGATCGAGACTCCTGCCGGAACGGCGGCCGACGAGCTGGGCGGTTCGGGCACGCACTTCGCCCTGGCGGCGAACTTCTTCACCGCGGTGCGCATGATGGGGGTGATCGGCGGGGACTTCCGCCCGGAGGACCGCGCGCTGTTGGAAGAGAGGGAGATCGACCTGCGCGGCGTGGGCACGGCGGAGGGCGAGACCTTCCGCTGGAGCGGCCGCTACGAAGGGGACTGCAACGTCGCCGAGACGCTCGAGACCCATCTCAACGTGCACGGCGACTACGAGCCGCAGCTGCCTCCTGAGTACGCGGACAGCCGGCTGATCTTCCTGGCCAACGGACCGCCGCAGCAACAGGCCAGAGTGGTCGACCAGGCCCGCAAGGACAGCTTCATCGTCATGGACACGATGAACTTCTGGATCCAAAACGACAACGCGGACCTGCGCGCGCTGCTGAAGCGCGTGGACGGCATCACGATCAACGATCTCGAGGCGCGCATGCTCACCGGCGAGCCGACGCTGATCCGCGCAGGGCGAGCGATCCTGGATCTCGGCCCGCGGCTCGTGTGGCTCAAGAAGGGCGAGCACGGAGCGTTCCTGTTCAGCAAGGACTTCTTCTTCGCGTTGCCCGCCTATCCCGTCTCCGATCTCGTCGATCCGACGGGCGCGGGCGATAGCTTTGCCGGCGGCCTGATGGGCTACCTGGCGCACGCGGGCGTGCTGGACGAAGAGCACCTGCGCCGCGCCATGGTCTACGGCAGCGTTTTGGCCAGCTTCAACGTGGAGGACTTCGGGGCGCGCCGCGTCTGTCGCCTGCAGCGCGACGAGATCGAGACGCGCTACCGCGAGCTCCTCCGTTTCACTGCCGTCGCGTGAGAGTGTTCTGGGCGGTTCCCTTGCCGGATGCGCTGTGCCGCGAATTGCACGGGATAGCGGCCGGCGTGAAGGGGCTGCGCGCGCAGAAGCCGGAGACGATTCACCTGACGCTGCGCTTCCTGGGGGACATCGAGGATCCGCAGCCCGTGGCCGAGGCGGCACAGGCCGTGGCCGCCCGCCACGAACCCTTCACGCTCGCAGTGTGCGGGCTCGGCGTCTTTCCCCACCCGCGCGCGCCACGCGTCTTCTGGGCCGGCGTTGGCCGGGGCCGCGAGGCTGTGCAGGCGCTCGCAGAGGACCTCTCGGAGGCGCTGCAGCCGCTGGGCTTCGAACCCGAACGGCGCCCCTGGCGCGCTCACATGACCCTGGGCCGGTTCAGGCGGCCGCCGCGGCTGCCCGCAGATCTGGTGGATTCTGAGCGCAGCTTCGGTGACGTGCGCGTCGAGCGCATGGTGCTGTACAGCTCCACGCTTACGCCCAGCGGAGCCGTTCACGAGCCGGTGCGGGACCTGTCCCTGGGCCGTGCTACCTAGAACCCCCTGCAAAGCCCATCTCTTGTTCGAGGGCGGGGCACCGTTGTCGGCATAGGGTGGGTCGACCGGTGAAACCGGGTTGCGACATAAGTAGAGCGGGAGGACGTCCGGCACCCGCGACAAACAAGACCTGAGGAGGGTTCGTCCATGGTCAAACGCAAGACCTTGTCCCCCGAGAAGACTCCGCCGACGGGCGACAAGACCAATCGCAACCAAGCGCTCGAGTTCGCCCTCGGCCAGATCGAGAAGCAGTACGGCAAGGGCATGATCATGAGGCTGGCGGGCGAGTCCTTGCGCGTCATCGACGGGATCCCGACGGGTGCGTTCTCGCTGGACGTGGCGCTCGGCGGTTACGGCTTACCGCGCGGCCGCATCATCGAGATCTTCGGGCCGGAGGCGTCGGGCAAGACCACGCTCTGCAGCCACATCGTCGCGGAGGCCCAAAAGCAGGGCGGCATCTGTGCCTTCATCGACGCCGAGAACGCCTACGACCCGGCCTACGCCCGGCGCGTCGGCGTCAACCTGGACGAGCTGCTGGTCTCGCAACCCGACATGGGGGAGCAAGCCCTGGAGATCGCCGAGATGCTCGTGCGCTCCTCGGCCGTGGACGTGATCGTGATCGACTCGGTCGCTGCGCTCGTGCCCAGGGCGGAAGTCGAGGGCGAGATGGGCGACACGCACGTCGGCTTGCAAGCGCGCCTCATGAGCCAGGCTCTGCGCAAGCTGGCCCCCGCCGTGGCCAAATCGCGCACCTGCTTCATCTTCACCAACCAACTGCGCGAGAAGATCGGCATCATGTTCGGCAACCCGGAGACGACCCCGGGCGGCCGCGCGCTCAAGTACTACGCCTCCGTGCGCCTGGACCTGCGCCGCATAGGCGCCATCAAAGAGGGCGACCTGGTGGTCGGCAGCCGCGTGCGGGCCAAGGTGGTCAAGAACAAGGTGGCCCCGCCCTTCCGCCAGACCGAGTTCGACATCCTGTTCAACCAGGGCATCAGCAAGGAGAGCGACATGCTGGACCTGGCGGTCAACTGCGGCGTCGTGCAGAAGCAAGGCTCCTGGTTCAGCCACGGCAACATACGGCTCGGCCAGGGCCGCGAGCGCGTGCGCGTCTTCCTGAACGAGAACCAGGACGTGATGGAGGCGATCACCAACGAGGTCAAGCAGTCGCTCGGGATCAAGGTCGGGGGCCGCAACGATGAGACCGGGCCCGTCGATGCCGCCGACGAGAAGATCCCCGAGGCGATCAAGCAGCGCGCCCAGAGCGTCTAGTGCCATAGGCGCCGGCCCCGTTCCGCAAACCTGCGTGCCTTTCATGAATAATGCGATGAAAGGCACCCGATGAACCAGCAAGAGCTGCGCGCGTCCTTCCTCTCGTTCTTCGAGGGGAAGGGACATACGGTCGTCCCGAGCGGCCCGATCGTGCCCTGGGACGACCCGACCCTGCTGTTCACGAACGCGGGGATGAACCAGTTCAAGGACGTCTTCCTGGGCACGGGAACCCGTCCGTACAAGCGCGCTGCGGACACGCAGAAGTGCATGCGCGTCTCCGGCAAGCACAACGACCTCGAAGAGGTGGGACACGACAGCTATCACCACACGTTCTTCGAGATGCTCGGCAACTGGTCGTTCGGCGACTACTTCAAGAAGGAAGCCGTCGCCTGGGCCTGGGAGCTGCTCACGGAAGTCTGGAAGCTGCCCAAGGAGCGGCTGTGGGTGACCGTGTTCGGCGGCGACGAGGCCGACGGCCTCGAGGCCGACACCGAGACCGAGAAGCTGTGGCAGAGCGAGGCCGGAATCCCGCCCGAACGCATCCTGCGCTTCGGGAAGGCGGACAACTTCTGGGAGATGGGGGATACCGGGCCGTGCGGACCCTGCACGGAGATCCACCTCGACCGCGGGGGGCCGGACGATGATCCCGCGGACGGCGCCGACCCGAAGCTCGGCATAAACGCCGGCAACGAACGCTTCATCGAGCTGTGGAATCTGGTGTTCATCGAGTTCAACCGCCTGGGGGGCGGGGCGCTCGAGAGCCTCCCGCACAAGCACGTCGACACCGGTCTCGGCTTCGAGCGCGTGTTGTCGGCGGTGCAGGGCAAACACTCCAACTACGACACCGATCTCTTCATGCCGATCTTCGCGCACATCGGCACGCTGCTGGGGCACGAGTACGGCGCGAGCGATTCCCCTCAGGACGTCGCCTTCCGTGTCGTGGCCGACCACATGCGCGCCGTGTCGAGCGCGCTGGCGGACGGCGTGCTGCCGGCCAACACGGGACGCGGCTACGTGCTGCGCCGTCTGATCCGTCGCGCCGCCCGGTACGGGCGCCAGGAGCTCGGCGCGGAAGACCCCTTCCTGTTCGAGGTAGCACCGGCGGTGGCCGCCGTGCTCGGCTCCGCGTTCCCTGAGATTCCACAACGCATGGAGCACATACAGCTGCTTGTGCGCAACGAGGAGGAGGCCTTCGCGCGCACGCTCGGCCGCGGCCTCGTGCGGTTCCAGGAGCTTGCGGACAAAGTGCAGAAGAGCAAGCGGAGCACGCTTGGGGGAGCCGAGGCCTACGACCTTTACGCGACCTACGGCTTCCCGGAGGACCTGGTCGAGCTGATGGCCCGCGAGCGGTCCCTGCAAGTCGACCGCGAGGGTTGGGTCGAGGCTCACCGGCGCCACCAGGAGGCCAGCCGCTCGGAGGGCAAGTTCAAGCAGAAGGTGCCCCCTGAGCTGCTCGCGAACCTGTCCGCCACGCGCTCCACGTATCACGAGGAGGGCGAGCGCGCCGGCTGCGTGGTGACGCACGGCCGCTTGCTCGGGGCCGGAAGCGAAAACGCTTTCGTCGTGCTCGGCGAGAGTCCGTTCTACGCCGAGGCGGGGGGGCAGATCGGGGACGTCGGGACGATCGCCACCACCGACGGTGTCTTCGAGTTCCAGGTTGAGGATACGCAGCGCATCGGCGAGGTCGTTGTGCACCTCGGGACCGTCGTGCGCGGCTCGTTGGAAGACGGCGCGGAGGTTCGGGCGGTCGTGGACACCGCGCGGCGGGACCGCACGCGCAAGAACCACACGGCCACGCACCTATTACACAAGGCGCTGCGCGACGAGTTGGGCGACCACGTGCGGCAGCAGGGCTCCTACGTGGGGCCGGACCGCCTGCGCTTCGACTTCAGCCATCCCGCAGCACTGAGCAAGGAGGAGCTGGAGGGCGTCGAGCGCGCCGTCAGCGAGCAGATCGCCAAGGACACGCCCGTCACGACGACGGTGCGCGACCTCGAGGAGGCAAAGCAGGCGGGCGCCATGGCGTTGTTCGGAGAAAAATACGCCGACCGGGTGCGCGTCGTGTCGGTGAGCGACTACTCGATGGAGCTGTGCGGCGGGACGCACGTACGCCGTCTCGGTGAGATCGAGTCGGTCGTGGTCACGCACGAGGGCTCCGCAGCGGCGGGCGTGCGCCGCATCGAGGCGGTGGCGGGCGCAGCGGCGGCCCGGGCCGCTCTCGATCAACGCAAGGAGCGCGAGGTCGAGCGAGCTCAGGCACTCGAGCGCAAACAGGAAGCGAAGGAGCGTGACCGCGCGCGGCGGGCGGAGATCCGGCACCGCATCGGCGCGTCCACAGGCTCGCTCCTGGAGGAGGCCGAGAAAGTGGGGGAGATCACCGTCGCGGCGGGCGTTGTCGACAGGGAGGACCCTGAAGCCTTGCGTGCATTGGCCGACCGGATCCGCGTCGCGGCCGGAGAGTGCATCGTGATCCTGGCCGGTCGCGGGAAGGGCGGTTTCACCCTCGTCGTGGCCGCTACAAAGGGCGCCGTAGAGGCCGGATTCAAGGCCGGCGAGATTCTCAAGACCGTAGCCGCGGAGGTGGACGGGAAGGGCGGTGGCCGGCCGGAGATGGCACAGGGTCGGGCGCCCGCGAGCGCCGACATGGAGGCCGCGCTGGGGCAGGCCAAACAGCGCGTGGTGGACGCGCTGCGCTCGAATTGACACGCCTCTGACGCCGGGCTAAGGTGCGCTGCTCGGCGGGCGACGCCCCGACGGAACTCCCAATGGCAGTCCCCAAGCGAAAGAAATCCTACTCCCGAGTGCGGACCCGGCGCTCGCATCACGCGCTCAAGCGGCCCACACTCGGCGAGTGCCCCCAGTGCGGCGGCGTGCGCGAGCCCCACCGCGTCTGCCCGCACTGCGGCTACTACCGCGACCGCGTCGTCATCGAGCAGGACGAGGAGTAGCCCATCGTGCGCGTTGCCGTCGACGCGATGGGTGGCGACAAGGCCCCCCGCGAGTTGGTCGCGGGCGCCCTCGAGGTCGCGCGCAACGACGAAGGCTACGAGATCCTGCTGTTCGGGGACCGCGCGCAGGTCGAGCCCGAGCTGCGCGAGCAGGGCGGCGCCCCCGACAACCTGACCGTGGTCCATGCCGGCAGCGTGATCGGCATGGGCGAGAGCCCGGTCGAGGCCTTGAAGAAGAACCCCGACGCTTCGATCCTGCGCGCCATCCAGGCGCTCGGCACAGGGGAGGCCGATGCGTGCATCGCGGCCGGTTCCACCGGGGCGGCCGTGGCCGCGTCCATGATGACGCTCAAGCGGCTGCCGGGCGTGCGCCGGCCCGGGATCGCGGTCCCGTTCCCCGCCCGCAACCGCCACGGCGTCTGCCTGCTGATCGACGTCGGCGCCAACCCCAATTGCCGGCCTACGCACCTCTATCAGTACGCGGTCATGGGCGCGAACTACTACCGCTCCATGTTCGGCGAGCCGTCGCCGCGCGTGGCGCTGGTCTCCATCGGCGAAGAGGAGAGCAAGGGCACCTCGCTCACGAAGGAGGCTGCCGATCTGCTGCGTAACGGCCCGGTGAAGTTCGTGGGCAACGTGGAGGGGCGCGACTTGTTCGGGGGAGCTTGCGAGGTGGCGGTTGCCGACGGATTCGTGGGCAACATCATCCTCAAGGCTGCAGAGGGCTTCGCAGAGGTCACGCTCGCGCTCGTGGCGGATGTCCTTACCGCGGCCAACCCCGCCGTGCTGCAGGACCTCGCGCGCCGCGTCGACTATGCCGAGTACGGCGGCGCGCCGCTGCTCGGCGTCGACGGCGTGATCATGATCTGCCACGGCCGCTCCGACCGCCGCGCGATCGCCAACGCGATCCGCGCCGCGCGCCGGGCGGTGAAGGAACACATCAACGACAACATCGTCGAGGGTCTCTCACGCGGGCGAGCGGGCGCGGGGCTGTGAGCGCAGGCCTGCTCTGCCCCGGCCAGGGCGCACAGACCGTCGGCATGGGCGTCTCCTGGACGCAGCAGTCGCCGGCCGCGGCCGAAGTCTTCCGGCGTTGCTCGGAGGCGCTCGGCTTCGACCTGCTGGAGCTGTGCGCCGCAGGTCCCGCGGAAAGGCTCGTACGCACGGACGTGTGCCAGCCGGCGATCCTGGCCACCTCCGCGGCTTGTCTGGCCGCGCTCGAGGAGCAGGGCCGGGTCGACCGGGGCCGCTGCAGCGTCGCGCTGGGCCTGAGCCTAGGCGAGTACACGGCGCTTTACGCGGCCGGCGTGCTCGAGCTGGAGGATGCCGTGCGGCTCGTGCGCCTGCGCGGCAGCGCCATGCAGGAAGCATCCGACGATCCCCCCTCAGGTATGACGAGTCTGGTCGGTGCCGACCGCGAGACCGCGCAAGAGGTCTGCGACGAAGCGACCGCCTCGGGCGGCGTGTGTGTGGTCGCCAACCTCAACGCGCCGGGCCAGGTGGTGATCAGCGGCGATCGGGAGGCTCTCGCCCGCGCGGAAGCGGCGGCGACGGCGCACGGTATCCGGCGCACGATCCGCCTCGAAGTGGCCGGCGCCTTCCACTCGCCCTTGATGGAGCCGGCGCGCGCCCGTCTCGAGCAGGCCATCGACGACACGCCGTTCAAGCCGGCGCGCTTCCCTGTGATCGCGAATGCAACGGCCGAGCCCGCCAGCGACGTGGACACGCTACGGAAAAACCTCGTGCGCCAGCTCACCGCGCCCGTGCTGTTCGAGAGCTCGCTGCGGCGCGCGCTGGCGGACGGCGTGGAGTCGTTCTTCGAGCTGAGCCCCGGGCGGGTTTTGTGCGGCCTGGTGAAGAAGATCTCACGCAAGTTCCCCGTCGAGAGCGGAACCGAGGCATAGACATGAGCGAATTCGAAGAGAAGGTCTGTCTGGTTACCGGCGGCTCGCGCGGCATCGGGCGTGCGATCTGTGAGGACCTGCTACAGCGTGGGGCCGTGGTGGCGCTGACCGCCACGACCGAAGAGCGAGCGCAGGCTGCCGCCCGTGAGTTGCACCCGGAGCGCGCCCACGGTTACGCCGGTGCGGAGAAGGACGTCGCCAAGGCGGTGGTGGCCGACCTGGGGCGCGTGGACGTGCTCGTGTGCAACGCGGGTATCACGCGCGACAACCTGGCCATCGGGCTCTCGGAGGAGGATTGGAACTCCGTGATCGAGACCAACCTGAGCGCCGCCTTCCGCATGATGCAAGCGCTGTACCGCACGTTCATGAAACAGCGCTCAGGACGCATCATCGCCATCTCTTCGGTGGTGGGCCTTACCGGCAACGCCGGGCAGGCCAACTACGCGGCCAGCAAGGGAGGGCTGATCTCTCTGACCCGCTCCCTGGCGAAGGAACTGGGCTCCCGGAACGTCACCGCCAACGTGGTGGCACCCGGATTCATCGAAACCGACATGACCCGTGGCCTGGGCGACGACGTGGCCGCGCTTGCCGCCAAGGCGACCCCCCTGCGGAGGGTGGGCCGGCCCGAAGACGTGGCACGGGTGGTATCCTTCCTGGCTTCTGAGCAAGCCTCGTACGTCACCGGGCAGGTGATTGCGGTCGACGGCGGCATGAGTCTGGGAGGGGGCTGGTAGGCCCCCCCCGGTGAGGCTATTCTGGTCGCCCGGTCCTGAACGATTTCGAGGTCTCTTGAGAGGAAACCCATGGCTGAGGAACTGAAGAAGATCGAGGAGCGCGTCATCGAAATCGTCTGCGAGCAGATGGGGGCAAACCGCGAAAAGATCTCCAACGAGACCTCGTTCATCAACGATCTCGGGGCCGACTCCCTCGACACCGTGGAATTGGTCATGGAGTTCGAGGACGAATTCGACCTCAATATTCCCGACGAGGACGCTGAGAAGATCCAGTCGGTCGGGGACGCGATCAAGTACATCCAAGAGCACGTCAAGTAGACGCCATGCCCGAACGCCGCGTCGTAATCACCGGCGTCGGTGCGATCTGCGCCCTGGGGAACCGGGTACCGGACATCTGGCAGGCGGCTCGGGCCGGGCGCAGCGGCGCGCGCCGCGTGACCCGTTTCGACCCCGCCCACCTCTCGTGCAAGATCGCGTGCGAGGTCGACTTCGATGCCACCGCCTACTTCGGGCGCGAGGTGAAGAAGCTGGACGTCTTCAGCCAATACGCGCTTGCCGCGGCCGACGAAGCGGTCGAGCACAGCGGTCTGGACATGGAGAAGGAGGACCCGGACCGCTGCGGCGTGATCACGGGGTCCGGCATCGGCGGCCTGAATGAGATCGAGCAGCAGCATCTGAAGATGCTCAAACGGGACGCGAGCCGCATCTCGCCGTACTTCATTCCCAAGCTGATGATCAACGCCATGGCCGGCCAGATCTCGATCCGCCACGGCCTGCGCGGGCCGAACTTCATCACGGCTTCCGCCTGCGCCTCGGCGTCGCACGCCATCGGCCTCGCCTTCCGTCAGGTGCGCGACGGCGGGGGCGATGTGTTCATTACGGGCGGATCGGAGGCCACGATCACCGAGCTGGCCATGGGCGGCTTCAGCAACATGAGGGCCATGTCCTCGCGCAACGACGAGCCGGAGCGCGCCTCGCGCCCGTTTGACAAGGACCGCGACGGGTTCGTCATGGGCGAGGGCGCGGGGATGCTCATCATCGAAGAGCTCGAGCACGCCAAAGCGCGCGGAGCCACGATCTACGCCGAGCTCAAGGGCTTCGGGATGACGGCGGACGCGCATCACATCACTGCACCCAGCCCCGGAGGGGAGGGCCCGGCCAAGGCCATGCGCCTGGCGCTGGCCGAGGGGAATGTGGACCCCGAGCGCATCAGCTACATCAATGCGCACGGGACCTCGACGACGCTCAACGACGCCGTCGAGACGCGCGCCATCCGGAACGTGCTGGGCGAGCAGGCCGATAAGCTGTGCGTCTCGAGCAGCAAGTCGATGATCGGGCACCTGCTCGGAGGCTCGGGCGGCGTGGAGATGGTGCTCAACGCGCTGATGATCCACGAGGGCGTCGTGCATCCGACGATCAACTACGAGACGCCCGACCCCGAGTGTGATCTGGACTACGTGCCGAACGAGGCGCGCGATCTGCAGATCGACCACTCCCTCAACAACTCCCTGGGCTTTGGGGGGCATAACGTCTCCCTGCTCCTGGCGCGCTTCGACGGGTGACGGGACGGTCGCTGCGCGAGCGCCTCGAGGCGGCCGGCCAGTCCTGGCTCGGTGCGCACTTGCAGACCCTCGATGGTGAGGCGCGCACACGACTCGAGAGACAGCTGTCCGCCCTGGATCTGGAGCTCGTCCGCCGCCTGACACGCGCTGAGGGGCTCGCCGCCGGGGGCCTGGGTGCGCCCGACCCGCACCCGTACGTCTCGGCGGAAGACCGCGCCGCGGACGCCGAAGCCGCCGCGCGCGGCATGGACGAGTTCCGCGGCGGCCGCGTGGCCTTCGCGCTGCTGGCGGGCGGGCAGGCCAGCCGCCTGCGTTGGGACGGACCTAAGGGCAGCTTCCCGATCGGCCCCGCCACTGGGCGCAGCCTGTTCCAGATCTTCGTCGAACGCCTGCGGCGCTGCGGACGGCGTTACGGGCCGGACCCCTTGTTCGCCGTGACGACCTCGGTGGACACGGACGCGCAGATCCGGACCTTCTTCGAGGAGCACGAGCGCTTCGGTTTTCCGCGCGCTCGGTTGCGCTTCTCATGCCAGGGCACTTTGCCGGCGCTGGACGACGAGGGCCGTCTGCTCCTGGCGGCTCCCGACCGCGTCTTCGTCAACCCCGACGGCCACGGCGGCGCGGTGGCCGCGTTGGAGCGCGACGGGACGTTCGAGTGCTGGGAACGGGAGGGCGTAAAGACCGTGGTCACCTTCCAGGTCGACAACCCGCTGCTGCCGGTGGCCGACCCCGACTTCGTGGGACGGTTGGTGGCAGGGCGCGCCGACATCGCCACCAAGATCGTCCTGAAGCAGAACCCGGCCGAGAAGGTGGGCCTGGTCACGCTCGTGGAGGGGCGGCCCCGCATCGTCGAGTACTCGGAGATCCCTGAGGCCGCCGCCGCGGCGCTTGACGCGGATGGGAGCCTCGCGCTGCGTTTGGGCTCCATCGCCGTGCACGCCTTCCGGCTCGGCTTCCTGCGCGGGCACGTCACCGAGGGCCTCCCGCTGCACCGGGCGCGCAAGGAGATTCCGACCGTGGACGCCCAAGGCAACGAGCTCCGGCGCCTCGGGCTCAAGCACGAACGCTTCATCTTCGACCTCTTCCCGCAGGCGCGCTCGGTACAGGTGATCGAAGTGCTGCGCGAGCGGGAGTTCGCGCCCGTCAAGAACGCCGAAGGCCCCGAGTCGCCCGCGACGGCGCGCGCGGCTTTGGAGGGGGAGTACCGCCGCTGGTACGCGGAGGCCGGTGTCCCCGCGCCCGACGGGACGCTCGAAGTGTCTCCGCTCCAGGCTGAAGGCCCCGAGGACCTGCTACACTCTTAGGCGCGGAAGAGAGACCGGGCCACGGAGTGTGCATGCGCGTCGTGGCCGTTCTTACAGGCGGACCTTCGAGTGAGCACTATGTTTCCCGGTGGTCCGGGGAGCGGGTGCTCGAGTCCTTGGATCGCCGCCGCTACAACCCGATTCCCGTCGTGATCGAGCGCGACGGTACGTGGACCGTGCGCGGGGTGCGCAAGCCGGGTCCGCTCGAGGCCGTGGCGGCGCTGCGCGACGAGGGCTGTGAAGCGGTGTTCATCGCATTGCACGGATCGTTCGGGGAGGACGGGACGGTGCAAGGGTTTCTGGAAACGGTGGGGCTGCCGTACACGGGCAGCGGTGTCGCGGGCGCGGCGTTGGCCATGGACAAGATCCGTTCCAAGCGCCTGGTCGCGACGCTGGGCGTCCCCGTCGCGCGCGACCTGATCGTGCCGCCCACCTGCGAAGCCGACGTGCAGGATGCGCTCGGCTATCCGGTATTCGTGAAGGATCCCTTGGGCGGATCCAGCCTGGAGGTCGTGGCGGCACACGACGCGGCCGAATTCGAGGCGGCGGTCGCCCGTCTGGGCCCCGGGTGCGACGCGCTGCTCGTGGAAGAAGCCATCGAGGGGCGCGAGGTCACGGTGCCCGTGCTCGACGACGAGCAGGGCCGCCCGGAAGCGCTGCCCGTGGTCGAGATCCGCAGTGACGGCGACTTCTTCGACTTCCGCAATAAATACACGTCCGGGGTCGCGCAGGAGATCGTGCCGGCCCGCATCCCGCCGACGGTGGCGGAGCGGTTGCAGGAGACGACCCTGCGTATCCACCGCCGGCTCGGCCTGCGCGCCCTTTCCCGCAACGACTTCATCCTGCGGCCGGACGGCGTGGCCGTCTACCTCGAGAGCAACCCGATCCCCGGGCTTACGCCGAACTCGATCCTGCCCAAGGCCGCGGCCGTTGTCGGCCTGGACTTTCGGGACCTGTTGACGCGCCTCATCGAGGGTGCCATTCGTTGGCGCGGCGTGCACAATGAACGGCATGGAGCGAGTCGTGCCCAAGCTCTGGGGCGAAGAGCAGTGGATCGTCAACCGGGAGTACTGCGGGAAGAAGCTCCTCTTGAAGAAGGGCCTGCGGTGCTCGATGCACCGCCATCCCATCAAGGATGAGACCTTCCACCTCGAGACCGGGGTCGTGTTCCTGGAGCTCGGCGGCGAGGAGTTCTTCCTGCGCGCGGGCGACACGATGCACATCCCGGCCGGCACTCCGCATCGCTTCAGCGGCCTCGAGGACAGCGTGATCCTGGAGTTCTCGACCCACCACGAGGACGACGACGTGATCCGCGAGAGCGAGTCCGGGCCGATTCCGGCAGACGAGTTGGCCGCGCTGCAGCAACGCGCCGGCTAGGCGGGCCGGGCTGGTTGAGCAGTCTGGGAGCACCCGGGGCCCCTGCGGAGCTCTGCGTCTCGGCGGTCTTCTTCTTGGCGTCTTGGCGGTTCGGGCTTGTGGGGAACAGAGAGTCGCCGGCGCAACCTAAACTACGGACGGCGTGAGCATAGACGGCAAGTGGCCTGTAGGAGCGCGAGCGGTCCTGCACGTGGACATGGATGCGTTCTACGCGTCCGTGGAGGAGTTGGACGACCCCTCGTTGAAGGGCAAGCCCGTGATCGTGGGGGGGCCGAAGGACGCGCGCGGAGTCGTCAGCGCCGCTTCGTACGAAGCGCGCAAGTACGGCGTGCACAGCGCGTTGCCGCTGCGCATCGCCGCGCGCCGTTGCCCCCATGGCATCTTCCTGCCCGTGCGTATGAACCGGTACGCCGAGGTCAGCCGCACCGTGTTCGGCATCTTCGAGCGCTTCTCGCCGCAAGTGGAGCCGCTGTCCGTCGACGAGGCCTTTCTGGACATGACCGGCTGTGAGCGGCTGTTCGGGGGAGCGGTACAGGCGGCCGAGGCGCTGCGGGCCACGATCCTCGATGAGTGCGGGCTGACCGCATCGGTGGGCGTGGCGCCCAACAAGTTCGTGGCCAAGGTGGCCAGCGACCTGTACAAGCCGGACGCGCTGGTGGTGGCGTTCCCCGGCAAGGTGCGCGAGTTCCTGGCGCCGCTCCCGGTCGAGCGCATGTGGGGCGTGGGTCCGCGCGGCGCGAAGAGCATGCATGCGGCCGGGATCCGCACGCTGGGGGACCTGGCCGGTACCTCCATCCCTCACCTGCGGCGCCTTTTCGGCGTCGGCGCGGAGCGGCTCGTGCAACTTGCGCGCGGCATGGATGCGCGGCCCGTGGTCACGGAGCGCAGCGTCAAGTCGATCGGCCACGAGATGACCTTCGCCGAAGACGTGGAAGACCGGGAGGTCGTGGAAAGGACGCTCATCGGTTTGTGCGACAAGGTCGCTACGCGCCTGCGCAAGCACGGCCTGAGGACGCGCATCGTGACGATCAAGGTGCGCTACGCCCCCTTCAAGACGCTGACGCGCCGCCTGACGCTATCCGCCTCCACGTGCACCGGCGCCGACATCAAGACCGCGGCTCTTGCGCTCTACCGCGACAAGACGCCCGAGCGGGGCCGCCCGGTGCGTCTGATCGGCGTCTCCACGTCCGGCTTCTCGGCCCAGTCCGCTCTGTTCGAGGAGGGCGAGGCGCAACGGGCGCTGGCGCTGGAGCGCGCCGCGGACGCCGTCCGGGCCCGCTACGGGGCCGCCTCGCTGCGCCGCGCGAGTGTGCTACGATCGACCCCCGGTTAGGCTTTCGCAGGGAATAGGCGTCCAACCGGTTTCGCCCCATGCAACGCCGCCTGCTGATCTTCTCCGGCCTGGCCGGTCTCACCGGCCTGATCCTGCTGATCGTGCTGCTCTTGCAAGAGCCGCCGGCCGAGTCACGCGGGTTGCTCCTCACGCCGCCCGACATGACCTTTCCCGAGACCACGGGCATCGAAAAGGCCCAGCCGTTCAGCGGCGAGCTCAAGGGCAGGGTGGTGGACGGCGAGACGGGCGTCGGCTTGCCCGAGGCGACCGTGCTCGCGCTGGTGCCGTACCTGAAGCGGGAGAAGCTCAGCGGTGGGGGCTCGCCGCGCTGGGGCTACCTCACGGTCCAGCGCACGGTGAGGACCGGACACGACGGCGCTTTCGCGCTGACGGACCTGCCCGAGAACTACTGGAACCTGTGGGTGCAGAAGAAGGGCTACGCCTTCACGACGATGCCCCGCATCAAGTTCAAGAAGGAAGGGCATGTGATCAAGCTCTTCCGCGGCGGCGCGATCTTCGGCCGCGTCGTATACGGCGACGGCTCGCCCGCTCCCGGCGTGCGCATCGAGTGGACGCCGCAGGGCCTGCAGTCCGAGGTGTTCAGCCGCTACAGGCGCGAGCAATGGTACGTGGAGACGGACGGGGACGGCCGCTTCCGTTACGACGACCTGCCGCCGGGGCTGTTCACGGTCGAGGTATGGGACGACCAATCCCTGCCTGCGCCCTGGGCGCACCAGGGGCCGCTCAAGACCGGGGAGGAACGCGACCTCGGCACGCGCATCCTCGACTCCGGCTTCGGCATGACGGTGCGCGTGCTTTGGATGGGGACCGAGCAACCCGTTGAGGGCATCACGGTCGTAGTAGTGCCCATCGGCGACCCGATGCCGCGCACCAAGACCGGGCTGCGCCGCATCACGAACTCGGAGGGGATCGCGCGCTTCAGCGGGCTCGGCGGGCAGGTGTTGGAGGTGCCGCGCTTCCAGGTCACCGTGATCGTGGAGGGAATCGGGCCGGTCGCGCCCGACGGCGGCACCATGTGGGGGCCGGACTCCGAGATCGTCTACTACATGCGCCGGCGCGGCGTGGTCAAGGGCAAGGTCGAACGCCCGGACGGCAAGCCGCTCGCGCGCTTCTTCGTGATGATGGAGCCCCTGGGCCACCGCAACATCGTGCGGCCGGTGCGGGGTGCGGCGGGCGAGTTCGTGATCTCGAGCGTCGCGCAGGGACGCTACAAATTGACCGTGCGCTACGCCAGCTTCCTGGACAAGGAGATCCCCACCATCACAGTGCGGCCGGGTGTCGAGACCGACGTCGGCACGATCCGGCTCGAGGAGGGCGGCGAAGTGTTCGGCACGCTCAGGCGCGAGAACGGAAAGGAGCTGGGCCGCACCTTCAAGGTGTACGTCGGGCGGCGCGAAGGCAGCCGTCTGACCGCCGTTCGCAATGCGTACTGCACGCCCACCGGCGAGTATCGCGTGCCGGGCATTCCGGAGGGCACGTTCGAGGTCTGGCCGGAGGCCGACTCGACCACGGTCGAGACGGTCGAGGTGCGGGTAGCGCGCGGTGGCGCAACGCGGCAGGACCTCGTCATCCCGGCCGAGGGCTACCTCAACTTCGTGTTCTTCGACATCAAGAACGGAGAGCGCATGCGCGCCCTGCCGCCGGAAGGCGGGGTCTGGCTCAAATCCGCGCGCAAGGGCAAGGAGATCCGCTGGATCGCGGAGAGCCAAGCGCTGCGGCCCGGCCGGTACACGGTCGAGTACGGCCTGCGCCACCCCAGGGACAGGGCCATGCACCGGGTCCCGGGGGGCAGCGTTACGGTCAAGGAGTGGGATCCGGCGACCCGAAAGGCCTTCAGCGGGATCTTTGCGGTGGACGGGAAGGAGCGGCTCCTGGGTCAAGACCAGGGGCGCAGCCAGCCGATAGAAATAGATCTCCCCAAGCTCCGAGAGAAGCTGTTGGAAGACGACGAGTGAGCCGATGAGCCCCGCGAAGAAGAAGACCTCGCCCTCCGACGACAAGGTCGTCGTGGACCGGCGTACGGGCGGAGACCGCCGCACCGGCCAGGACCGGCGTCAGAAGGCCAAGGCGGTCACCAAGGACCGCCGCACCGGGGAGGACCGCCGGGACGCACCGGAACGGCGCAAGGTGGAGCGGCGCATCAACGAGTACAACCTCGAGCCCGAGGTTCTGGAGTTCATCAACGCCATCAATGACTTCAAGACCCGCTACCAGAAGCCCTTCCCGACCTGGAGCGAGGTCTACGCGATCCTGATGGACCTCGGGTACCGCAAGGTCAAGCGCAGCTCCGACTGACGGGCGCGGCCACCCGCGGCCGCCGGCGCGACGAGCCAAGGCCTATAAATAGAGGGCGCAAACCCCGCAACCACGCACCCTTCCGTCCTCCGGGACGAACGTTCATTGTCCTGAATCCGGCCCCGCCTTAGAATTCCGCGCCCCCCCTATCCACGGCTTGGCCATGGAATTCCGCGCAACCCGCCCTCCGACCGCCTCGCACAAGACCGGGGCCTTTGTTCTGTTCCGTGCAGAGCAAAGCCGCGATCTCGGCCGCCTGCCGGTGCCCGACACCGTCTTGCGCAAGCTGGCGGCGGCGGCCTGGAAGGCGAAGGAGTTTACCGGCAAGCGCGGCCAGGTCGTGGCGCTGCATGGCGGGGCAGGGGGGCGGCGCCTGTTGCTGGTCGGCCTCGGGCCGCGCAAGGGGGTGGACGGCGAAGCACTCCGGGAGGGGGCCGGCAACGCGGCCTTGGATCTGGACGGGCGGGGCGTGTCCTCCGCGACCTTCCTCGTGCCGGCGTTGGGCGACGCCGTCGACTTGGCCGGGGCGTGCGTGGAGGGTGCGGGGCTCGCGCTCTACCGCTTTGACCGCCTGAAGAGCAAGGCGCCGAAGCCGGCGTTGGGGCGCGTGACCGTGGCGCCTGAGCGAGGCACGGCGCCCAGCGTGACGGCGCCGGTCAAGCGCGCGGCGGCCGTGATGGAGGGCGTGCGCTTCGCGCGCGACCTCGGCAACCTGCCGGGCAATATCGCCACCCCCGTGTATCTGGCGCGAGAGGCGCGCACACTGTCGGGGCGCGGCGTCAGCGTCCGCGTCCATGACCGGGCCGCGATCAAGCGCATGCGCATGGGCGCCTTCGCCGCCGTGGCGCAGGGCAGCCACAATGAGCCGCGCCTGATCGAGATCACCTATCGTTGCGGCAAGCGCGGCGCGGAGACCATCGGGCTCGTGGGCAAGGGCGTGACCTTCGACACGGGCGGCATCTCGATCAAGCCCGCGGCCTTGATGGAGGAAATGAAATTCGACATGTGCGGCGGCGCGGCCGTGCTGGGCGCCGTGCACGCGCTGCGCGCGCTGCAGCTGCCGGTGAACGTGCACGCGCTCGTGCCCGCCTCCGACAACATGCCGGACGGCAAGGCATACCGGCCGGGCGACATCATCAAGGCGCGCAACGGGACCACGATCGAGGTCATCTCGACCGACGCCGAGGGACGCCTGCTCCTGTGCGACTCGCTCGTCTACTCGGCGGACAAGAAGCCGGACTGCATCATCAACCTGGCCACCCTCACGGGGGCCATCGTGGTGGCGCTGGGCGATTCCGCCGCGGGGCTGTTCAGCAACGACGACGCCCTGCTGGAGGAGCTGGAGGAGGCCGGACGGGAGACGGGAGAGCGCTTGTGGCCGATGCCGATCCTCCCGGGCCACGACGAGGCCATCAAGTCGCCCTACTCGGACCTGCGCAACTCCGGGGGGCGCTGGGGGGGCGCCTGCACGGCGGCCGCCTTCTTGCAGAATTTCGTGGGCGACACCCCCTGGGCCCACCTGGATATCGCCGGAACGGCCTGGAACGACCGTCCCCGGAGTTACCTTCGAAAGGGCGCAACGGGTTTCGGCGTGCGCCTGCTCGTCGAGTTCCTGGCCCGGCGTGCCTGAGGGAAGAGTGAACGGCAACGACAAGGACGGCAGGGATCCGCGGCTGGTGCAGCTGCTGAACGCTGTGCGCGGCCGCCGCAAGCCGCTGATCCAGACCCACAACAACCCCGACCCCGACGCGCTCGGCAGCGCGGTGGGCATGCAGGCACTTTACAAGCGCTACTTGAACGCGGAGGCGCGCATCGTCTTCGGCGGCATCGTGGGGCGCGCCGAGAACCGCGCCATGCTGCGCCTGCTGCGCATCGAGATCGTGCCGGCGCACAAGGTGGACTACGACAGCTGCGACCTGCTGACGCTGGTCGACGCCCAGCCCGGCATGGGCCACGCGCCGCTGCCCGAAGGGCGCGTGCCGGAGGTCGTGATCGATCACCACCCGCCGCGGCAGAAGCCTGCGGGGACGCTCTATTGGGACGTGGGGCGCCCGCTGGGGGCGACGTGCACGATCGTGGCGCTGCTCTTCCTGCGCAACCGCATCCCGCTGGACACGAAAGTCGCTACGGCGCTCTTGTACGGGATCAAGTCGGACACGCACGACCTCGGCGAGGGAGCTACGCCGGACGACGTGGAGGCCTTCCGCGAGTTGTTGGTGCACGCCGATAACAGCACGCTCTCGCGTATCGAGAACGCGCGCGTGCCGCCGCCCTACTTCGCCGTCTTCCGGCGCGCGATCGCGAACGCGTTGGTGTACGACTTCGCCTGCGTTTCGCACCTGGGGAAGATCGACAACCCCGACATGGTGGCGGAGATGGCGGACTTCCTGCTGCGCTGCGAGGACCTGCGCTGGACGATGGTGACCGGCATCTACAACAAGACGCTGCACTTGAGCGTCCGCTCTTCGGACCCGAACGCGCACGCGGGCGGGGTGGCCCGTCTGGCGGTGGGGGTGATGGGGGCCGCGGGCGGCCACGGCCGCATGTCCGGGGGCCAGATCCCGCTCGGCAAGGCGGACAAGAAGACGCGCCTGCAGGTCATCAGCGCCGTCACCGACTCCTTCCTGGACGCCGTCAAGGCCAAGCGCACGTTGAGCCACGCGCTAGTGGCGGGGACGCTGCCGGACGAGACGGACACCTCTGTGGAGTTTCCGTGAGCACGCTCCCTTTCGGGGGAGATGAAGTCGAGCCTGCCCACGCGGAGAGCGCCCGCTTCGTCCTGCTGCCGGTGCCCTACGAGCGCACGACCACGTATCGCAAGGGAACGGCGGCCGGCCCCGAAGCCTTGTTGCGCGCATCGGCGCAGGTGGAGCTGTTCGACGAGGAGCTGCGCATCGATCCGCTCGCCGCGGGCGTGGTCACCCTGCCGCCGCTGGATTGCAACGAGGCGCCCGAGCTGCTGGCCCACAAGCTCGAGACCAGGCTTCGGCCGCACCTCGAGCGAGGACAAATCCCCGGCTGCCTGGGCGGCGAACACTCCATCAGTCTCGGACCCATCCGCGCCGCGGCGCGCAGCCGAACGGGCCTGGGTGTCCTGCAGATCGACGCGCACCCGGACCTGCGCGACTCCTACGAGGGCACGCGCTACGGGCACGGCTGCGTCATGCGCCGCGTGCTGGACCTGCCGGAGATCGAGGCCCTGGTGCCCGTCGGCCTGCGGGCCGTGTCGCCTGAGGAGGACGAGCCGCTTTCTGACCCGCGCGTGCATCCGTTCTACGCCCACGACCTCCGGCGCCGCGCGAGCACGGAGCAGTGGGTGGGGGAGGTGGTCGACGCGCTGCCGGAGTGGGTCTATGTGACCTTCGACCTGGACGGCCTCGACCCCTCCATCGTCCCCGGCACCGGCACGCCGGAGCCCGGCGGCCTCGGGTGGTGGGAGACCATGACGCTCTTGCGCACGGTGTTGCAGCGGCGGCGCCTGGCCGGGTTCGACGTCGTCGAATTGCTACCCGAGCCGCCGGCCGTGATCTCCGACTTCGCGGCCGCCAGGGTGGTGATGAAGATCCTCGCTTACGCTACCGTAGGCCTGGATGGCTGAGGGGCCGCGCGTACGTTTCGACCGATTCGGCATCGAGATCGAGGAAGGACTCCTGTGGCTCGATGCGCGCAAGCCCAAGCCGTTCGGCGTGATCACACACGCCCACGGCGACCACGTAGGGCGCCACGAGACCGTGCTGTGCACGCCCGAGACCGCGGCGCTCGTACGCAGACGGAACGGCCCCGGCTCGCGCTTCATCGAGAAACGCTACGGCGAGGAGACCGTGGTGGGGGACCTGACGGTCACCCTGCTGAGCGCCGGGCACATTCTCGGCTCCGCCATGGTGCTGGTGCAGAGTCCGCGCGGCTCGCTCCTGTACACAGGCGACTTCCGCATGGAGGGAGGGATCACCTGCCCCCCCGCCGATCCGCGGCGCGCGGACGTGCTGATCACCGAGGCGACCTACGGCCGCCCCGACCTGCGCCACCCACCGCAGGCCGAGTCGCACATGCGCCTGCTGGAAGAGGCCCGCGGCGCGTTTGGTCGCAAGCAGGTCCCCGTCTTCCTGACCTACGCCCTCGGTAAGGCCCAGGAGGTGATGGCCGTCTTCTGCAAGGCCGGCTTCTCGGTCGCCGCCCACGGCTCGGTCTGGAATCTCTGCGGCGTCTACCGCGCCGCCGGCATCAAGTTCCCGCGCAGCCGCAAGCTCAGCGGCCGCCACCGGCGCGATTCCGTGCTGGTGCTGCCGCCGCGCTTCCGCGCGGACCCGATCGTCCGCGATCACGCCCCCCTGTGGGTCGTGGCCGTGACCGGCTGGGGCGCTCGCGCCGCCACGGAGGGCATCCACGCTGTCGTGCAGCTCAGCGATCACGCGGACCACGAGGGCATTCTGGAGCTCGTGGAGGCCGTAGGGCCCTCGCGCGTGCATGTGGTCCACGGGTACGC
>JAPUHK010000226.1 GCA_027297745.1 Planctomycetota bacterium | reverse complement strand
GCAGATCACCGACCGCGTCGATCGTACGATCGACTTCGACTGGCAGAACTCCGGCCCGGCGCCGGGGGTTCCGCGCGACCGCTTCAGCGTGCGCTGGGAGGGGTACTTGAAGGCGCCTCGCACCGGAACTTACACGTTCTTCCTGGCGGCCAACGACGGCTGCCGCCTGCGGCTCGGACAGACGCTCGTGCTCCAGAACTGGCGCGACATGCGCTATCAGAACTGGTACGGCTCGAAGGACGTGCAGCTCGAGGTCGGCTGGCATCGGATCAGCATCGAGCACTACGACGCCCGCGGTGGCGCGCGCATCATCCTGCGCATCGGCGTCGAGGGCGAAGCGCAGCCGCTGCCGCTGGCCGAGCACCTGTTCCACAAGCCGGTCCAGGCCAAAGACGCTCCGCGGCCCGCGAAGTAGCGCCCACGATGGCGGCGCCCGACCGCAGCCGGGCGCCGTGCACGGACACATGGTCAGCGGCCGGGGCCGGGCTCTATGGAGGCTTGCGTCTTGGCCGGACGGTCGAGATCGGCGACGAGGCCCTCGATGTGGCGCAGATCGCTCTTCGTGGCGTAGATCAAGAGCGCGTTGCGCGGCCCGTAGGGCACGATGCGCGCCGGCCTGGGCGTTCCGTAGCTGGCCGCGCGCCTCGAAGGCTGCGCCGGCGGGTCCGGCTTGACGAGGAGCGTGATGGCCACCGCCAACTCCTCGGCAGGAGCGTACTTGAGCTCGATCGTAGTCATCACGCGCTCGTCCTGCTTGCGCGGGACGTCCATCTTGCGGATCAGCTGGACGGCCGCGTAGACCGTCGGCGCGTAGTCCATGAGGATGACCGTGTTTGACCCGGGGACCTCGTGCACGCGGCCGATGGCCGCGGGGCTCATCACGCCGCCGACCGCCTGCCTCAGGTTGACGAGGTTCGTGAGGTGGTTCAGCTGAACGACTGTCGCGATGTAGACGCCGTCGCGGTCCTTGTACCGTTCCAGGTCCTTGTCATCCACGAACTCGGCCTGGTTCCGGATCAAGTTGTTCGTCGACCGGCTGTCGATCACGAGGTAGATCTCGTAGCCCTTCGGCCCGACCGGGACCAGCGTCAACTCGTAAAACGACAACAGCGCCCGGTACGTGTCGAGCACGCGGTCCTTGGGAACCGTCTTGCGGAACGCGCTCCCCAGCACGGCCCTCCCAACGCGCGTGTTGGACGGGTCGTACACGATGGTCTTGCCGGTCGCAGCTCCGATGCTGTCGAGAATGTCCGTGATCTTCGTGTTCTTTTCGTGCTTGATCTCAACTGTGCCGCCCTCGTCCTCCGCGACGACGGCGGTGGCGGCCGGCGCCAGTACGATCATCAGCGCGACTACCCAGGGCAGTGTTCGAATTGCGTGCATGCTCATGTCTCCGTATTGCGGGGCAAGACACCCCGGGACTCTGGGGGGTTCGACGCCGGGGCGGCGCGGACCCTTCCGAACGGAATGCGCGGGCCGCGGCTAACGCCGGATCGTGGAGGAGCAGGCATCCTCGCCGTGCTTGGCGAGGTACTGCTGGTGGTAATCCTCGGCCGGGTGGAACGGCGCCGCGGGCGTGATCTCGGTCACGATCTCCCCGTGCAGGCGCCCCGACGCCTGCTGCTCGGCCTTGGACTCGCGGGCCGCAGCTTCCTGATCCGGGTCGTGGAAGAAGACGGCCGAGCGGTACTGCGTGCCGACGTCGGCGCCCTGGCGGTTGAGCTGCGTGGGATCGTGGATCGACCAGAAGACGCTCAGCAGCTCGTCGTAGCCGACGAGGCCCGGGTCGAAGCTGACGCGCACGGCTTCCGCGTGCCCCGTGCGCCCGCTGCAGACCTGCTCGTAGGTTGGCGCGTCCGTGGTGCCGCCGGTGTAGCCGACTTGTGTGGCAGTCACCCCTTCGACTCTGCGGAAGGCGGCCTCGATTCCCCAGAAGCACCCTGCCGCGAAAGTGGCCTCCGCCATCGCCTACTCCTAGCCTGCGTCGGCGGGAGCGCCCCCGAAATTGATGATGGCTTCTGTGATCGCGATGGCGTCCGTCATCGTGATCGTGGCCGCCATCTGCTTCTGCGTTTCCGCGCGCAACGTCTCGTACTCACTGCGCACGAGCGCCATCCGTTCGGGAAGCGGCAGGTCCTTGGTGTCCTCGCCGCGCATCACGGTGCGCCAGATGCCCGGGATGCGCTCACGCGCCGCTAGCAAGCGCTTTGCTACAGCCGTCTTCTGGTCGGCGTTGAGACGCGAAACCTTCTGGTTCTCGATCAGCTTGTCGATCTGGAGGATCAAGCCGCCGACCGCCTCCTCCTGCCGGCCCTCGTCGATTGCGCGCTGGACCTGTTCCCTGAAGGCGGTGCGCTCGGCCTCGTTGCGCGGGCCCTGCAGGGCCGTGCCGGTTTCACCAGGCCGCGCGTCGGCGGGCGCGCCTTGGGCACTCTCACGCGCAGGGCCGTCGGCAGGGTCCGCTCCTGGCGTCGCGCCGGCCGTCCCTCGGGCCGCCGGCCCCCGGCGCTCTGCAATCCCCAGTTGCAGCAACTGTTCCTCCAGGAGCGCCACGCGCGCCTCGAGCGCGGCGGTGTCGGTGCCGGCGCTGCGAGACGCCGGTGCGCGCCGCGACCCGGTCTGGTCTTCGCGCTCCCCTTGCTGGAAGTAGAGCAGGCCCACCAGGCAGAGGGTTACGACGTTCAGCACTGCGAGAACGGGAACGGCCTTCATGCAGCAGACTCTAGCGTACGTGCCCGGCGCGTGCGCCGTTTCGGCAGAGTGGGAATCCTGTGCGAACAGCGGGTCAGGAAAGGCGCACGATGTAGATCAGGAAGGGTACCCAGGGGGCGATCGTGCTCCAGTCCACGAGCACTACGGGCAGCCGCATCTTCTTCGGCGCCTTGCGCAGCATGGCTACCGCTCCGCAGGCGACCGCGGCCACGAACAGGGCCACGCCCGGCAACGCAAACGGCCGGGCCCTGAACCCGATATCCCCCACGACGACATAGAGCGCCACGGCCCAGAACAAGAGTCCGGGCACTCCCAGCAGCAGATACCGCTTCGTTGCCACCTTCCGCCTCCCCCTCCCTTTCGAACCGGGGACTCTGCACTGAAGCGCCCACGGAAAAGCGCTACCCTGGGCCGTTCGAAGAGGTGCTATGCGGCTTGGGTTGGGCCTTCTGACGATCCTGCTCTCGAGCTGGTCCGCTGCGGCGGACGTCGAGCTGGCGGGCATCTTCGGCGATCACATGGTGCTGCAATGCGACCGGCCGATCCTGATCTGGGGAAAGGCGGACCCGGGCGAGAAGATCACCGTCACGTTTCCCGGGGCGAACATGCCGGATACGCGCTCGGCCGAGACTCAGGCGGACGAGAACGGCCGCTGGCGGGTCGAGATGGGCCCCTATCTCATAACCGCCGCCCGCAAGCTCACCGTCAAGGGCAAAGACAGCGAGGTCACGATCCACAACGTCTGCGTCGGCGAGGTCTGGCTGTGCTCCGGACAGTCGAATATGGCCTGGCCGGTCAAACGCTCTCTGAACGGACAGCGGGCGATCAACGAGACCAGCAGCCCCCGGCTGCGCTTCTACACGGTGCCCCACCGGGTCGCCGGCGAGCCGCAGGAAGACGTGAAGGGCGAGTGGCGCACCTGCACGCCGGAGTCGATCGCGGACTTCAGCGCGGTCGCGTTCTACTTCGGGATGCACCTGCGCAAAGAGATGGGGACTCCCGTCGGGTTGATCCATGCTTCTTGGGGAGGGACTCCCGCTGAAGCTTGGGTGCGCGCCGATGCGTTGCGTGGGCAGGCGCCGGGCCGGGGACAGAGAGACCTGGCGCGTCGGACCGAGTTCGACCCGTTGAGGAAACGCTGGGACGCTGCCCTGAAAGCTTGGCCTGCGGAGCAGAGGCTACACGAGGTAGCTCTAGCGGCTTGGCGGATCAAGGCCAAGGCTGCGCGCGACGCCGGACTTCGCGTTCCACGACGCCCACGTCCGCCGCTCGGACCCAATCATCCGCACAGGCCGGGAGGGTTGTGGAACGGGATGATCGCCCCCCTGCGACCCTTTTCGATGAGAGGTGTGATCTGGTACCAGGGCGAGTCGAACGTTGACCGGGCGACGCAGTACCGGTCTCTCTTCCAGGAGCTCATCCGTGACTGGGGGCGCGAGCTCAACGGGTCGGATCAGTCGGTGCTCCCGTTCTACTTCGTGCAATTGGCCAACTTCGGTCCGATCAAGCCCGAACCCGGCGAGAGCACATGGGCCGAGTTGCGTGATGCCCAAAGGCACGCCTTGCGGATGCCCCGCACCGCGATGGCCGTGACGATCGACATCGGCGAAGCCAACAACATCCACCCCAAGAACAAGAAGGAGGTCGGTCGCCGGCTCGCGTTCTGCGCCCTGAGCCGCCTCTATCCGAGTGACGCTGAGAACGTGCCTGCCGATTCGGGTCCGGTCCTGCAAGGCCACGAACGAGAGGGTCCGAGGATCGTGCTGAAGTTCTCGCATGAACCGCTGAGACCTCGGGCCCATCCGCCTCCGCCGGTCGGCGGCGGATTGCGCACGCGCAACGACGAACCGTTGCGCGGATTCGCCATCGCGGGCAAGGACAAACGTTGGTATTGGGCGCACGCACGTATTCACGGAAAGACGGTCGTGTGCTCCCATCCGCGTGTACCGGACCCCGTGGCAGTGCGCTACGGCTGGGCCGACAACCCGATCTGCAACCTGATCAACAAGGCGGGGCTGCCCGCCTCTCCTTTCCGCACGGACGACTGGCCCGGCATCACGGACGGCAAGCGTTAGCTGGCAAACAGCTGCCCGGGGTCCTTGAAGGCCTTGAACTCGAGCGCGTTGCCGCTCGGATCTTGGACGAACATCGTCGCTTGCTCGCCGGGCTCTCCCGCGAAGCGGGTGCGCGGCTCGATCAAGAAAGCCACGCCCGCCGCACGCAGGCGCTGGGCGGTCGGCTCGAACTCCTCCCAGGGCAGGACCAGGCCGAAATGCCGCACCGGCACCGCGTCGCCGTCGACTTCGTTCGCTTGCACCGGCGTCTCCTCGGGGCTCAGATGCGCGCTGATCTGGTGGCCGTGGAAATCGAAGTCGATCCAGCGCTCGCTGCTGCGCCCGACGCCGCAACCGAGCACGTCTTCGTAGAAGGCGCGCGTCTCGCTCAGGTCCCGTACGGGAAACGCGAGATGGAACGGCGGCCGCACGCGCTACTTGCCCACGTAGGCGATGATGTCCTTCAGGTCCTTGTCCGGCAGGCGTTCGATCGCGAAGAACGACATCATGCCGTTGTTCGCCTTGAACTCGCCCTTGCGCGTGTAGCCCCGCACCTTCTGTGCGACCCGCAGGCGCTTCTTCCTGCCCTTCTTGAGCTCCCAGATCACCGAATTGTCCCCGGACCCGTGGCACCCGGCGCAGTACAGCTGCACCTTCTTCTTGCCCTCCTCCGCGTTTCCGCCCGAGAAGTCCTCCAGTACCTTGGGCGCGTACTTGATCTTGCGCGGCTTGACGTCCTTCGACGGCGAGACGCTGGCAAGGTAGGCGTTCAGGTCACTGACCTGCTCCGCCGGGAGCTTCTTCCGCTTCTGGAAGGCGCGCACGCAGATGTTTCCGGCGTCCCCAGCCGTCTTGAGCGTGCCTTTCGCTTTGTTCTTCCAGGCGCCCCGGTTGGAGGTGTTCAGCACGGGGTAGGCCGGCTTGACGTGCCCTGTTTTCTCCGCTTCCTCCTTAGCAGAGACGATCGCGTGGCAATGAGCGCAGGAGGGCCATTCGAAGTCGTCGCCGGTGTCGTTGAAGATCTTCTTCCCGCGCGCCACGGCGTCCGAGGACTCGGCCGGCGCCAAGTTGGCCAGGCCGAGCACCGTCAGTAGCGTCAGCCCCAAGAGAACCAGCGAAACCCGTGTCATCGCATTTCCTCCGTCGTTCACCGAGCACGCCCTGCCCGAGCCGACATCCTAGCCCATTCCTGTGCGGGCAGGCGCTCCGGCGCGGCGCAGCGTGCGCAGTCTCACATTCGATGCCGGTCGCGGGCCGGAGGTTCCCAGCTACGGCGCGCGGACGCTAAGATGGGTCTGCCCGTTTCAGAGTGGGCGCAACGATGCTGTGCAGCGCCCCGGAAAGAGAGACTGCCGTGAAAAAGGGTATCGGACTGGCTTTCCTCATCGCGCTCGCGCTCGGCTGCTCCTCGACCGGCACGGAGACCGCGACCGAGACGGACACTACGAGCGGCGCCGCAGGCATGTGCAAGCTCTGCCAGGGAAGCGGGATCTGCGCTCTGTGCGACGACACGGCCGATTGCGCGCACTGCAGGGGGACGACCATCTGCCCGACGTGCATGGGGGACGGCGACGCGGGCGGCAAGCTCTGCCCGGAGTGCAACGGCGCCAAGGAATGCTCGCACTGCACTCCCATGGGCGTCACGTTGCACTGCCCGGCCTGCAATAGCTCGAGCTACTGCCCCCACTGCGCGGGCAGCGGCACGGTCAGCGCGAACTAGTGGATGCGCGGCCCCCACTCGATGCCGGCGACGATCTCCGCTTCGAGCGTGGCCAGCGCTTGCCAGCATGCCTGGACCTCCGGGCGCGGCCAGCGGCCGTAGGCCAGCTTGAGGAAGAAGGCATGGTGGCCGGCCTCGCTCTCGCGCAGGTCCGCGTAGAGTTGCGCCAACTGTCCTGAGGCCGCGTCGGCGAGCAGGCTGAAGCGCTCGTACGAGCGCGCCTCGACGAGCCCCATGCGCAGCACGCGACTCAGGAGCGTCTTGTCGCCTGCGCGCATCAAGCGCCGCACGTACGGGTTGCCGCCGTCCGGGCCCAAGACCTCCCCGCGCTCCGCGAGCAGCGCGTAGACGCGCTCGAAGTGCTCCATCTCTTCCCGCACGACCTCCAGAATGGCCGGCGCCTGCTCCGGGAACCAGCCGATCAGGCTCATGCCGTGCCCTGCGGCCTTGCGTTCGAGGTGGGCGTGGTCGCTCAGCAGCGCGACCTCGTCCTCCAGCGCGGTTTGCGCCCAGGCGGAATCCGTACTGCTCTTGAGGCCGAGCACGCGCATACCTTACCCGCGTCCTTATCTTGGGGGCCAAGGAGGACGCACGATGAACTTCGACGGAGCCAAGGCACTCATCACCGGCGGCAGCGAGGGAATCGGCTATGCCATCGCGGAGGCTTTCAAGGCGGAAGGAGCCGCAGTCGCCATCACCGGCCGGCGCGCCGACGTGCTCGAGGCGGCCGCGCAGGAGCTGGGCGTCGAAGGCATCCAGGGCGACGTCGGCCTCGAGGCGGACGCCGTCCGCACGGTGCGGGAGTTCACCGAGCGTCACGGACGCATCGACATCCTGGTCAACAACGCGGGCGTGGGGCACTTCACGCCCTTGACCGACATGCAACTGAAGGACTTCGAACAGCTGTTCCGGACGAACGTAACCGGCGCCATGCTGATGGCGCGTGAAGCGGCGCGCCACTTCATCCGCCAGAAGTCCGGTGAGCTGATCAACATCTCCTCCACCTCGGGCCTCAAGGGTGGGCGCGGCAGCACCGCGTACGCCGCCTCCAAAGCGGCCTTGCGCTCGATGACCGAGAGTTGGCGCGACGAGCTCCGGCGCCACGACGTGCGCGTGATGCTGGTCAACCCCAGCGAAGTGCTGACCCCGTTCGCTTCCAAGGCCGGACACGACCAGCCGGCCTCCCCGAAGAAGTTGCGCGGCAAGGAGATCGCAGACGCCATCGTGGGAGCGCTGAAGATCGACGGCCGGGGCTTCATCCCGGAGTTCTCGGTCTTCGCCACCAACCCGTTCTGAGGCCGCCCGGGCCCCATGGCCCAAATCGTCCTAGACCCCTGCAACCATGGCTCTATCATGTGCCCCGGAGCCGGGGGAACTGCTTGCCCCCGGCCGATTTACAGTACAGGGCTTACCCATGTCGACACCCCCCACCTCCACCGATACCGCCCCGGCACCCGCCGCGGTGGACAGCCACCCGGGCATTCTGACCCCCGAGCGCATCGCCGAGCTGAGGCGCGCCTTTGCGGACAACCCGCAGAACAAGGTGGCCCAGAACGCCGTCACGCAGACGCCGCTCGACGACGTGGCGCTCAACCGCGAGGTGGTGACCGGCACCGACCACACGTTCTCGAACTTGCTGGACGACTGGAAAGTGACCAACCAGAAGCGCTCCGGCCGCTGCTGGATGTTCGCCGGGCTCAACTTGTTCCGCCCGGGCGCCATGGAGAAGATGCAGCTCAAGGACTTCGAGTTCAGCCAGAACTACTGTTTGTTCTGGGACAAGTTCGAGAAGTCCAACCACTTCCTCGAAGCGATCCTCGAGACCGCCGACCGCGACGTGGACGACCGCACGGTCGCCTTCCTCCTGGACCGGCCGCTCGACGACGGCGGCCAGTGGAATATGTTCGTTGGCCTCGTGCGCAAGCACGGCCTGGTCCCGAAGGCGGCCATGCCCGAGACCGACAGCTCGTCGAACACCTACCGCATGAACGGCGTGATCCTGAGCAAGCTGCGGGAAGGCGCGCGCGACCTGCGCGAAATGCACGCCGCCGGGTCGGAAGCCGGCGACCTGCGCCGCAAGAAGGACGAGGTCCTGGACGCGGTGTACCGCATGCTGTGCATCCACCTCGGAACGCCGCCGACCAAGTTCGACTGGCAGTGGAACGACAAGGAGAAAGAGTTTCACCGCGACGGCGAGATGACCCCGCAGCAGTTCGCGGACAAGTACATCACCCTGCCGCTCGACGACTACATTTGCCTCGTGCACGACCCCCGCCCGACGAGCCCGTTCGGCCGCACCTTCACGGTCGAGTACCTCGGGAACGTCGTAGGCGGAGATCCGGTGCTCTATCTCAACGTCGAGATCGATCTGATGAAAAAGATCGCGATGGACGCGATCGTCGGCGGAGACCCGGTCTGGATGGGCTGCGACGTCGGCAAGATGATGCAGCGCAAGATCGGCCTGTGGGACGCGAAGCTGTACGAGTACGGTGAGCTGTACGACACCAGCTTCGATCTCCAGAAGGCCGACCGCCTGCGCTACCACCAGACGCTGATGACCCACGCCATGCTGTTCACGGGCGTGGACGTGGTCGACGGGAAGCCGCGCCGCTGGCGGGTCGAGAACAGCTGGGGCGAGAAAGAGAGCGGCCGCAAGGGCTTCTACGTGATGAACGATTCGTGGTTCGGCGAGTACATGTTCGAGATCGCCGCGCGCAAGGACGCGCTGCCGGCCGATCTGCAGCAAGCGCTCGAACGGGAACCGATCGTGCTGCCGCCCTGGGACCCGATGGGCTCCCTCGCCGGCTAGCCCTGGGGGCGGCGCTAGTCGAGCTTGAAGCCGATTTTCAGCGAGACCTGGTATTGCGCGATCTTGTCGCCGGTGATGCGGCCGCGCAGCTCCGTCACCTCGAACCACTCCAGATTGCGCACCGACTCAGAGGCCTTGGCGACGGCGCTGGCCACGGCCTTGGCGAAGGACTCGCCGGACGTGCCGACGACTTCGATTTTCTTGTGGACGGTATCCGACATGCGCTCACCTCCGGTTGGGAGTCCAGAGCCTAGCCGTTTTCCTCCCGCGAGTCACTCTCCGGAAGCGTGGGCGGTCGCCGGTTGAAGATGCTCAGACGCGCGTCCGGGATGGCGAGACAGAGCGAGGCGAAGGCGGTCGAGTAGGCGCCGTCCTCGCCGCCGTTCTGAATCATCCATCCGCGCTGGGGCCACTCCCCGTTGCGTTGCTGCCAACCGAGCAAGGTCGCGTGCACCGCCGCAATGTAGGCGTCCGTCTTCTCCTGCGCGGCCATCTCCTCACCGAAGAGCTTCATCCCCATGCAGCCGTAGAAGTGGCCGTAATACGGAAAGCGCTCCTTGCTGATGGCGTCGTGGCCGATCGTGTGCAGGAACTTCATGCCGTCGATCATCACGCCGTAATCGAACTTCTTCATGAGCGACAACGTCGCCACGCCGGCCGCCGTGCCCTCCTTCATGCTGACCGTGCCCGGCCCGAGCTTGTAGTCGAAGCCGCCGTCCGGGTTCTGGCACTTCTTCAGGTACTCGAAACCGCGCTCCAGCGCCTTCTCGTCCACCTGCAGGCCGTAGTTGGCCGCGGAGACGAGCGCCTGCACGGCGAACACGGTCGTGGAGCCCTCGTGCTGTGCGGGGCTCCCGGGCGTGTACCACCAACCCCCGGACGTCGATTGATGCTGCGTGATCGCGATCGCGGCCTGCTGAACAACCCGGCGCAGGCGCTTCAGGTCGAGATCCGGCTTGCGGGTGCACAAGAGCGAGCGCCCATACGCCTCCGACAGGGCCAGGGTCGCGAAGCCCTGCCCGTGGATCCACGTGTGGCCCTGCTTTGGAAACATGCCGGCCTTCTGCTGCGCGAGCAGGTACTCGATGCCGCGTGTCAGGGCCTTTCTGTGCGGGCCCCGCTGTGGATCGAACGGCTCGTCCGCTGCGGCCAGATGGGCCAGGCAGGCGAGGCCGGTCACCGCGTACGTGTGGCGCTTGCCCCACGAGCCGTCGGCGTTCTGCTGCTCTCGGAGACGCTCGAGCGCCAGCTTCAGCGCCTCGGCCCGCTTCGGCGCGGACGACTGCTCCCCCGTTTGCTCCGCCCCGGACGCCGGCGCGATACACAGGGCCAGGGCCAGCGTGGCCAGGATGTGGGCATGAATGCTCATCGAAGTGCCTCCGGCGCGATCGGGCTTCGGCCTTTTGGACGAACTGCGTGGGTCTGGCGTTCGAAGCCTAGCCTGGGAGCGCGGGCCGAGGAGTAACCGGCCGGTAAACGGGGGCCGGGCTCCTCGAGCGCAGGCCGCGAATACGGGAGCGTAGGGTCACTTGGGCCGCCAGCCGCCGGCGACCTTGCGGGCGAAGGCCTCGACCTGCTTGCCGAGCTCCGCTGCAGACATGCCGAAGGCAGTCTTCGGATCCATATTGGGTCCATCGCCCTTGTAGTGATTCACAACGTAGTCCAGGAGCGCCTCGCGCAGTTTCGGATCCCCGCAGTGATAAAGGTAGTGCACCGTGGCCGCGGCCTGCTTGTAGAAGATGCTCTTGAGCGAGTACTTCACGGTACGCAGCGACCAACGCGGCGTGACGGTAATCACCATCTCGTGCGGAAGCTCGCGCCACTTCTCCTGGCTGAGCGCGTAGTACCGCTCCCACGGAATCAGCCCCTTCTTCGACGCCAACAGGTCCACGACGTCCAGCGAGCGGCTGCGCTCGTTGAACAGGTTCCAAGTGCCGCGGTCGAGGTCGTAGCGGCCCTCCCCCATGAACGTCGCGAAGCCTTCGACGATCCAGAACCCGGGCTGGTTCCCACGGCGCCGCACCTGGCTGATGGCATAGCGCGGGTTGCGCTCACGGATCCAGTGGTGCGTGAGCTCGTGCACGCAGGTCCCGACGATGCGCCGCTCCGCATCCGGACTCTCGTGCCAATAGAACTTGGAGAGCTGCTCCGAGGGTGAGTAGTGTCCCGCGGAGCGCTCCAGATACGTGGGCGGCTCTCTGGAGACGTAGCCGCCCAGCTTGTCCTTGTACTCCTTCTGGCTCGAGTACAGCAGGATCGTCAGCGGGCCGCGCTGGTGTTCGCGGGGCGTGTCCGTGGCGAACAGGGTCTCGAGCACTTTGCAGGTGAGGCGGCCCGTCGCGACGCAGCGCCCCACAACGCGCGTATCCTTGACCGGCGTCACGAGCAGGATGGGGCCCGCCCGCAACCCGTACAGGTCCGGCCGCCAGTAGTGTCTGGCCCGCTTGAGCTCCAGGCCGTCCGGAGCGGTGTGCGCGCCGCGCGCTTCCAGGTCGAGATGCCAGTCCAACCAAAAACGCGGGTCCCCCAGCGTGAAGTCCATCGGGGCTTGATCGCGCAGCAGACGATTCGCCGGTCCATGCGCGGGGGCGCGCACGAGCGCTTCCCGCAGCAGCCGCAAGCCTTGCTCCCGGTCGCCTCCTTCGCGCGCGAGCTCTTTCCGTGCCCGCTCCGTGAGGATCAACGGCAGCAACCTGGCCGCCGCCGCCGCCTCGCGCTGGATCCGTTCGCTGGCCTTCGAGTCGGGCCGTCGCGGCTTGTTCCCGGCGCGCACGATCTTCCTCTCGAGACTCTCCGATGCGCTGCCGCTCAGGCCCAGCGACTGCGCCGACTCGAACAGCGTACGCGCCAGGCGGGCGTTCTTGGCTTTCAAGGCCTGCTTCGTGAGGTCGAGCAGGGTCCCGCGCCGCTGAGCGCGGCTCAGGAGCTCATAGCCGCGCAGGCGCGCCCGATAACCGGGCGCCCACAAGAGCGAGCCGTCGTCCTTCTCGACCAGGTAGAAGGCGTCGAGGGAGTGCACGCGCTTGCCCTTGGTCAGCGTGCGCCCGGCCACAGACAGCACGAGCTCGCCTTCGAGCAGGTTGCCGTCGCGGCTCACGGCGCGCTCCGCCGCGGCGGAGGTTGCGCAGCACAGGAGCAGCAGCAGAACGCGTCCTCCCATCTCAGCCGTCCGTCCGCCGGCGGAATGCGCGCAGCGTCGTGCCGTCGACGACCAGCACGAGCTCGTCGGCGGGAACCGCGGCGAAGCGCGGCTTCTGCACGGGCAACTTCCACAGGATCTCGCCCGTCTCGATGTCCGCCGCCCAGGTGCCGAAGTACACGATGTCACCGAGCACCGTCGCCGGAAGCGGGTGCCGGAACAGCCCGCGCCGCCCCGTGGAGCTCGCTACCAGCTTCCCCTCCCCCTCCTTCCACAGGAACCAGCGCGACTCCTCTTCCCGCTCGAGCGCGAGGAGTCCCTTGCGGTGCACCGAAGGCGGAACGACAAAGGCGTGCAGGCCCACGTCGCCCCCGAGCGCCACGGTGTTCTTCGTCACCGCACACGGCACGCTGGCGTACGGCAGGGCGCCCGACTTGGCGGCCAGCGGCGCGGGCGCACGCACGTAGGTGCGCGTCGGGGAGACCGTGATCTCCCCGCGGCTGCGCCCGGGAGGCGGGTCCTTTGCGGCGTACCAGGCCACGTTGGTCATGGCCGCGAGCGCGCCGCTGGCCCGCTCGTACGCGTAGATGTGCAGCGACGGGCGATAGCCCGGCTTCTCGGCATGGCCCAGGATGAAGACGAACGAACCGTACACGGCCGGCCGACCGACGAAGTCGCCGCGCGCCACCCACCGCACGGGCCGCGGCCCGGGCTTGAGCTTGAGCAGGTTCTCGCCGTGCCGCACGAAGACCTCGCGCTCGATCACGATCGGATCGCTGAGCGAAGCCTCCTTTCCGTCGCGGTCGCGCAGGCGCGGTTTCCAACGCTGGCGGAAGCTCTTGCCGGCCACCTCATAGCCGATCAGCTGCGTGTCCGTGAGACGCACGATGACAAGCCCGTCCCATACGACGGGCTTGCCCAGCGGGCCCGCTTGCAGATCTTTGCGTGCGCGCAGCTCGCCGGTATGCAGATCGAAAGCGAGCAACGCGCGCCGCTTGCCGTTGCGGCACAGCATGTATGCGGTCCCGTCCCAATGGACGGGCGGGGCACCGGTCGTACCCGGAAGCGCGAAGCTCCACGCCTCCTCGACCGGGTCCAACACGGGCAGAGCGCGGCTGCTGTGGCTGCCGGACGGCGTGCCGCGCGGATCGGTCCAGCGCGCCGGGTCGGCCGTCGCGGCCTCGGGCTCGCCTGCATGCGCGGCGGCCACGAGGCAGATCAGCAGGATGCCACAGACTCTCTTTCGGCGCACGACGACCCTGAAACTATCAGATGAGTGCGCGTTGCGCCGATTCAGACGACGCCTTCGGCTTCGAGTGCGGCGTACTCGTCGTCGCTCAGCCCCAGGAGATCCCTGAATACCTCGCGGTTGTGCGCTCCGAGCGCCGGCCCCGGCCACTCGGTGCGGCCCGGCGCCGCTTGCAGGCGCGGCCCCAGGACCGGCAGGGCCCGCGGCACTCCCTCCACTTCGCAGGACTCCAGCAGCCCCCGTTCGCGGAAGTGCGGGTCGCGCAGGAGGTCGGCCACGGTGTTGATCGGGCCCGCGGGCACGGTGGCCTGCGCCAACGCCTCCAGGACCTCGCCGCTCGCGCGGGCCTGCGTCCATTCCGTGATGGCGGCGTCCAGCTCTGCGCGGCGCGCGACGCGCCCCGCGTTGGTTTGTAACGACGCGTCGCGGGCCAGTCCTGTGCGCCCGATCAGATCCATGAGGCGCGTGTAGTTCGACGTGCTGTTGGCCCCGATCACGACGCTGCGGCCGTCCGCGCAGGGATAGGCTCCCGTCGGGGCGATGCCGGTGACCGTCGAGCCGGACGGCTCGCGCACGGTCCCGTCGAAGTCGTGCTCGGCCAGCGCACCCTCGAGCGCCCTGGCCACGGACTCGACGATCGCGACGTCGACCGTCTCGGAACCTCCGGCCGCGCGCGCATCACGCCGGTAGAGCGCGACCATGATCCCGAACGCAGTCTCCAGCGCCGCCAGGTGGTCCCCCAGGCTGACATTGGGGCGAACGGGTGCAGCGCCGGGCTCGCCCGTGATGTAGCGCAGCCCGCCGACCGCCTCACAGACGGCGGCATACCCGCCCCGGCGGGAGTCGGGACCCGTCTGGCCGTAGCCGGAAACACGCGCATAGACCAGGCGCGGATTGAGCGGCTCGAGGTCGCGCGGCCCGAGACCCCACGCCTCCATCGTCCCCGGGCGGAAGTTCTCCAACACGACGTCCGCCCACGCCGCAAGGCGTCGTGCGAGGTCGCGGCCGGCCGGCTTGCGTAAGTCGAGCGTGACGCAACGCTTGTTGCGCCCGACGCTGCGCCACCAGAGCGACGTGCCGCGGTCCAGCACACGCCAGCCGCGCAGCGGATCCCCTTCCCCCGGCGGCTCGATCTTGATCACTTCAGCGCCGAACCAGGCGAGTAGCGTCCCCGCCAGCGGGCCGGCTATGAGCTGGCCCATCTCGAGCACGTGGACGCCGTCGAGCGGGCGCGGGAGCCGGCCTTGCGAATCGCGCTTGCGTTTTGCCATGGGCTTGCCAGATTACACTGCTCGTCATGGTCGACCGCTTGCACGAGGCCACACAGGAGCTTCCGTTCCGCAAGCGCATGCTCGAGCTGATGCTGGGGGCGCAGGATTCCATCTGCGCGGCGCTGCAGGCGATCGAGGACGAACGGCAGTCCGGGCGGCACTTCCAGACGGACCTCTGGGAGCACCCCGAAGCCGGCGGCGGGCGCACGCGCGTGCTCAGCGGCGGCGCCTGCTTCGAAAAGGGCGGGGTCAACGTCTCGGCGGTGCGCGGGAGCTTCCCGCCGGACTTCGCAGCCAAGCTCCCCGGCTCCGGGACGGAGTTCTTCGCCACGGGCGTCTCGCTCGTCCTGCATCCCTTGAACCCCCACGTGCCGACGGTGCACGCCAACTTCCGCTACATCGAGCAGGGCGACGCACGCTGGTTCGGCGGCGGCGCGGATCTGACGCCCTATTACTTCCAGGCGGAGGACAAAGAGCACTTCCACTCCGTCTGGCGGGAACTGTGCGAGCGTCACGCAGATGTGGCGGACCACGCGCGGTTCCGCGACTGGTGCGACCGCTACTTCTACCTCCCCCACCGCGGCGAGCGGCGCGGCGTCGGCGGGATCTTCTTCGACTACCTGCAGGTGAGCGACGCGGAGCCCGACAAGCTCGAGCATACGGCGGCTTTCGTGCAGGAGGGGACGGGCTCGTTTCTCGACGCGTACCTGCCGATCGTCAAGCGGCGTCTGGACACGGCCTACACGGCGGAGCAGAAGCAATGGCAGGAGTACCGGCGCGGCCGGTATGTGGAGTTCAACCTGCTCTACGACCGCGGCACGCTGTTCGGGCTGAAGACCGGCGGTCGCGTCGAGTCGATCCTGATGTCCCTGCCGCCCACGGTCCGCTGGCGCTACGCTTCCGGGGACTCGGAGCCGCCGCCCGGGAGCGCCGAGCACGAGTTGCTCGAGCAGTTGCGACGGCCGCCGCCGCCCGAAGACACGGTCTGAGCGCGCGGAGTATGATGCGCGTGGGCGACGTCATGCAGCTGAAGGGGCCGAGCTTCGAGATCGGGCAACTGGTCAAGCACCGGCGCTATGGGTACCGCGGCGTCGTGGCCGGCTTCGATCCCGAGTGCCGCGCGGAGCAGGCCTGGTACCAGAACAACCGGACGCAGCCGAAGCGTGACCAGCCTTGGTATCACGTGCTGGTCCATGGCGGAGAGCACGCCACGTACGCGGCGCAGGACAGCCTCGAACCCTACCAGGGCGGCGAGCAGGTGCTGCACCCGCTGGTCAGGACCCTGTTCGAGTCCTTCAGCCAGGGACGCTACCAGGCGCGCACGGGCGCGCACTTCCCGGGCCTCTGGTAGCCGCACCATGGGCGACCCGGTCCTCGCGGAGCTGCTGCAGGCGTACCGGCGCGGCAACGTCGCGCGGCAGCGGGAGCTATTGGAGGAGGTCGAGCCCCTGCTCTACGCGTACACGCGTACGGGCATCGGAACGGGACCGCGCTATGACGAGGAGGTGCTGGACCTGACCCACTCGCTCACGCTGGCTTTCCATCTGGCCGCGTGCCAGGGGCAAGTCGAGTTGCGCGACGCGAGCGCGCTGCGCGCCTACACGCACCGCATGGTCGAGGCGAAGCTCGCGGATCGGGTGGCCGAGCCTACCGCGCGCGAGCTGGTGTGGCCGGACGACGAGTTGAGCGGGAGCCTGATCGCGACCGTCTCCGGCCTGCGCCACGCGGTCGTGCGCGAGCTCGAAGCGCAGGAGTTGACGGTGTTCGAAGCCCGCATGCGCGGCGCTGCCCACGAGAGCATCGCAGCCCAGTTGGCCAGCACCGCTGCGGACGTTCGCAGCATCGAAGAACGTGCGCGCCGCAAGCTGCTTGCGGCGGGTGTCGCCCGCCCGCCCCGCCCGGACGCGCCCCGCCCGAAGTAACAGTTGCCTCATGGTGCGAGCATAAGTGGGTCTGGTAGCCAGAGTTGGGTCCAGGAGAGTGCGGCACCAATGCCGCAGGTCAGCGTTCCAACTCGAGAGCGGGACAGAAGTTGCACGCAGGGGCTGAGGTAACTGTTACTTGGCTGACTTGGCCGCGCGCTCGCGGCGGCGTTTGAGACGCTCCGCGTCTGGAACGGCGACTACCTCGTTCC
>JAPUHK010000225.1 GCA_027297745.1 Planctomycetota bacterium | reverse complement strand
ACGCCAGGCCCGGATTGCGCGCCCTGGAGATCCAGTTCAGGCCGTCCTGCGCCGGCTTCTTGTAGCGTGGGTTGCGGGTCATGGCCCACGCCTCGCACATCGCCAGAGTCGCGATCGCGTGGTTGTAAACAAAGTGCTGGTTGTTGCGCGGGCCGAAGCATCCTTCTACATCCTGGATGCTCGAGAGGTAGCGCAGGCCCATGTGCACGTTGTTGGCGTAGGGGGTGTCGCGGTCGGTGCATCCGGCCCCTAGGAACGCGAGCAGCGCCAGGCCGGTCACACCGGGGTCGTAGAGCGCTCTCCCGGGGCCATCGCACTTGTCGCCGGCCGGGTCGTGCTTCATGAACGCGTCGCAGTCCCACATGCCATTCCCATCTACGTCCTGATGTGCTGCGAGCCACTCCAATCCGCCGCCGATTCCCTCCTGTGCGATCAGCTTGCGTTGGTCGCGTGGAGACAATGCACGTTGACCGATCCCCAGGATTTGGCCGAGCGCCAATGCGGCCCAAAGGCGACTTCGCATCTCCTTGTCCCGCAAGAGTTCGACTAGCGCCGGCACTGCCGCGCTGGCCGCCTGACCCATGGAGCCCAAAGCGCCTGCTGATCCTCTCCGCACAGCGGCAGCAGGATCGTCCAGCGCCCCGATGAGAGTTGCCACGCTGACGCCGCCTGAGGGCCCCATCGCCTTCAACAGATCGATCGCACGTGTTTTTTCCAGGGCGTTCCCTTCGCGCAGGACATGGAGAATCGGGTCTTCGGCTTTGACTCCGATGCGCGCTGCGATCTCATGCACCCACGCATCCCGTCCCCGAACGTAGTCCGACCAGCGCTGTACGAGCACAACGAGCACGCGCGCACCGCTTGCGGCAAGAGACTCCAAGTCTTCGGGCGGCAGCAGCCCGAAGAGGTGGCCCTGGAGCATCGCATGATCCAACAGCGCGGTCTGCCCTGATTCGGAGGCAACCGCAGTCGCACCCAGGGCGCGTGCCAGCGGCACGCGGAGCTGGGCTTCCGGGGCGCGAACAGCGCGGGCAACCTCTTCCGGCGTCGCCTTACGGCGCACGGCCGCAACGGCGGCTCCCTGCCTCTCCTGCAGCAGCTTGATCAGGATCGGCTGCGCCTTTCTCGCCTGCGGGCCGAGCGTCATGATCGTCTCCGCCGCGATCTCTATCTGGTGATCCTCTGACGACTTAAGCATCCGGATCAAGTCGGACATCGGTACGGGCATTTGGGGCTCAATGCGCAGCAACGCGCTCAGCGCCAGCTTCCGCACGTCGCGGTTCGGATCTTCGGCAGCGATCTTCCGAAGGCGAGGAACTGCACGACTCGCCTTGGGCCCCATCCCTTCGAGGATCAGGAGCGCCTGGGTGCGCAAGCGAGCATCCTCATGCTCCAGCAGCCCAAGAACTGGCTCGAGCGCCGACTCGCCTTTGCTCACAAGGGCATCGCGTGCCAGCTTTCGCACATACTCGTCTTTGCTCTGCAGGTCGGCGATGAGATCAGCAACATCCTCTTGAGCGGCCAAGGGGGCGGCCAGGAGAAGCAGTAGCCCGAGTGCGACGATGCTTCTGCGTCCGAGATCGAGTCCCATAGCTTCCCTCCCAACCCTGACCGGGCCGCGGGAGATTCTAGTTCTTTGCGCCGGAGCCTGACACCGCCCTCGACGTATGTGTATGAACCGCAACGACCTGATCGAACTGGCCGGCACGCGCCAGGCCGCCCGTGTCTAGCTCATGGAGCAAGGCGCTAGCTACAAACCCGCAGCCGAGCGCTGTGTTGGTCGAACTGCACCGCGCAGCGCAGTGGCGTGATTGGGAGCTGAGGCGGATTGGGCGCGTGGGTACGGAGATCGTGGGCGCGATGCTACTTCCTAGAGTTCAGGACCTAGTTCTCGCAGGGGAGTAAGGGTTCGAGTCCCTTCCCCGGCACCAGCCTTCGCTCGCTGCTCGTGAGGGCAGCAGGTGAAGGCTATCCGCCATAGCCGAGCGAAGCGAAGGCATAGACGGATCCCCCATTCACCGGAAGTTCTCCGCTCAGCGTTGGCCGTCGTCCCAGACGAGCACCGTAGGCGCATCGTTCGACGCGCCGAGGCGGATGCCGTACGTCGCCTCTTCCAGCGCCATGAAGTCGAACTCGCCGAAGCTGTCCGTGCTCGTGGACATCACGGGCACCGGCGCCTTCACCCCAATCAACTTCAACGTCAGATTGGCAACGGGCTCGTAGACGCGCCCGGCGTGGGTCACCTGCCCGACGATCTCCAGGTGCGCCGGCGTGCCGCGCATGCGCACGACCACATCCAGCTCGAAGTCTCCCACCCGGCACATGAGCTGGAGGTATCCTGCGCCCTGCCAGCGGTATGCCGCGCTTTCCAGGCAGTTCTTTCGCGGCAAGAACCACCCCTCCGGCACGCTCTGCACGCTCTCGGTGGCGGCGGCCGGATAAGCCCCTGTAGGTGCGCGGCGCTCCGCGAGCTCCGCACTTCCCCCATTCACCGGAAGTTCCCCGCTCAGCATTAGCCGTTGTCCCAGACGAGCACCGTGGGCGCATCGTTCGAAGCGCCGAGACGGATGCCGTACGTCGCCTCTTCCAGCGACATGAAGTCGAACTCGCCGAAGCTGTCCGTGCTCGTGGACATCACGGGCGCCGGCACCTTCACCTCGATCAACTTCAACGTCAGGTTGGCGACGGGCTCGTAGACGCGGCTGGCGTGGGTCACCTGCCCGACGATCTCCAGGTGCGCCGGCGTGCCGCGCATGCGCACGACCACATCCAACTCGAAGTTTCCCGCGCGGCACATGAGCTGGAGGTCGCCGCCGCCCAGCCCGCGGTATCCCGCGCTGGCCAGGCAGATCTTGCGCGGCAGGAACCACTCCTTCGGCACGCTTTTCACGCTCTTGGTGTCCTCTTCGCAGCCGGACCCCGCCAGGCGCCGCACTTCCCCCAGGCAGGCGCCGCAGCCGTATTCAACCAGGTGCACGCGCACCGCGCGCACGCGCGGGTCGTCACCGTCTCGCGCGACCAGAAACCGTGCCAGGTCGGCGGGTGTGGGATGTTGCGTCACTCTCATTGCGTCACTACCTTGTTCAGATTGATTTGGCCGGCGTCCGGCAGAACGAAGCCGTAGGCGTCATAAGCTGGATCCACGGCCGCCGCGATGGCTTGCTCGACGGCGTCGGGGGTGTCGTACGGGTTTACTTCGAGGTGCAGGGCGACCGCGCCGCTCACGATGCCCGTGGCGAACGAGGTGCCGCTGCCGATGCCCATCGTGCCCCGGTCGGGCCACCCGAGCGGGCCGAGCAGGTCGACGCCCGGCGCGACTACAGTCACCTTGTCGCCGCCGGACTGATTGGAGAACGGCGCAAGCGTGCCGGTCTGGTCGACCGCGCCCACAGTGATCGTCCGTTTGCTCTTGGCTACGGTGCCGAGATTCTGCTGCCCGTCGTTGCCGGCGGAGGCGACCAGCACGATACCTTGCGCTTCCGCGTCCTCGATCTCATTCTTGATCGCCCCGTGCGCCGAGGAGATCTCGAAGGACAGATTGATCACGTCGGCGTTGAAAGCCATCGCGTACTGCATGCCTAGCTTCAAGGCATCCAGGTCCACCACCCCCTCGTCGTTCGCTATGCGGATGGGCAGGATGGTCGCGTTCGGGGCGGCCATGAGCGCCATGCCGGCTACGAAGGTGCCGTGGCCCAGCGCGCAGTCGACGTAGCCGTCGCCGTTGTCGTCGATGCCGTTGCCGGGGTCGTCCGGATTGGCATCGTCGTCGATGGCGTCGTAGGCGTACGGCGAGACGCGGCCCTGCAGGAAGGGGGCCGAGAGGTTGAAGCCGCCGTCCAGCACGGCGATCAGGATGCCGTTGCCGGTCGCGACCTGGTGCGCCTGAGGCGCCTGTAGCTGGCCCGCCGCGTCCTGGGTCTCGATCGCCGTGGCCATGATGTCGCCGTCGACGATGACGATGCCGGACGGGTTCAGGTTGCCCGTGCACATCTGCGGATCGCTGAACAGCAAGATGTCGCCGCCGGGCGACGCGCTCGCGCCGCCGCCGCAGGCCGTCAAGCCGAGCGCGGCCGCGAGGGCCAGGACATACAGGGCTTTCGCTGATCTCTTCATGCTGAACTCCGCCTTGTTGCAACTTGCGTTTCGCGTTCGCCTTCCTCGGCGTGAGGGGCGGCCAGCCCGGTTCTCATGGCCGGCCGCCGGCTCTTGCTCACCGGGCGCCCCGTCAGGAAGAAGGGCGCCCAGTAGTACGGATGGGGTCTCTCGGTTCGGACCTTGGCCATGGCCTCGTTGTGCGCGGCCGCCACGTCGTCCGTCTCCCGCAGACGCTCGTAGAAGTAGCGCATGAACTCGGCCGCCGTACCGTCGTGCACGCGCCACTGGCTGGCCAATAGCGAGCGCGCGCCGGCGTACAGAAAGCCGCGCGTGAGGCCTAGGATCTCGTCGCCGCCGGTCACGTCGGCGGTCCCGCTCTCGCAGGTGGAGAGCACGACCAACTCGGCGTCCAGCTTTAGCGAGTAGATCTCGTAGAGGTTGATCCACGTGTCCGCCAGGCGGATGGCGGACAACATCGGCTGCTCGCGCCGGAACATGCCGTGCGTGGCCACGTGCAGGATGCGCGCGCGGCCCGCCACTTCCCGCAGGCGCTCGAGCGTGGCCTGCTCGCCGATGTACAGATCCTCGCTTTCCAGGACCTCGGCCACGCTGCGCACCTCACTCTCGATCTCGGGCGCCGCCTCGTCGGGCAGCCCTAGGATGCAAGCGGGGCCGTCGGCGCGCGGCTGGGCACGGCGGCAGAAGCCGTAAACGGCCGCGCTCGGGGTGTAGACGACCTCGAAGCGGTCCGCCACCCAGCCGTCCCCCCACGGCAGCGCATGGAAGGGCAGGTGATGCAAGACGCCGTGCGGGGCGATCACGAGGCGCCGTCCCTCCAGGTGGGCCGCCACCGGCTCCAACAGCAACGTGGCCAGCTTGGCCAGGTTGGCACGCGTCGACTCGAGGATGCCGGCCGGCGTGTCCACCCCCTCGCGGTCGAACTTGGACAGGTGGAAGCGGAAACGCTGCACGAGCCGCACGAGCTCCTGCTCCGTTACGTCGCGGCGCACGACGTGGAAGGCGTCGCGCGTGACGACGAAGGTGAACAGCTCGTCGTCCGTCACGAAGAACTCGAGCAGCGCCGTGTCCTCCTCCAGGTCCAATTGGACAGAAGGCAGATCCGTCGCGTCGACGGCTTCGAGGGAGACGGACTCGCGGTCCTCGAGACGTGCCTCACGCAACAGCTGCACGAGCTCCTGCTCCAGCTCGCCGGCCTCCTGGCGCGCCTCGTGGGCGACCTGCGCACTGCGTAGCTCGGGCTGGCTGCTGTGGCGGAACAGCCGCTGGTAGATGGCGTTCAGCCGCTCGCGCAAGTGGACGATGCGCCGCGACGTGAGCCGCCTTGCACCCGGCTGCGTGCTCTCCGACCGGCCCGCCAGCAGGTCGACCAGGGCGCGCGACTTGGCGCGCTCCGTAAACTCGAAGGCCAGCTCCGTGTGGCGCGCCCGGACGAGCAAGCCGACGATCTCAGCGTACAGCTCCGAGCGGCCCGCGAGGAAGGCCGCCATGTACTCGTCCGGCGGCACGCCTCCGCGATAGCGCTCCAGCGCGTCGATGGCGTGCCTGTAGGCCAGGATCGCCTCGTCCAGTTGGTCGCGTGCGGCGTGGGCCTTGGCCATCAGCCGGTGCGCCTCGATCTGGATCCACGGGGCGTGCACGCGGCGGCAGTCCATGCGCACGGTATCGGCCCGGTGCAGCGCGCGCGTCGCGTCACCCTCCTGCAGATCCAGCTGCGCCTGCAGCAGCCCCACCGAGGCGGAAGTCAACGGGTTGGCGTCTCTGCGCAGAAGGGTCTCCGCCTCTGCGGCCAACCTGCGGGCCTGCGCGGTCCGGCCGTCGCGTGCCGCCACCGCTGCGCGCTGCACAACGCAGCCGAGCTTGCGCTCGTCCAGTCCCAGCTCGCCAAAACGAGCTTCGGCACGCAGCAGGCAACGCTCCGCCTCGCCGGTGTCCCAGCGCAACTGCGCCGCGCGGCCGGCCAGCTCCGCGGCCTGGGCACACTCTTTTTCCATTCCCAGGCCCTTGAAACACTCTTCCGCACGCGCGGCAAGCGCGCCGGCTTCGGCCGGCATGTTGAGGTGGATGTGGATCTCCGCGCGCTCGAGATCGATCAACGCCAGGTGGCGCGTGTCCTTGAGCCGCCGGAAGGTCTCCTCCGTCTCGGCGTAGCGGCGCAGCGCGGACTCGTAGCGGCCGCGAAGGGCCTCCGCGTAAGCGGAGTTGTAGTCCACCTGCGCCACCGTGTGCTCGCAGCCCTCGGCCTCGAACAGTTCGCGGGCGATGGCGAATTGACGCGCCGCCGCGTTGAAGCGGTTGCACGCTTGGAGCGCGACGGCGCGGTTGGCGGCCACCGCGCCGCGGACGCGCGCCTGTCCGTCGGCGGGAATCAGGGCGGCAGCCCGGGCGTGGTGGCGCAGGGCGTCGCGCGGGCGGTCCAGACGCGAGGCCAGGTCGGCCAGCGCCATGTGCGTGCGCAGCAGACCGGAACGGTCGCCCAAGCGGTCGAAGATCATCAACGTGCGCTGCCCCGTGGAGCGCGCCTCGTCGTACTGACCGAGATGCACGAGCGGCTGCAGGCGCAGCATGTCGAGCGTGGCGAGCTGCGACTCGTTGCCGCTCTTGCGTACGGCCGTGGCGCCCGCGTTCAGAGCCTTCAGGGCCGTGCGGAAGCGGCCGTGCAGCATGCTGGCCTGGGCCAGGGCGCGCAGCGCATCGACCCTTCCGCCTTCGTCGCGAATGGAGACCGCGACGATCTCGGCCAGGCGCGCGTGCTGCGCGGCCTCACGCGGATGCCGGCGCATGCCCTTGTGGCAACGCTCGACGAAGGCCTGCACCAGGGACGGCTCATAGCGCTCCTTCAAGCCGCTGAGATGCCTCACCCGGCCCCGGAAGCCCGGGACGGCGAGGATCTCATCGACGAGGGAGGCAGAGCCGTTGTGCGGCGGCCCGCTCATGAAGAGTGTCCAACTTCGTGCATTCCTCTAAATGACTACCGTTGTTAAAGAGCACCGCAAATACCAATGACACCAAACGGGCTAAGTTGACTCTTTTGGTTTCACGGTGTGAGCCTAGGCATGGAGCGGCTCCTTGGCACCAGGTGTCTCGTTTTGAGACCCTCCAGAGCGCGTGACGGCGCGGAGCTACTTGCCGCGCAAGTGGAACTTCTTGAGGAACGTCCTTGTGCCCGAAACAAAGACCCGATCGCCCTTGCCGAAGGTCAGGATGGTCAGATCGAGGATCCACCCATCCTTGACCTCGAACAACACTGTCTGCGTGACCGGGAATCCGTCCAGGGTGCCCTTGAGCACCATGCCGTGCGCCTTGACGTTGCCGAGCTTCATCGACCTCGCCTTGTTGGGAACGTCCCCGGGCTTGGTTTCAACGGCTTTGAGCCAGCTCTCCTTCCAGGTCTTCACCCGGTCGTGCTTGGCCGGCTGCTTGGTGCCGGCGAGATTGCGCAGGCTCATCGCCGTCAGCGTGATCCTGACCGAGTTGAACTGCGCATCCTCGGCCACCAGCTCGATCACGGGCCCGTCCTTCTTTGGGGGCACGAGCGCGAAGCCTGCAGGCACGACGAAGTCGACGGGCGGGCGCTTCAGCATCTTCATCGCGTCCTTGTCGAGCGCCGTCTTCAGCAAGTCGGTCGCAAATCTGGGCGCCAACCTCGGTGCGGTGCTGTGGAAGGCGAAGCTG
>JAPUHK010000224.1 GCA_027297745.1 Planctomycetota bacterium | reverse complement strand
GGCGAGCTTTTTCTGAAGCGCGTACAGATCCGCGTACTTCACGCCGAACAGAGGCGGCTTGACGCCGTGCCGCGGCCAGAGCTTCTTGTAGGTGTCGGTGCCCAGCGTCTCCAGGCGCTTCATGGTCTGAGTGACGTTCATCTCGGGAGTATATGAACTCTTGAGATCCGGTCCCCGGCTCGACTAAACTGCAAACGGGTCAGCCAGGACCATGAAGAGATCGTGTGTCGGCACAGCACTGGTCGTCCTTGCGGGGTTAGCCTCCGTAGCGGGGGCCGAGGACTTCGACAAGGCGCTCAGCGCCTACCGCAGTTGGATCAAGCGTCCCTCTCTGCACAAGCGCACGCTCGTCCGCGAGCGGCTGGCGAGCACGCAGGACATGCGCGCGCTGCAGATCCTGGCGCAGAGCTACGGCAAACCCGAGGCGCCGCGCGACCAGGTCCAGTACCTGATCGTCAGCATAGCTGCCGATTTCTTTGCGGAGAGCGAGCACCTGCCGGTCTATGCCGCCTGGCGCGAAAAGCACCGCAAGCCCCAAGACGCCTGGCTCTGGTACCAGTCGCTGATCCCACACCTGGAGAACGCGGGACCCCAAGATCTGCTGGCGATCGCACGCAACGAGCGCGACGTTTGCCTGCGGGCCGCCGCGATCGAGGCGCTGCGCTTCCGGCAGGATCCGGCCGTTCTGGAGTTGATCCCCGAGCTTGCGGAGAAGCTGCCCACGAAGAAAGTCGCGCGGGCGCTGATCCTCGAAAGCCTGACCGCGGCCTTGTACACGCAGCGCGACAAGCGGTCGGAAGAGGTGTTCCGCGTGCCGGCGGAGGCGCTCATCCGACGCATGGACGAGGACGCCACCCTGCCGCGCACGCGCATCGTCATGGGGCGCTATCTCTCCAGGACGTTCGGCGTCAAGTACGTGTGGCGGTCGGGGAAGCGCTGGATGGCCGAGTTGAACCAGGCACAGCACGGGAGTATGCAGGGTTCCTTGAAGGGCTATGCGACCTTCGCGGGCATCGAGGCCACCGGCGACCGCATCTGCTACGTGATCGACATGTCCGACTCCATGCTCACGCCGCTTACCCCGCGCGTGATAGAGAAGCTGCCCAAGGGGCCGGTGTCCGGCGTCAACGCCAGGGTGCGTGAGGAGAAGCTGAGCAAGAATGCGGAGTGGAAGAAGGCCTTCGCGCAGGTCAAGTGGGACAAGGTCAAGAATCGCTTCGACGCGGCGCGAGAGCTGCTGAAGGCCTCCCTGGTGGGCCTGAAGGAGGACCAGTACTACGCCGTCATGTGGTTCGGCGACGGGGCCGGGTTGCTCAACTCCACGAAAGGGCTTCGCAAGGCCACGCTCAAGAGCGTGCGCGCGACCATGCGCGAGCTCGATTCCATCCGCCCCGGCTCCAAGAAGCAAAACCGTCCGCACGGCACGCTGCGCGGCGCGACCAACATGCATGGCGGGCTGCACCGTGCCTTCAAGCTGCGCGGCTCGGGCCTGGTCGGCGCGTACGAATACGTGAACCCGCGCACCTGGAGCGCCGGGTGCGACACGATCTTCCTGCTCACCGACGGTGTGCCCACGTGGGACGACTGGCCGAACCAGGACCGGAAGGACCCCCTGGACCGGGCCGGCGACCCGGAGTCCGGCCACAAGACCAACGATGCGCCGACGCTCAACTTCCCCGGGCCCTACCGCCGCACGCACCACCTGCTCGAAGACGTGCGCCGCCTGAACCTCTTCCGCAAGGTCGAGATCCACTGCGTGGGCATGGGGGAGGCGAACATGAACACGCTGAGCGCGATCGCCTCGATCGGGAAGGGCGAAGCGCTCAACCTCACAGGCAAGTGAAGCTGCGTTTCTGCGGCACGCCTGCCGCAGTTTTCCACGCAACAGTTACCCTCCCGAGCCGTCGTATCTTGCTGCCGGCGGCCGACTTGTACCGTCTGTCCCGCGGCATGCGCGCCGCAGATTTGAGGCAACTGTTACTTCGCCAGTTCCAGTTGCGGGAGGGGTTTGCGGTGGAATGTTTCGACGAAGATCGCGTAGAGCGACGGGACGACGAACAGCGTCAGGACGGTTGCGACGATCAGGCCGAAGATCATCAGCCAGGCCATGCCTTCCCACAGCGGACCGCCGGCCAGCGCCAGCGGCATCAGGCCGCCGATCGTGGTCAGCGTCGTCATCGAGATGGGCAACAGGCGCACCTTGCCCGCCTCGACGAGACAGCCGCGGAACTCCTCCTTCGTGAGGCCCTGAATCGGGCCGGAGCCGTCACTCGCCTCGATCTTCTCCTTGATCAGTTTGTCCGCGAATTCCAGGAAGATGATGGCGGTGTTGACGACGATGCCGAACAGCGACAGAAGGCCCAGGTTCGGCATGAAGCCGAGCGCGTTGTCCGTCAGGTAGAGACCCCAGAGCGCCCCGATCAGCGCCAGCGGCAGCGTAGCGAGGATGATGATCGGTTTTACGATGCCGTTGTATTGGATGATCAAGAGCAGCACGATCGCCAGCAGCGAGATCGTGATCGAGGTTTTCAGGTCGTCCTGCGACTGCGCGGACTCGAACAACTCACCGCCGACTTCCCACCAGTAGCCGGGCGGAAGCTCACGCTTCCATGCCTCGAACCCTTCCGACCCCAGCACGTCCTTCACGATGTCATTCGCCGAGTAGCCGGGCAGATTGCGCGCGCGCACCTCGATCACGCGCTGCAGGAAGCGCCGGTCGATCTTGGCGGGTTTCCAGTCTGCCTGCAGTGTGGCCACCGAGTCGAGCGGCACCTTTCCGCGGAAGCCCTCCACATACGCGCTCCTCAGCTCGGCCAGCGATTGGCGCTCCTGTGCCGGCAGCCGCAGGTAGACCGGGACCTGGTGGTCGCCCTCGCGGAAGGTCGTGATGTAGTGGCCCGATAGGTAGGCGTTCAGCGTCCGTGCGAGGGACGCGTTCGTGACGCCGGCCAGGTTGGCCTTGTCCTCGTCCACCAGTACGTCCATCTGGTCGCTGGGCGACCCCCACGTGTCGTAGATGTCCCAGGTGCCGGGGTGGTCCCGGAACAGCGCCTCGAGCTTGACGGACTGCTCGCGCATCACGCTCAGATCCGCGAAGCCGGCGCCGAGACGCGGACCGAAGATGCGGATCCCGATGGGCGCATCGACGACGGGGCCCATCATCAGCTGGCGTACGATGACGCGCGCGCCGGTCACCGACTCGAGGCCCAGCGCCTCGTCGCCCTCGCTCGCGATGCGTTGCACCGCGCGCGAGTACTCGTCCGTGAAGGCGCCCGCCGTCGTGCGCACGACGACCTC
>JAPUHK010000223.1 GCA_027297745.1 Planctomycetota bacterium | reverse complement strand
TTCTCATTTCCGCTTTGCGTCTCTGCGTCTTTGCGTTGGCTTAGGACGCTTCGACAGCGGGGGCACCGGCTGAGTCGGCGCTGACGTCGAGGCCCACGACCTCCGGGTGCGCGAAGGCGAGCCGCTCGGCCATGATGCGCACCGCACGCGGGTTGTCGTCGATCAGCAGGAACTCGCGGCCCAGCCGTGCCGCCGCCTCCCCCGTCGTTCCGCTGCCCGCGAAAAAGTCGAGCACGAGCTCCCCGGGGCTCGAGTGCACCTCGACGATGCGCTTCAGGATGCCCAACGGCTTCTGCGTGGGATAACCGGTGCGCTCCTTCCCGTTGGTGGGCACGATCGTGTGCCACCATACGTCGGTCGGCGTCTTACCACGGGCGGCCTTGGCCGGGCCGACGAGCCCCGGCGCCATGTACGGGATGCGCTCCATGCGGTCGTAGTGGAACGTGTAGCGTCCGGGATCCTTCGCGTACCAGAGGATGTGGTCGTGTTTCTGTGACCATCTGCGCTTGCTGCGCCCGCCGTAGTCGTAGGCCCAGACGATCTCGTTCAGGAAACACTCGCGGCCGAACAGCGCGTCCAGCAGCACCTTGCAGTAGTGCACCTCGCGCGCGTCGATGTGCAGGAAGAAGCTGCCCGTGGGCACCAGGATGCGGTGCGCTTCGCGCAAGCGCGGCTCCAGAAAGCCGAGGAAGTCGTCGAACTGGTCCGCGAAGGACTCGCTGCCGACCCGCACGGACTTGTAGCGGCGCCCCTGGAATCCCGTGCGGTCCCCGTCCTCGCTGCGCACCGTGCGCAGCCGCGTGTGCCGCTGCCGCTTCCCGGTGTTGAAGGGCGGGTCGACATAGATCAGGTCCACGGAGCCCGCCGCGAGGCCGGGCAGGACCTGCATGTTGTCGCTGAGCACGATGCGCGACACGGATCACGCGCCCGCGGCGTCTGTGTCCAGCGCGGTCTTCAGGTCGTCGAACCTCTCGTCCAGCTTCTGCACCTGCCTCACGAGCTCCTTTCGCATGATGCGCACGCGGTTGAGGATCTTCTCGCTGTTGCTGCGAATCGACTCCGAGCAGCCTTGCACCTCGCCGAGCCCCACGCCGAGCTTCTCGACCGACCGCAGCGCGCGCTCGATGGCCTCGAAGTCGACCGCCTGGTGCTCCCGCGCGGCCACCGCGCGCGTGCACAACGCGCGCGCCACGGACAGGCCGGCCTCCAGGAAGACGTCGAAGGCCGGATCCTCGGCGTCCCAGACGACGACGAGGTCCTTTCCGTAGCGGCTGAAGGGCTTGAGGTCGCGCGGCGCCGTCTTGCGCGAGAACACGAACAAGCCGATGCCGGCCCCGCGGTTCTTGCGCGCCCACTCCATCTCCTCGAGTGCCTTGGGCAGGTCGTAGCCGGCCTGCTGCTTGGCCTCGACCGCGATCTTCGCGCCCGCCGCCAGCCCCTCCGGGCCGATGCGCACGACGACGTCGCCCCACTTGCGGTTCTTGATCAGACCGGGCGTGTCGCCCGTATGCGTGGCGACGTCCCCCACCTTCTGGCAGGCGCCATCGATGAAGCGCCACACCTCGTCCTCGAACTCGTCGCCGTGCCGCGTGGAGCGTTGCGCCTCCTGCTTGCGCGCCTGCATGCCGGCCAGCGTGGCCCGCACGTCCTCGCGGAACTTCATGCTGTCCTGCTTGTGTCCCTCCAGCACCGCCAGCAGCTCGCGGCGCATGCGCGCCAGCGCCGAGGACTCGTCGTCGAGCGAGAACTCGCTGCTGATCTGCCGCTGCGCGCGCTCCACCTTGTGCACCAGCCGGCTGAGCGCCGAGTCCTCGTTGTCGAGCGAGAACTCCCGCATGACCTCCTTTACGCTGCCTCGGAAGCCGTCCTCGAGCTTGCCGTGCCGCTCCTTCAACTCGCGCACGAGCCGCGCCAGGGCGCTGTCCTTGTTGTCGAGCGAGAACTCGGCCAGGATCCGTTCCCGCTGCGCTGACAGGGCCTCACCGAGCGTCTCACTGAGCACGCTCAAGAAACCCTCCGACTGGCTTGGACTCAAGAGCTTCACGAGCGGGCTCTGCTCCCCCATGTGGCTGGCCAGCGTGCGGCTCAACTCCGAGTCCCCAGCGCCGATCTGCCGGCGCAGCAACTGCTCGATCTCGCCGCCCTCCCGCACCAGCCGCCGAACGCGCTCGGTGAAGTGCCCGCTCTGCGGGTCGAAATACTGCTTCAAGCTCGTGGCCACCTCCAGCGTGACCAGCTCGCGGTGCTTGTCGAGCCGCTCCTGGAGGCTCTGCACCAGGCGCTCGCCCTCGCGCTTGATGACGTCCCCATCCACCCGGCCCCGTGCCAGCTTCAAGGCCAGGATCCCAATGCGCAGGGCGCTGAGCGCCAGCGCCTGGCGGGCGCGGCCGCCGGGCTCCGCCCATAGGGCAGCGATCACCTCTGCGTCGCGCAGCGTGAGCTCGAGGTCGAGGATCTTCGGCTGGGGCTCGGCGAAGCCGCCTTCCGGCGACGCCTCTGTCTCCACGCGGATACGTCCGGTCGTTTCGCTCACGGTATGTCCCTCCCCGGCGCCGCCGCGCACGGACGACGCGACAAGAGAAGAGCGATTCTAGCGGCGCGGGGGGACCGCCTCCTGCGGGCCCGGCGGGGTGAAGGAGCGCCACACCGTGAGCAGAAAGTTCACGGGATGGTCGTTACAAACCGCCCCCTATGGGCACGTTTCCCGGGGATTGTGCGGCCTCCGGGTGTGGCCCGCGCTTTGCGCCACATTTTCGTCGGCATGAAGTGCGGGTTGGTGCGTCTAACTGATAGAAACCGCTCCCGTCAGACGGGACAGAACGGTGAAGGAAGGGTGACCCGTGGATGACGGGCGTGCGGCACGCTTGACGCTGGAAGGCAAGGCAGTGAAGCAGCGCCTGTTGATCCTGACGCTCGGTCTCGTGGCCGCGACGCTCGTGGTGCTGACGGCGGCCGGCTCGGCGCAAGACGTTACCCGTGCGACACGGCGGGCCCCCGAGCAGGCCGACCGGCTCGGCGAGGAGTGGGAGCAGCTTGCGCCGGCCTCGGTCGAGTTCATCTGCCGCCGGCAAGGTGGCGCCCTGACGCGCGCGCTGGCGCGCGGCGAGACGATCGCCGTGCCGCTCACGTGCCCCGGCGACCCGGATCCCGTTTGGGCCCTGGTCGACGCCGAAATGCTCCAGTTGCTCGGAGACGGGGCGCTGAACCTCGACTGGGAGGTCACCGAGCGCTGACCGCTTAGAACGATTGTCCGCGCCGGTGCGCTGCCGGCGCAATCCGTGGCGGGGTGTTTTTCGGACTCTCACCTCGCCACTTCTTTTTTGGACGCTGCCCCGTTTGGGCAAAGGGAACCTCGGCGCGGCCGGGCCCGTTCAGTGTGTAGCGCGCGCCGGACGTTCCCTGTACTAGCGTGTGGGAGTCGTTTCTGCGCTCGTCATGGCGGCGAGGTGTCCAACTCTCACATCTCGCCGCTTTCTCATTGTCAGGGGAGTGCGCCGAAGCGCGCCTTTCCCGGCTTT
>JAPUHK010000222.1 GCA_027297745.1 Planctomycetota bacterium | reverse complement strand
GCGCTTGAGCTCCTCCGGCGGGATGCGCAGGTAGAAGACGCCCGCGGCGCCCCAGTAACCCCGCTCAGCGCGCAGTTGCACGGCGGGCCGGCCCTCGGCTGTGAGCACGAAGTCCTTTCCGACCGCGTCGTAGAAGCGCTTGTACTGCGCAACACCACCGTGCGCGTTCCGCTCCTGAACCTGGACCAACACGTGGCCGCCCTCCTGCGACAGACGCATATCGACGCCGTCCGGGCGCTCGTCCCACCATAGCGCGCGCACGATCGTGAGTTGCTTGTAGCCGCCGGGGGGCGGCAGTCGCTCGGCCTCGGGGAGCTTCTCGTTCTTGATGTCGGCGTGCTTGCCGAAGCGGTCCGTCAGCTCGAGCGTCGAGTAGGGGTTGTTGTGGCCGAAGATGTCGCCGAATGCGCGGGGCCCCTGGCGGCGGCCGACCGTGGACGCGGCCCGAGCCTCCGACCAATCGTTGAAGGTCGCCGTGCGCGTGATCATGCCGAACAGATTCTCGTCGAGAGTGTTCTGCCCGAGCTTGGAGTAGTTCAGCCGCACCCAGCGGCCCCCCACCCACACCTCGTTGAACGTGTGTGAGGTCCAACCGCTCAGCCGCTCGACGCCCTTGCGCACGGTCGCACGCACGCGGTGATGCCGAATGCCGCGCGCCAACATCTTGATCTCTTGCGGATCGGTAGCGTCCACGACGGGGATGGTCAGGATGATGCGCGTAGGCATGCCGAGCGCGCGCATGCAGCCGTTCAGGTAGATAGCCGACGACGTACAGCTGCCCCGCGCGCGCGTCTCGAACATGCCCTTGGCGAACAGATCGCGGCTCCACTGCGTTTCGAGCGTGCGGCCCTTCTTGTTGTAGCCCGCGACGGCTTTCTCGAGCCCCGGCAGGACGGCCGGCTTGCCGTCCGGGAAGTGCGTGAAGAAGCCGGTGAACTGATCGCCTTCGTAGCGCGCGTACCGCATCAGCCAGGCCGAGGCGCGCTCCGCCAGCTGCTTGTCCGTGAGTCTCGCGATCACGATGCCGTCCCTGCTCATGCGCTCGAGCAGCTCGGCCCGCATGGGCTCGTCCCAGTTGGACGTAAGGCCGGGCCGCAAGTACTCGTGCATCTGCTGCGCGCTGCGGCGCCACTTCGGGTCGGCGGTGATGCCGGCCGCGACGGTGTTGAGCGGGTAATGGATCACCTCGAGCTTGACCCAATCCTCGTGCCGCTCGAGCACGCGCGCGTCCTGGTAGTCGTCCGGCACGGGCGGGTCGTCGACGGGGCGCATGACCTGCACGACCGTACGCACCGTGTAGGTGTACTCGCGCCGCTCGTCGGCGTCGCCGTCGGGGATGCCGTCTCCGTCGCTGTCCGCCTTGTCCGGATCCGTGAAGTACTTGTGGCGCTCCTGGAAGTCCGAGAGGCCGTCTCCGTCCGTGTCCGAGTCTGTGCCCCAGGCGGTGGGCGCCAAGAAGAGCACAACGACCCAACCGATGCGCATGACGTACCTCCGATATTAGAGCGCCGCGCGGCTGGGAAAGGTCAGGCCCTTCCCCTGCCCCCAACCCAACCTACCCCTTGCGCGCCCAAGTGGCGCGGGAGGGGTGTTGCGCGCCAAGAAAACCGCGCTCGACACCGGGCCGTGGACTCCCGCAAGCTCTGGAGGCGCCTCGTGCAAGGGGACCTTGCGAACGTCCGCTTCAGCGACATGCTCAGGCTTGCGCAGGCCTGTGGATTCGTGCTGCGGCGGGTGAAGGGCAGCCATCACCTCATGGCCCATCCGGAAGCTGCGGAACTCATCAATCTGCAGCAGGTAGACGGACACGCCAAGCCCTATCAGATCCGGCAGTTCCTGCGTCTCGTCGAGCGGTACAATCTCCACATCGAGGACGCATCGTGAGGGACTACCACATCAACGTCTTCCACAGCGAAGAGGACAACGGATATATCGCCGATATTCCGGACCTCGGGTCCTGTTCCGCCTTCGGAAAGACGCCCCAGGAAGCGCTGGCCGCGGTGCTCGAGGCCAAACAGGCGTGGCTTGCGGCCGCTCATGAAGACAAGCGGTCGATTCCGGAGCCGCGCTACCGTCCGGCGCTCTACTCGACCTAGCGCGCGGAGTGGTGCCTAGCGCAGCTTTTCGAGTTGCTGCTGCGCGCCACGGCGGATCTTGTTGAATTGAGCGCCGTCCTGGTCGGCGATCTCGGTCAAGATCGTCACTGGGCGTACAGGTGCTGCGGCCGTGTTCTCTCGTGGTTCGCGCGGGCTAGCGCGCGAGTTGTCGGGCTGCGAGCGGTCTAATAGCCGCGGCGGCCGCCGCCACCGTAACCACCACCGCCGCCGCCGCCGTAACCACCACCGCCGCCGCCACGGCCGCCACGGCCACCGCCGCCGCCGCCGCCGCCGTAGCCACCACCACCACCACCGCCGCCGGTGCGGGGACGACGCTCTTGCGCCTCGTTCACGCGCAGCTGGCGCCCGCCGAGCTCCTGCTCGTTGCACGCCTCGATCGCGGTCGTCGCATCGCTGTCCGACCCCATCTCGACGAAGCCGAACCCACGCGGACGCCCGGTCTCACGGTCCGTAATGATCTTGACCTCAACCACCGTCCGGCCGTCACGCTCGAACATCTCGCGCAACTCGTCTTCGGTCGTCTGGAAGGAGAGGTTTCCCACAAAAAGCCTGGTTCCCATTCTGTCTATCTTTCCGTTCGCGCACCCTACCCTTCGCTCACTAACGGAAAGGACAGCAGGCCGCAGAACTAAGCCAAAAAGGATAGCCGCCCAGGGCTCTAGTTCCAGGAAATCCACAGGGATTTAGTGGGCCCTCCGGAGGGATCCCAGAGGGGACCCAAAGCGTGCAGTGGGGTCCTGGCGAGGCGGCGCCGGGGGCTACGAAGCGGGCGGATCGGGCCGCGGGGGGCTGCGGGACGGGGAGAGGGCGGACGCTCAGCCGACGCGGCGCAGGATAGCGCCGGAGGCGAAGCCGGACCCGAAGGCCACGTCGATCTCGAGCCGCGGTGTGGAGCCGCCGCCGGCGAAGTGATCCCGGTTGTCGCAGTAGCCGAGCGGGATGGAGGCGGTCGAGGTGTTGCCGTAGCGCACGACGCCGTTCGTGTAGACCCTGTCCAGCGGCGCCTTCAAACGCTTGGCCACCGACTCGATGATGCGCAGGTTGGCCTGGTGCGGATAGATGTAGCCGATGTCCTCGATGCCGATCTGCTCGTCCGCCGCGTGGTTGTACTTGTCGATCACGGCGCGCACCTCGCGCACCATGGTCTCGACCGCGACGGGGTAGACCTTGCGCCCCTGCATGTGCAGGAAGGGCCAGTTGCTCTCGCGGCGCACGAACCACTCCCCGTTGTCGCCGCGCTGGCTGCCGTTCACGGGATCGGAGTAGAGCATCGGGCCGTAGCGCCCGTCGGCGTGCGTGTGCGTGGCCAGGATCGCCCCGCGGTCGGTCGCCTTGAGCACGACGGCGCCGGCGCCGTCCCCGAACAGCACGCAGGTGTTGCGGTCGCTCCAGTCCGTGATATGGCTCAGCGCCTCAGCCCCCACCACGAGGGCCACGCCGTCGCGGTGGTACTGGAGCTTTTGGATCAGCAGCTTGTTGTAGGCGTCCTCCATCCCGTAGATGAAGCCCGAGCAGCCGGCCGACACGTCCGAAGCGGATGAGCCCAGCGCGCCGAGCACTTCCTGCAGCCGCGTCGCCAGGCTCGGGAAGCGGAACCAGCTGTTTACGCCGACCCGGATGTCCGTGATCTGTTCCGCCGTCACGCCCGCGTCTTCGAGCGCTCGGCGTGAGGCTTCCACGGCCAGATCCAGCAGCGTTTCGTCCTTGCCGAGCACGTGGCGGGTTTGAATGCCCGTACGAGTGCGGATCCACTCGTCGCTCGTATCGACGAGCTTCTCGAGGTCGTCGTTGGTGAGGACCGTCGAGGGCACCGAGCAGCCGATGCCGGCAATACCGATCGTTTGTTCGGGCACACGCTGACCTCCGCCGCTGATCTGGGCGGCGGGAGGCCTCCTCAATAAGGATGGAGATCGGCGCTTACGCAACCAACGGCGCCGTAACCAATGTCTCTTTTCAGTAAGTATAGTGACTGTCGGCCCCTGGCGCGGCCGGATTCCCTGCCTGGCGCCGCGGCCGTCTTCCGTTTCGGGACTCCGGGCGTCGCCGGGATCCGCGCTGCCGCCACTCTACTCGTGCCGGCAGCCGCGATCGTGCTCTCTCGGCGCCGCAGGGCGCACTACTGGGCGCCCGCGCTGACTGCGGCAGCCGTGCCGCACCTTCTTGCGTGCATCTCCGGATGCGGCAGTGGCTTGCGACCGTTACAAGCGGTAACTCTGTTACGGCACGAAGCGGTAGCCGGCACCGCGCACGGACACGATGTGCGCGGGATGGGAGGGGTCTTCCTCCAGCGCCTGGCGCAGCTTGCGGATGAAGTTGTCGATGGTGCGCGTCTCGAGGCCGGCCGGCAGCCCCCAGACCTCCTTCAGAAACGTCTCGCGCGTGACCACTTCGCCCGGCCGGCAGGCGAACAACTGCAGGAGGGCCAGCTCTTTCGCCGTGAGCGAGATCTTGCGTCCGTCGGAGTGGGTCGCGCCGAACTCTTGAAAGTCGATGCACCATTCGCCGTACTGCAGGCTCTCCGGCGCCGACGGCGGCTCGGCGGCGCGACCCCACACCTGCCGCCGCAGCACGCCGCGGATGCGCGCCAGGATCTCGTCGAGATCGAACGGCTTGGTGACGTAGTCGTCCGCGCCGGCGTCCAGTCCCGCGATGGCGTCGTCCGCGCGGTTGAGCGCAGTGATCATCAGGACCGGGCTCGTGTTGCCTTCCTGTCGCAAGCGGCGCACGACCTCCAACCCGTCGATGCCCGGCAACATCACGTCGAGCAGGATTACGTCGTATGCGCTGCGTCCCATCGCGTCCAGCGCGTCCTCTCCGTTGTTGCACGCGGTCACGTCGTAACCCGCGTTTCGCAGGTTGAAGACCATGCCCTCCACCAGGTGCTCGTCGTCCTCGACCAACAGCACGTGGCTCAAGCCGGCACCTCGACCCGCTCCAACGCCGGCAGGCGCAGCCGGATGACGGCGCCGCGGCCGGGCCCGCCGCTGCGCGCCTCGACGCTGCCGCCATGGCTCAGCATGATCGAGCGCACGACGTTGAGGCCGATGCCCATGCCCTTGCGCCCGGTCTCCGGCCCTCCCTGCTCTGCCAGACGGTAGAAGCGTTCGAAGATCTTGCTCAGCTCCTTCTTGGGAATGCCCACGCCCCGATCGACGACCTCGAGCAAGGCGTGCCCGTCGCTCCCCGAGAGCCGGAGCTCCACCGTGGCGCGGTTGCCCCGGCGGTAGCGAATGGCGTTGTCGAGCAGGTTGTCGAGCACCTGCCGGAAGGTGATGCGGTCCATCCCGACCCAGATCGGCTCCGGGGCCTCCAGCGACAGATCCAGGTTCTCGGCGTACTGCGCCTGGACATCCTCGACGTACTGCGCCAGGTAGTCACGGAAGTCCAGCTCCTCCGTCACGACTCTGAGCTCCTCGCCGCGGTTGTCGACCTCCGCCGCGCGCAGGATGTTGGCGATGATGTGCCGCAGCCGGTCGATGTCGAGCAGGATCTTGCGCACGAAGTTGGCACGCTCGGCCGAGGTCAAGTCGTCCTTGCGCAACGTCTGCGTGAAGAGCTTGATCGAGCTGAGCGGCGAGTTCAGCTCGTGCGTGACCGACGCCAGGAAGTTCGACTGCCGCTGGCCCCAACGGATGTTGCTGAAGAGTTGGATGGCCAGGATCGTCAGCAACACGATGACGGCCAGGAACAGCGCACTGCCCAGCAGGATCAACGTCCAATGGAAGGCGCCGCTCTCCGATGCCAGCGCGCTCAGGCGGCGCAGGTCGTGAGCCAGCACGACGTTCCACAGCACCGTCAGCGTGACCGCCAGGACCAGGATCACGCTGAACAGCCAGATCGCTCCCTTGAGGGAGAACCTCGGAGTTCGCCGGTCGCGCACGGCCGGATGTTAGCGCACTCCATTCGCCGCTGCACGGCATGACTGCGGCAGCCGTGCCGCACCTCTTTGCGCGCATCTCGGGATGCGACAGTGGCTTGCGACCGTTACAAGCGGTAACTGTTACTTCTTCAGGCTCTTCGCGAGGAAGGCGCGTGCGTGCTTCCACGCGTCCTCGGCCGCCTCCGGCACGTAGCGCGCGTTCGAGGGGTTGGCGAAGGCGTGCGGCGCGTCGTAGCGCAGGATCTCGCTGTCGACGCCGGCCTGCTTGAGTCCCTTCTCGAACTCGTTCACGACCTTCGGCGGGATGCCGCGGTCCTGGTTGCCGAACACACCGAGCAGCTTGGCCTTGATCGCCTTGAGCTTTTCCGGGTCGGTGTTCAGGCGGCCGTAGTAGATCACCGCCGCGTCCAGGTCCGGCGCGGCCAGAGCCAGCTTCAGCGACCAGCCGCCGCCGAAGCACCAGCCCATGCAGGCGCGCTTCTTGGCCTGCACGCGCGGGTCCTTGGCCATGAACGCGTGCGCCGCCTTGAGCGTCTCGAGCGCCGCTTCATCGTCCACGCCCTTCATGTATGCGAGCGCGTCGGCGCGGTTGTCCGCCACGTTGCCTTCGTACAAGTCGACGGCCAGCGTTGCGTAGCCGTCCGACGCCAGGCGGTCCGCCCAGTACTTGATGTGGTCGTTGAGCCCCCACCACTCGTGGATCAGGACGACGGCCGGGAACGGCGCCTTCCCTTTCTCCGGCAGCGTGAGATACGCCTTCGACTTCCCCAGGTCGATCAACTTGCCCTTGAGCTTGGGCCGCTTCTCCTTGCTGAGGTCGTGCAGCGCCTTGAAGCTCTCTTCGCTCAGCACGCCGGTCAGTCCGGTGTCGCCTTTCCCTTTCTCCTTTTCCTTGTCCTGCGACCAAAGGGGAAAGCTGAGCACCATCAGAACGGGGAGGGCGTACACAAGCTTGCGCATGCCCTCCAACTTCGCGCGATCGGCCCGCGGGTTCAAGGGCGCTTCCGGCCCCGAATGGGGCGATCGGCTCAGAGGCCCTCCACCCAGGCCTTGCAGGCGAGGATCAGGAACCCGAAGCCGGCGTACCCACATGCGCTGGTTGCGTGAGAGTTCCGCCAACAGCAGCGCTAACGACATCAGCGCGGCGGCGCCTCCCAGATCTTCAGCCCGGGCATGCCCTCAGGGTAGGGGGGGGGTTAATAAGGCACGCCGCGCGAGTGAAGCACGGCGTGCACGACCTTAGAGTGCTGCCCAACGAGGGCGAGCGGAGTGCGTAGACTCCAATCTCTTCTATGCATCCGGCGTACCGGGCAGGCTGTGCGCTGCGGTCA
>JAPUHK010000221.1 GCA_027297745.1 Planctomycetota bacterium | reverse complement strand
CCTGCGCGTTGACGAAGCGCGCGAGCGCGGCCCCCGCCCCGGCCACTAGCGGGTGTTCGCCCCTCGGAACGCCTGATCCGGTTCGCACCGGAAACACCCGGGCGCGTCTTTCGCAAGTCTGCGCGGGCGCCGGTATCGTGTGGGGACGGGCGTAGGACCTTTGCAGAGTGAAGGGTCCGAGGCCTCGGAAAGGATGACTCCATGGGCATGCGGACGGTTCTCTATTGGGGGCTGGCGGTCTGCGCGGCGCTTCCGGCAGGCGCACAACAGGGGCCTGCCAACGTCGTGGTGACGCCGGTCGTCGAGCGCACCGTGCGCGACACGAAGACCTTCCTGGGCACGGTCCGGCCGCAGCGCCATAGCCTCGTGGCCAGCGAGGTGGACGGCTCGGTGGTCGAGTTTGTGGTGCGCGAGGGGGACCGCGTCGAGAAGGGCCAGCCGTTGGCGAAGCTCAAGACGACCACGCTGGAGATCCGGCTCGCGGGCCGCAAAGCGATCGTGGCCGCAGGCCTGGAGGCGCTGCGCGAGCTGGAGAACGGATCGCGGCCCGAGCAAATCGAGGGGGCCCGCGCGAGCCTGGAGTCCGCTGCGGCTGAGGTCGCCTTCCGCCGGTGGAAGCTCGACAGCGCGAAGAGTCTCTACGACCGCGGGTCGTTCACCGAAGACGACTTGAAGGAAGCTACGTACAACCTAGACAACGCGCAGGCGCGCGGGCGCCGCCTCAAGGCCCTGCTGGTGCTGGCCGAGAAGGGGCCGCGCAAGGAACGCATCCTCCAGGCCCGCGCCCGCCTGCTGCAGCTGCAAACCGAGGCCAGGGAGCTCGAAGAGCAGCTCACAAAACACGTGATCCGAGCACCCTTCGCGGGGTACGTGGTCGAGGAGCACACCGAAGTCGGGGAGTGGCTCTCGCAGGGCGACCCCGTCGTCGAGCTGTTCGCGCTCGACTCCGTGGAGATCGAGGTGGGCGTCCCGGGGAGCTCGATCCAGCAGATTGAACTCGGGTCCGAGGCGCAGGTGCGCTTTTCCGAGATCCCGGGCGAGATGGTCACGGGCCGGGTCGTCAAGATCGTACCGCGAGCTGAAGTACGAACGCGCGCGTTTCCCGTCCGCGTGCTCGTGAAAAACCGCGTGCAGCGGAAGAGCGTCGTCTTCAAGGCCGGGATGCTCGCGCGCGTCACGCTGCAGGTCGGCAAGACGCGCAAGGCCCTGCTCGTCCCGAAGGACGCGCTGAGGCTCGGGGGACCGCAGCCGGTCATCGTCGTCGTTCGGGAGGGCAAAGCGCAGATGTTGCCGGTGGAGCTCGGCGTGAGCCAGGACGACCTGATCGAAGTGCGCGGAGAGCTGAAGCCCGGCCAGCAAGTGGTCGTGCGCGGGAACGAGACCCTCCGGCCGGGCCAGGACCTAGAGGTCGCAGGCCAGTAGGCAAGAACGTGGCGCTCGCCGAAGGTCTCGTTCGCAACCCGGTCAAGGTCGCCGTCGGCGTGATCCTGCTCGTGTTGTTCGGCAGCATCGCGCTGATGCGCATGCCGATGCAGCTCACGCCCGAGGTGCTGACCCCCACCATCACCATCGAGACGACGTGGCCCGGCGCCAGCCCGCAGGAGGTCGAGCGCGAGATCGTTCAGGAGCAGGAGGAGCAGCTCAAGGGCGTCGAGGGTGTGACCAAGATGAGCAGCGAGTGCCAGGACTCGCTGGGGACGATCAACCTGGAGTTCCCGGTCGGGACCGACATGAGCCAGGCGCTGATCAAGGTCAACTCGCGCCTGCAGCAGGTTCCCGAGTACCCCACAGACGCGAACGAGCCGGTGATGAGCGAGAGCCGCTCCTCCGACACCCCGATCGCCTGGCTGATCTTGCGCCCCCGCGTGGCCTCCAACGAGGAGATCGCCGCCTTTCAGAAGCGGCACCCCGAGCTCGCCGATGTTCTGGAGCCCGTGCGCCGCGCCTACACGCCGGGCCTCGCCTTGCGCCGGCTCCAGACGATCGTCGAGGAGCATCCCGCGGCGGCGGAGCTGCTTCCGCCGCCGATGGAGATCGACAAGATGCGCCGCTTCGCCGAGGACGCGATCGAAGCGCGTTTCGAGCGAGTGGCGGGCGTCAGCAACGCCAACGTCTTCGGCGGGCGCGACGAAGAGCTGCATGTGATCGTCGACCCCTACAAGCTCGCCGCCCGCGGCCTGACGATCGGGGCCGTACGCCGCGCGCTGATCGGGCGCAACAAGGACACGTCGGCCGGCGACTTCTGGGAGGGCAAGCGGCGCTACGTGGTGCGCACGCTGGGCCAGCTCAAGAGCATCGAGGAAGTCGAGGGCGTGCTGCTGGCCCGCATGAACGACGTCTCGGTCTACGTGCGCGACGTGGCCGAGGTGCGACTCGGCCACCGCAAGCCCGAGGGCCTGGTGCGCAACTTCGGCACGCCCTGCATCGCCATCAACTGCCAGCGCGCGACGGGCGCCAACGTGGTCGAGACCATGGAGGGCATCCGCGCCGCCGCCGCGGAGCTCAACGCCGGCGTTCTGCCGGCGCGCGGGCTGATGCTGGTGCAGGTCTACGACGAGACCGAGTACATCCACTCGGCCGTCGGGCTCGTGCGCCAGAACATCTTCATCGGCGGGTTCCTGACCATCTGCGTGCTGCTCCTGTTCCTGCGCAGCGCACGCTCGACGCTAGTGATCGCGCTGACGATTCCTTCCAGCATCCTGGGCACGTTCCTGTTCCTGGGACTGATGGGCCGTTCGCTGAACGTGATCAGCCTGGCCGGGCTCGCCTTCGCCGTCGGCATGCTGGTCGACAACGCCGTGGTCGTGCTCGAGAACATCTACCGCCACTACCAGCTCGGGGAACGGCGCTTCGTGGCGGCGGTCAAGGGCACACAGGAGGTCTGGGGCGCCGTGCTGGCCTCGACGCTCACTACGCTCGCGGTCTTCTTGCCCGTGCTGTTCGTCGAGGAGGAAGCCGGCCAGCTGTTCCGCGACATCGCTCTGGCCATCAGCTGCTCCGTGGGCCTTTCGCTGCTCATCTCGGTGACGCTGATCCCCACCACCGCTGCGCGCATCCTGCCCAAACACACCGCCCACGACAAGGGGCCGGGGCGCACCGCACGCATGTTGGCGGCGCCGCTAAAGCCAGTGGACCGCATGGCCGGTCTGTTCGTGGACTTCGTGATCGGATTCAACGCCTGGGTGCAGCGCAGGCTATTGCGCAAGGTGAGCTTGGTCGCGGTGTTGGTGGGCGGCGCGCTGGGCCTGAGCTTCGCGATGTTCCCGAAGGTGGACTACCTGCCCACGGGAAACCGCAACCTGGTCCTTGGAATCGTCATTCCGCCGCTGGGCTACAACCTGGACCAGCTCGCGGCCATCGGCACGCGTATCGAGGACAACCTGAGGCCGTACTGGGATGTCGATCCCGATTCGCCGGAGGCCGCCAAGCTCGACGGACCGGTGATCGGCAACTTCTTCTATGTCGCGCGCCGCCGCCAGGTGTTCATGGGCGCCATGGCGGTGGACCCCCTGCGTGCCAAGGAGCTCGAGCCGATCCTGCTGCGCGCCGCCTCCGGCGAGCCGGGCACGACAGCGTTCACGTTTCAAACCAGCCTGTTCGAGGGGGGCCTAAAGTCCGGACGCTCGATCGATGTCGAAATCACGGGTCCCGACATCGCGCAGTTGATCGGCATCGGACAGCGAGTGACCGGCCAGCTGATGGACATGTTCCATGGCCAGCCCCCGCGGGCCAGCCCCAGCCTGGAGCTGAGCAACCCCGAGGTACACGTGATCCCCAACTGGGAGAAGGCGGCGGACCTCGGCGTCACCGCGGCCGAGCTCGGCTTCACGGTGGACGCACTCGTGGATGGCGCCTACGCGGGCGACTACTTCGTGGGCGGCGACAAGATCGACCTGCGCATCGTCGGGCGCGAGCAGGACTCGGGCAGCTTCCAGGACATCCGCCAGCTCCCGGTGGCGACGCCGAGCGGGGATGTCGTGCCGCTCGGCTCGCTGGCCACCGTGAGGCTGAGCAGCGGCCCGGAACAGATCAACCGCCGCGAGCGGGTGCGCAGCGTCACGCTCGAGTTGCAGCTACCGGCGAGCGTGCCCCTGGAAGACGCCATGGAGCGTATCGACGCGGGGATCGTGCAGCCGCTGGCGCGAGAGTTGGGGGACGCGGTGCGCATCCAGCTGGCCGGGACCGCCGACAAGCTGCGCGCCACGTGGCAGGCACTGAGCTTCAACATCCTGCTTGCCGTGTTGATCACCTACCTGCTGATGGCGGCTCTGTTCGAGTCCTGGCTCTATCCGTTCATCGTGATCCTGAGCGTGCCCATGGGGGCCGTGGGCGGCTTCGTCGGTCTTGCGTTGCTCAACCTGTGGCGTCTGCAGACGCTCGACGTGCTGACCATGCTGGGCTTCGTGATCCTGATCGGGACCGTGGTCAACAACGCCATCCTGATCGTGCACCAGTCGCTGCGCAACGTGCGCGAGGACGGGCTCGACCCTCACGATGCGATCCTGGCCAGCGTGCGCACGCGCATCCGCCCCATCTTCATGAC
>JAPUHK010000220.1 GCA_027297745.1 Planctomycetota bacterium | reverse complement strand
CTTCCTCGCCTACGCCCTCGGCAAGGCCCAGGAGGTGATGGCCGTCTTCTGCAAGGCCGGCCTCTCGGTCGCCGCCCACGGCTCGGTCTGGAATCTCTGCGGCGTCTACCGCGCCGCCGGCATCAAGTTCCCGCGCAGCCGCAAGCTCAGCGACCGCCACCGGCGCGACTCCGTGCTGGTGCTGCCGCCGCGCTTCCGCGCCGACCCGATCGTCCGCGATCACGCCCCCCTGTGGGTCGTGGCCGTGACCGGCTGGGGCGGCCGCGCCGCCACGGAGGGCATCCACGCCGTCGTGCAGCTCAGCGATCACGCGGACCACGAGGGCATTCTGGAGCTCGTGGAGGCCGTAGGGCCCTCGCGCGTGCATGTGGTCCACGGGTACGCCCAGGAGCTCGCCGGCACGCTCCGGGACCGCGGCTATGACGCGCACGCGGTGGCGGGGCACAGCGGGCCGCCCGAGACCGGGGCGCCGGGGCAGTTCGGGCAGCCGCTGCACGGCAGGGCGCGCCCGAGGCGCCAGGCGGCCGGCCAGCCACGCATCAACGGGCAGATCGTCGCCCCCGAAGTTCACGTGCTGTCGGAGACGGGCGAGCACCTGGGTGTCTTCACAACGGCAGAGGCCATTAAGCTGGCGGCGGACCGCGGCCTCGATCTGGTCGAGGTGACCGCCGACGCCAGTCCGCCCGTGTGCCGCATCCTGGACTACGAAAGGCACAAGACAAGGGGCTAGGACAGCCCAGATGGCCGTTTCGGGGCCCTTCAGGCCCCCATCGGCCAACACACCATAACCATCATTATCGGACGATGGTTGGGGCCCGACCGCGAAGCCGGTCCCGCTCCAGGCCGCGACCCGTACAATCTCCCCCTGCCATGAATGACGAGAATCTGAGTCTGGTCGGCGATCCTGAGCAGGATCCCGTGGCGTATCTCAGGGAGTTCGTCGAGGGTGAGGTCTCCCACAACCCGGACAAGCTGACGCGGGCCTATCTTGAGCTGGCGGAGCGGTGCGAGGACAGCGTCCAGCGCGACGTCTACTGCGCGCTTGCCTGGGCCATCGGTACGACGCGCCGGGGCAGTCGCGTCGGCGCCAAGATCAAGGCGCTCGAGGAGCGTATCAAGACGCTCGAAGAGCGGCTACAGTCCGTCGAGGGCGGCCCATCCGCGTAGACGGGGCGTGGCCCCCGCGGACTCGTCGGTACGGGCCTGCTAAATTCAGGGCCGTATGACGGACCGCGATATCGTCGAGCGCTTCGCCAGGCGGGTCGGTAAGAAGTACGTCGACGAAGCCCGCATCCTCTCGTTCTGGGAGTTCCTGCAAGAGGTCCAAAAAGAGCCCTACGCCACGCTGCGCTCGGCGGCGCAATACCTGCGCGACATGATCGAGAGCTACGGCTCGAAGCAGGTCGACGTGTTGGGCGAGAAGGTGGAGCGGCACCTGCTCTTCGATGGAGTGCAATCGGACCCGGACGCGCAGCGGGTCGTCGGCGAGGAGCACGCGCTGGACGAGATCTACCGGGAGATGCGCAACTTCGCGATGGAGGGACGTGCAGACCGCATGATCCTGCTGCACGGCCCGAACGGCTCGTCGAAGACCACCATTGCGGACCTGCTCTTCAAGGGGCTGGAAGAATACTCCGCGAAGCCGGAGGGCTGCCTGTACCGCTTCAGCTGGATCTTCCCGAAAACGGGCGCGGAGGGCCGCGAGCTCGGTTTCGGCGGCCGGGGCGAGCCCGGCGACATCTCGGAGACGCTGGCCTATCTGCCGCAGGAGGAGCAGGCGGCGGTCGTGCCCTCGGACCTCAAGACCAACCCGTTCTTCCTGGTGCCGCGCGAGGACCGCGAAGAGCTGTTGCGGGAGCTGTGCGGCGGGGTGCCCGACTTCCCGCACGGGCACATCCTGCGCGGCGACATGGGCACGAAGAGCCGCGCCATCTTCGAGGCGCTGCTGACGTCGCACCAGGGCGACTGGAAGCAGGTCATGCGCTACGTGCGGGTGGAGCGCTTTCGCATGAGCCGGCGCTACCGGACGGGGGCGGTCACGATCGAGCCGCAGAGCAACGTGGACGCGGAAGCGCGACAGGTGACGCCGGACCTGAGCCTTCAAAACCTCCCCCCCGCCCTGCAGAACCTACGGCTGATGGAGGTCAGCGGCGATCTGATCGACGCGAACCGTGGACTGGTCGAGTACAGCGACTTCCTCAAGCGGCCGCTGGATCTCAACAAGTACCTGCTGACCACCACCGAGAAGGGCACCGTGCGCCTACCGGGCGCGCTGGCCTATCTGGACCTGGTGCTCATCGGCTCCGCCAACGAGAAACAGCTGGACGAGTTCAAGCGGCAACCCATCTTCACGTCCTTCAAGGGCCGCATGGAGCTGGTCACGGTCCCCTATCTGCTCGAGTACGAGAAAGAGGTCGAGATCTATCGCGACCAGCTCAACACGATCTCCCGGCGCCTTCACATCACACCGCACACGGCGCGCGTAGCGGCTCTGTGGGCCGTGCTGACGCGGCTCTGGCGCCCGGACCCGGCCCACTACGAAGAGCCGCTGAAGTCGGTGGTCACGCGCTTGACCCCCCTGGCGAAGGCGCTTCTGTACCAGGCCAAGGACCCGGGCGAACTCGAGGACCTGACCGCCGAGGACGTCAAGACGCTGCGCGACAGCCTGTCGCCGATCGCGGCGGAATACCGCGACGACGTGCTCTATGAGGGCCGTTTCGGCGCCTCCCCCAGGGAGATGAAGACGCTCTTGCTCGACGCCTCATACGCCACGGCTTCGAGCTGCCTGACCCCCATCGCGGTGTTGAGCCAGCTGCGCCTGCTCGTGCGCGAGAAGACCGTCTACGACTTCCTCAAGCTCGAGCCCAAGGGCGGCTACAACGACGCCGCGCGTTTCGTGGACGACGTCGAGCGCGCCTTCGTGCGCGTCGTGCTGCGCGAGCTGAACGACTCGATGGAGCTCGTGGACGAGAGCGAGTACGACCGCAAGTTCGACCGCTACTTCCACCACGCCGTGGCGTACGTGCGCGGGACGAGGGTACGCGACCCGGTTTCCGGCGAAAGCCGCGACCCGGATCCCGGAGTGCTCGCCGGCCTCGAGAACCTGGTGTCCACCGGCTCGGACATCGACCTGTTCCGCAAGGAGTTGATCGCCAAGATCGGCGCATACTCGGTCGACCGCCCGGGCGAAGAGGTCAACTTCAAGGAGCTCTTCCCGGAGCTCCTGCGGGCGTTGAAGAGCGACTTCTACGCGACGCGCATGGAGAGCGTGCGCCAGGTGCGCGCAGACTTCCTGCTGCGCGGAACGGCCGGCTTCGAGCGACTCACGCCCGACCGGCGCGAACGCGTCGAGACCATGTTCGGCAACCTGGAGCAACACTACGGGTATTGCCCGCAGTGCGCGCTCGAGATGCTGGCCTTCGCGGTCAAGCGCTCCGAGGAGAAGGGCGGCGGGTAGGGCGCTTCCCCCACGTTGCCCGCTGCCCACCGCCCTCCGTGGTGTCGTTTTGAACCGCAGAGAACGCGAAGAGAGAGCTAGCGTCCGCGTCGGTCGCGTCTAGTCATGCGGAGGCGCTTCGGCCGCGGCTCGGGCGCTGCGCTGGCTCTTTGCGGCCTTTGCGGTTCATTCCGGCCCCATGGCGCCGTGCCCGCAGGCAGTCGCGGCTTGGGACGGTTGACCCCGCGCCAAGAAGCGCATTGCCACGAGCCACCCCCCCATCAACATGACCCCGGCGCCGAGCGCCAGCCACAGCGCGCGCCGGCCGCGCCCGGCCAGGCGGTCCCGAAGGTCTGCCGCCTCTTTGTAGCCGTACGGATCCGGCAGTCCCGCCTCATGTAGCAGGTCCGCCGCCTCGCGCCAGCGCATCTGCGACGCCAGAAGCTCCGCCTCCGTCCGCACCAGGACCTCGGCCGGCATGCGGGACGCGCGCAGCGCGCGCATGGCGCGCTCTTCCTGGCCGTCCCAAACGCAGATCGATGCGTAGCGGTAGAGGATCCAGGGGTGTGCCACGTGCGGTTCGAGGAGCGCGAGGGCGGCGCCGTACCCTCTCCCGCGCTGTGCCTCGCGGGCGCGGGCCATGAGCGCCTCCGCGCGCTTGTCTTGCAGCCACTCGTAGTCGGGACTGATCTTCAAGCCGGCGTCTGCGAACTTCTCAGCCTCCCGGAAACGGCCCCGCCTGAGCTCGATGTCCGCGGCGATGGCGTAGGCCCGCGCGTCCTGCGCATCCGCCCGCAGCGCCTCCCGAATCAGGGCCGCCGCCCTCTCCCAGTCCTCGCGGCGCGCCGCCTGCAGAGCCTGCTCTTTCAGGTCCTGCTGTGCGAACGCCGTGCAAACGAGCAACAGCGGGAGCGCAAGGCCGAGCTGTCTCATCGCTGGTAGATCAGGTCCTGGACCGTGATGCGCTCCACCGGACAGCGGTCGTCGGTCAATACGAGGTCGCCGGGGACGTGCCGGGCGAAGCGGTCGGCGATCGCGAACGGCAAACCCGGCGGCGGCGGCGGCGGCGTGCGCCCCCTGGCCGCGATAAGCAGCACGTTCGCCTGGTTTTGCAGCGGGCAACGATAGACGGGCGTATCGAACGCGGCGGCCATCGTGTCGCTCAGCGCCCGCACCAAGTTGCCGCCGCGGCGCACGGCGCCCAGGTTCACGAACAGCATGCCGCCCTCGTTGAGCCGCGAGCGCGCGAGCTCGAAGAACTCCACGGACGCCAGCCCCGGCGGGATCGAGACCTGCCGGGTGTAGGCGTCCAGGAGGATCAGGTCGTAGGTGCGCTTGGGCATGCCGCGCAGGAAGGCGCGTCCGTCGGCATGAAAGATGGTCAGGTGCGGGTGCTTCTCTTGCGTCAGCCCCATGTGGCGGCGGGCAATGGCCGTTACCTGGGGGTCGAGCTCGACACCGTCGATGCGCAGCTCCGCGTCGGGAAGCTTGTGGTCGTGCAGGAGCCGGCTCATGGTCCCTGCAGCGTTGCCGAGCACGCAGATGCGGACCGACTTGCGGCCCACCCATTCCGGGGTGCGCGCGAAGGCGTCGTAGTAGGCCCCGGTCCAGAAGCTCTCTTCGCCCGGACGATCGATGGAGTGAAAGGAGTCCATCCCCTCGTCGAAGGCCAGCCAGCGTTGCCGGGTGCCGTCCCGCAGCGTCTTGTCGATCACGCGGATCAGCTGGTAAGGGGATTCGACGGCCTCCACCAGCGTTCCTCCCGGCAGCTCGTGGTGCGTCGGTTCCAGGCCGAACGGGACAACGGCCAGCGCAACCAGGGCCGCCGCCGCGCTGCGCTTCGAGCGGGTGACGCAGAGCCCTGCCGCGGAGACGACCACCAACAGCGCGCCGGCGCAGCTCACTGTCGCGCGCACGCCGAGCAGGTCCACCAGCAAGAACGTCGTCAGGTAGATGCCGACCAGCGAGCCTATGGTGCCTACGCCGAAGACCGAACCGGCGCTCAGGCCGACGCCCAGCCGGCGCGAGGCCTGCTTGACCAGGAAGGGGGATACGGCCCCCAGCGCGACGAGAGGAGGGCCGAAGAGCACGAGCGAGGCGGCCAGAGACTCGACGAAGAAGTGCTGAATGGAGGCATCCATCGGGTACTCCTCCGGTCCCGCGAGCCACAGCGCGAAGGAAGGTCCGACCCACCCCACCACGATCGCGTAGGCCCCCGCCGCCCCGATGATGCTGAACAGCGGCCGGGGCGAGTCACTGCGGTCGGCCCAGCGTCCGCCGAGCAGGTAGCCGAGCGCCAGCGCGGCGAGGATCACTCCGATGACGTTGGCCCAGACGTATATCGTCTGGCCGTAGAAAGCGCGGAACATCTGCGGAGCGGCAAACTCGAAAACCGTGACCGCGGCGCCCGTGACGAAGGCGAGCGCCGGGTATCCCCAGCGCTTCACTGGTCGGAGGAGGTGCGCTCCGGGCGCTTCCACTGGGGCGTGAACTTGAAGTCCACGAGCGTCTCGCCCATGAAGGGGATCATGAAGAAGCGCCCCGGCAGGACGTTCTCGACGAAGTAGCGGAAGTCCCGTTTGATCATCACCCGGCTCGCGACCTCCACGCCGTTCACGACGATGGTGATCGGGTCACTCATGACGGCGATCCCGTCATGCAGGCGCAAGCGCAGCTGCTCGGCCTCGGTGATGTTCACCTCGACGCGCGTATACGGCCGTTTCTCCCCGTCCTCCTCGTAGGTGTCCGACTTGAACTCCAGCGTCATGCGCCCGACCATCTGCTCGAGGGGCAGCTCGCCGTCGTGTTCAGTCTCCGCTTTCAGGACGGCGAACAGGAACGGCTCGACGGTGAGCCCGTCGGGGAAGCGCCATGTGATCTTCTTGGGCCAGGGCATGCGCCTGCGGGTGGTAACGAACTCGGCGATCTGGGCCATGTCGCCCTTGAGGCCGCCCTGGTTGTCGCGCTTGCCATGCAAGATGATCAGGTTCTTGGGCTCCGTCTTGGCGTAGGCTGCCTTGAGGCCTTCGATCATGCGCTTGCTGACGTCGCCGCGCGCCTCGTTGGCTACATAGAGCAGCGGCACCCCGTTCAGGTTCTCGAGCAGGAACATGTCCTCGGCGGCCAACTCGCCGTCGCGCACGATGTACCCGGTCACGCCGAACGGCTGCTGGCAGGCAAAGCGCATCGCGATCCCCTCGAGCTCGACGAAGATGCGATCCCAGTCGACGCGGTACAGGCGCATGCTCTCGCGCACGCTCAGCCACACGTCCCACACGTCCTGAAGCGCACGGCCTTTGAACTGGTAACCGACGGGTAGCCCGGTGGGCGCGATCACGATGACCTTGTCCCGGGCAGGCTGGTTCCGGTCGGCCCAGTATTCGGTGATAGGCTGCCGGCCGCGCTGCCTGAACTCGCCCGCGTCCCTGAAGGCCCGGTGCCGCCGGTTGAGCACCGCACGGTGCATGCTGATCACGAGAGGGTAGCGTCGGCTCTTCGGCTTGTACTGGCGCGGGACGCGCACCGTGAAATCGAAGGTCTCCTTGCGCCCCTCGAGCGGGCGCCGGACGTAGTCGAGGGACCCGGGGCGCACCTTTTTCGTGATGCCCCAGTCGGCCTTGACGCGCGCCTCGTCCATGAGCTCCATCAGCAGCTCGACGTCCTCGAGCAGGTCGACGCCGATGCTGTTTTTTGAGCCGGCCAGCCAGTTCGTAAACCTCTGCTGTTCGGCGTCCATCTTGGTCTGCACGAACTTGCCCTCGTTGCGGATCATGCCTTCGTACTTGAAGTAGGCGGAGAGGATCTTGAGGCCCTCGGCCAGGGGCTTCTTCGTCTCAGCATTCGCCTTGAGCTCGGCGAAGCGGGCGGCAGCGTCTTGAGCCAGCGCGGGGCCGGCAGCCAGCAGGACAACAGCGAGGGCAGGTAGCATTCGTCGCATCGAGGCAAGCTCCTCAGGTCGGACGCGGGGACCGCCCCGGCGGTCTGAAAGCCCGGCGGCGACGGTCAGCCCCCCATTGTCCCACATGCTACTCAACGCTCCCATCTTCGGTCCCGAAGGCCCGGGGCGCCCACAAGAGCCGGTCCCGGAACCACTTCCAGCGATTGACGGATTTGCTCTGAAGCTCCGCGGCCGCTAGCCCGCGCGCCACCCAGCGGTGCGCCTGTACGCTGTCTCCGCGCTCCCAGGAGTCGGTGAACAAGTTCTCCAGCGCACTTAGGTGCTCGGGGTCCTCTTCCAGCGCGCGCTTCCACAGCTTCCGCGCGGCGCTGCGGCGGCCGCGCCCGTCCTCCAGGATGGCCAGGTCGTTCAGCACGTCCGGGTCGTCCGGGTAGCTGTCGAGCAGCACGCGGTAGACCTCGCCCGCCTCGTCCAGATCTCCGCCGCGCCGCAGCTGCGCGGCCAGACTGAGCCCCACGTCCAGGTTGCGGGGCGCCGTGCGGTGCAGCAGCCGCAGCAGGGCGACAGCGCGCGCAGGGCGGCCGGCCTGCAGGTGCGTCCAAGCCGTCCAGTGCACCCGGCTGATGACGAGCGCGTCCGGCACGTCGCCCTCGAGCAAGGCCCGGGCGTGCTGTTCCGCCTCGTCGAGCAGCGCTTCCTGCTGCGTGCTCCGGTAGCTCGCCAGCAGCACCCCCACCAGCGCCTGGCGGGCAGGGCGGTCGTGGGGCGTCTTGCCCACGGTCCAGCGCAGGTCTTCAACCGCGCCGGCGTAGAGCAGGCGCTTCTCACGCGCGAAGCCGCGCCAACGCCGGGCCCACACGGCATCGGGGCTCTTTTTCACTTCTTCGTCGAGCCAGCGCAAGAGCCTCGCCGCCTCGTCGGCCGCGAACGCAGTGCGCCAGGCCGCACCCACATCGCGCCGCTGAAGCGCGACGTCCAGGGCCTTGCCGAACGCCTGCTTGTACTCGTCTCGACCGAGCATGCGCAGGCAGCGGCCTTGCCCCTCCCAGACCGCCAACGGATCTCGCTCCTGATCCGCGGCCTTACGGTAGCTCTTCAGCGCCTCTTCGGGCCGGCCGAGCGACTCCTGCACGGACGCCAGCAGCAAAGCGTCGTTGCTGCGCTCCGCATACCTGAGCGCGTCGTGCAACCAGAGCCGCGCCTCGCGCGCCCGCCGACGCTGCGCTTCGAGTCCGCTGCGGTAGCACGCTTGTGCGGCCAACCGGGCCGTGTCCGCGTCGTCCGGCTGCAACTCCGCGGCGCGCAGCAGCGGTTCGACGGCGCTGCTGGGGTCGTCGAGCGCCAGATGCGCGCGCCCAGCCAACAGCAGCGCGCGCACGGGCGCATCCTCCGCCTCGGGCAGGGCGCCGAGCAGACGCAGCGCCTCGGACGGTTTGCCGGCGGCGAGCGCCTTCTCGGCGGCGGCGAGGTCCGCCGCCGCAAGCAGCGCACACAGCAGCCAGGCTTTCAGGCTAGCCATCCAGCTCCACCACTTTCTCGTCCACGAGCTGGCCACGGGTCTCGGGGTGCCAGTTCCAGACGAGCAGGTAGTACAGGCGCACGATGGCCTTCCCGCCTCGCGCCCCGGCAGGTATCTCGATCGAGGACTCGCGTTCGTTCGGCTTGCCGAGGGTGCCCAAGGGATCGACTTGCGTCGGCTCGATCTGCTGCCAGCGGTAGAAGAGCCGTACAAGGTCCATGCTGACGGTCTTGTCCGGCGCGCCTTCGGTGTCGAGGGGCGAGGGGACCGGGACCGGCGCACCGTATGCGTCGACGAAGGAGACGCGCACGTGGATTGCGCGGTGCCGCGCGTCGGTCGGGATCTTATGCCCTGCGCCCTGGTTCACGACCCGCACCCGTAAACGCCCGCCCTGCTTGCGGACGTCGATGCGCATGGCGCGCTTGAGCATTTCCAAGGAGTGCGCGCCGGGCAGCCGGTGGCTGGAGGTCCTGCGCACCCGGCCGCCGGGCACGAGCGGGCGCTGCACTTCGGGCATGTGGCAGCTCAGGCAGGTCTTGCCCTCCCTCGCATAGGCGCTGCCCAGAAACTCCTCGTGGGTCCCGTGCAGGTTGTGGCAGACGCCGCAGTACTGGATCGTCGTCTGTTGGGCGCCGTGGTCGGCGTGGTCGGGGTCGTAGACCGGCCCGCAGTCCGCCGGGTATTCGGCGGTCCCCTCCGGGTCGCGGATGCTGCCCACGACGTGGTTGCCCTTCTTGTGGCAGGTCAAGCAATTGATGCCGGAGCTGCGGTCCGTGCGGCGCGCCTCCGCCGTGGCGAACCCGGTCTCGTGCAGCGGGCGCGGCGCGTGGCAGGTGTGGCAGCTCGTCTCGCGGTAGTCGTTGCTGAGCCCCTTGAACAGCTCGTCGGTCCACGCCTGCGAGTGGTAGTTGGATTCCCATTCGGCGTAGATCTCCGCGTGGCACCGTTTGCAGTTCTCTGCGGAGTCGAGCACGCCTGGCTTTGCCTCGGGCCCCGCGGCCGCCACGACGTTCACGCCGTTGCTCGGGGGAGGCAACGGCTTGGGCGTCGGCGGCTCCCCGAGCGCGTAGACGAACAACGCCGCACCGCCGACGATCAACAGGGCCAGGACTGCGCGCAGGCGGCCGCTCATACGTCCTCCCGGAGCGGGCGGCGCAGAGTGGAAGAGGGCTGCAGCAGGGTCTCGGTTCCGGGCTCGATGTAGCTCGCGTGCAGCGCCACCAGCTCGGTCTCCCCCACATGCACGCGGCAGCGCCATGCGCCTCCCGCGAATTCGCACGCGGCCACGGTGCCGCGTATGTCCCCGCTGCCGAGCGTGATCTCCTCGGGGCGCAGTGCGACGAGCGCGCGTTCCCCCACCCCGGGGCCGCCTTCGAGCGGCAGGCGACCCACCACCGTCTCCAGCAGCCCGTCCTCGGCGACCGTGCCCGAGATCAGGGCCGCGTCGGTGAGAAAGCTCGCGGCGAACGCGCTGCCGGGATCGGCGTGCAACACGTCGGGCGCGCCTGTGCCCACGATGCGCCCGCCGCGCAGCAACCCGATGCGGTCCGCGAGCAGATAGGCGTCCTGCCGGTCGTGCGTGATTAGCAGCGTGGTCATGCCGAAGCGCTGGTGCAGGTCCTTGACCAGGCGCCCGACGGAGATGCGCAGGGGTGCGTCGAGATCGCTGAAGGGCTCGTCCAGCAGGAGCAACGCCGGACGGCGGACGAGCGCGCGTGCCAGCGCCACGCGCTGCCGTTCGCCGCCGCTCAGGGCGCCGGGACGCGAGTCCAGGAAGGACTCGATGTGCAACGCCGCGGCCGTGGCGCGCATGCGTTCCGTCCGCTCCGCGGGATCGGGCAGGTCGCGGTCGAGGCCGAGCGCCAGGTTCCCGCGCACCGTCAGATGCGGCCACAACGCGAGCCCCTGGAACACCACCCCCACACCCCTTTCGTGCGGAGGTCGATCGAGCACGTCCTTACCGTCCAGGCGCAGCTCGCCCGCGTCCGGACGCACGAGCCCGGCGATGATGCGCAGCAAGGTCGTCTTTCCGCTTCCGGACGGGCCCAGCAGCGCGAAGAAGCAGCCCTGCTCCAACTGGAAATCGTCGATGTCCAGGACCGTGCGCGCGCCGTAGCGCTTGCGGATGCCCGTCAGGCTCAGCAGGCTCATGAGCCCCGCCCCTGAAACTTCCGGGCCAAAGCACCCGGACCCGCCCAGGTTCCCCGCATCCGGCGCCCTGTTGAGACAGGTCCGGTACCGGCGGGTAACGACCGATGCGCGCTCATTGGAACCTCTTGCGGATGCGCTCCCGGATGCGCTCCGCTGCCGCCCGCCGTTCCTCGAGGCCCGCCGCCGCGTCCGCGTCGAACTTCTCGCTCGTGTATTCCTCCAGCACCCGCAACGCGTCCCGGCGATCCACGAGCTCGCCTTCGACGAAGATCTGCAGCATGGCGCCGATGTACTCGCGGCGATCAAGCATCACGAGCGCTCCGGTCATGGCGGTCACGGTGCCCGCGTGCCCCTTGCGCTCCAACTCCGCTTTCAAAGCCTCGACCAGCGGCATGACCTCCGCCTGCCCGCCCAGCTTGCCGACTAGCGTCGCGGCCGCCGCGCGGACCTCGCCGTCCGGGTCCTTCAGCATGGCGCGCACGCTCTCAACGGCGGGCTCATGGCGCAGCTTCGTCAGCGCATCTACGGCCTCCGCGCGGGCGTCGGCGTCCGTGCCGTCGAGCGCATCCATCAAAGCCTCCGCGGCGCCAGAGTGCGCGATCAACCCGAGCGTGTAGGCCGCTTGCCGCTGGCCCACGCGATTGTCGCTGCGCAGCAGGTCGATGAGGAACGGAAGCGCGGGCTCACCGAGCAGGTCGAGCACCTTGTGCGCCTTGAGGCGGTGTGTGATCGAGCTGCCGCCGAGCCACGCGACCACCTCTTTGCAGCGCTCGCGGAACCGCGGATTCTCCAAGTCGAAAGCCGGGGCGCCGTCCCAGGTGCGTTCGAGCGCGACGGCCGCGCGCCAGCGCTGCGCATCCTCGAGGCGGGCCGCATCCGAGCCGTTGTAGCGGAACGGCAGATCCAGGCCCGTATGGCGGCGCAGGACCGCGTACGCGTCGATCGAGATACGGATGCGGTGTATGCGCTCGAGTTGCTCGATCAGGGACGCGGCGGCTCCGTGCAGGCCCATGGTTAGGAGCGCATCGCACAGTTGCGCGTCGATCGTGAAGTAGGGGCCGGATTGCATGCGGTCGGCGCGCGCGGCCAGGGCGTCGTCCGGATTGATCGTGGAAAGCTGCAGAATCAGGTCGATGGCGGTGGCCGGGTCGGCCAGCTCCGTCAAGCCCGCGGCCGCGTACAGCCGGGTCCAGCCGTCGTTTTCGGGCTTGCCTGTGCTCTCTTGCAGCATCGCGAGCAGGCGGTCGCGCGCCTGCTTGCCGCCGATACGCCCCAGGGCGATGCAGGCCATGCGGCGCACGCCGCTCGGCTGCCCCGCTTGCGTCGCGTCCAACACCGGCTCGATCTCGTTCAGCGCCACGATGCGCTCGAAGACTCCGGGCTCCACGATGCGCGGTATGAGCTCCGCGGCTTCCTGCGCGCGGCGGTGCGCTGCGGCTTCCTGCGCGCGGCGTTCAAAAGCGGAGTCGTTGAATACGAGGGCGACCACCCCCACGCCCAGCGCCAGCGTCACGACGGCGTTGCGCATCAGCCCTCGCGCTCCTCACCGAGCGGCGGCGCGTAGTGCCGCTCTACGAAGCTGCGCGCCTCGTCCTCGGACTGCAGCCGCCCTTCGAGCCGTTCGTCCACCACGGCGTCGAGGATCAGTTTGAAGGCCGGTCCCGGTTCGAAACCCATGGCGATGAGGGTCTTTCCGCAAATCAAGGGCCGCAAAGGAGGCGGTTGAGCCTCGATGCGCTCCCGTTCGGCGCTCATGGCCTCGTGCAGCGACAAATCCCCGTGGCTGGCCCGGCAGTCCAGGCGGTGCAATTCCAGGTGCAGGTCGAAGTCCGGCCTGAGCAGCCAGCGCCGACGCTTGGCCTCCCGCATCTTCGGGAGGTTGGGCCAATCCATGTGGCGCGCGACGAGGTCCTGCACGCGGCGCACCGTGTCGTTCGAGTAACGCAGCCGACTCAGGATCTCACCCGCCATCTCGGCGCCCAGATCAGCGTGCCCGAAGAAGCGGATGCGCCCGGTGTCGTCGCGACTGAGGGTAGGCGGCTTGGCCACGTCGTGCAGCAAGGCTGCCAGGGCTACTTCGATGCCGCCGCCACGGTAGTCGTCGAGCAGCATGCGCGTGTGCGTGAAGACGTCCCCTTCGGGGTGGAAGGCGGGCGGCTGCGGCACGCCGAGCATGGCCGCCACCTCGGGGAGAACCACGTCGAGCAGGCCGACCTCGTGCAGGAGTCCCAGTCCGCGCCCACCCCGCCCCGAAGTCAGGATGCGGTTCAGCTCCTGCTGGATGCGTTCCATAGACACCTGCGCGATCGCTCCGGCCTCCCGCTCGACCGCGGCGGCGGTCTCTGGGTCCAGCACGAAGTCGAGCACTGTGGCGAAGCGCACCGCCCTCAGCATGCGCAGCCGGTCCTCCGTGAAGCGCTGCAGCGGGTCCCCGATGGTGCGCACGATGCCCGCCCGCAAGTCCTCGCGGCCGTTGACGTAGTCGAGCACCTCTTCGCTCTCCGGGTCCTCGAACATGCCGTTGATCGTGAAGTCGCGCCTCAGCGCGTCCGTGCGGGCGTCGGTCGGCCGCACGGCGGCCGGGTGCCGGCCGTCGCGCGAGCCGACGTCCTGGCGGAAGGCGGCCACCTCGTAGCGGCGCTCGTCTTCGATGACCAGCACCACGCCGAACTCAGCGCCGACCGGGACGGTCTTGTCGAACAGCGCCTGCACCTCGTCCGGCCCGGCCGACGTCGCGATGTCGTAGTCGTTGGGCTCGACGCAGCGGAGGCGGTCGCGCACGCAGCCGCCCGCGAAGAGCGCTTCGTAGCCCGCCTCGCGCAAACGGCGGGCGACCCTGCGGGCGCTCTCGATGGACATAGCGGAGAGTGTAGCGCGAAGCGAGTAGGTACAGCGAAGCCGCAGGCAGCCTAGCCGCCGCCGTAGCGTACGCTCTCGAAGCTGTCCGTGATCGGCTCGCCCTCCAGGCGCAGGTCGGGCGGCAGGCCGCGCAAGAACTCGCGCGGCGTCTGCTGTGGCCGCCGCCGGTATCCCTGCCGCGCGCAACGCCTGAGCCAGCGCACGTAGAACGGAACCGTGCGCACCCGGTAGACGGGCGCGCCAGCCCGCTTGCGGCCTTTGCGGCGGCGCGCGAGCGGAACGACCACGGCAAGCGCCAAAAGCCCGAGCAGGATCGGTCGCCACGGAACGCGGGCAAGACGTTCCTCGATCCAGGCGAGCATGACCTCGCGCTCTTTGGGGCCGTAGGTCAGCAGCTCTTCCCAGGTCAGCGGAACTCCCCCCCCGCCCGCCTGCGCTCCGCTGTCGTCTTCCGTGGGCGTGATCGGCGCGTCCCGCCGTAGCGGCTGGGCCGAGCGGTCCGGCGGCGTGAAGTCCAACGCGACGAAGGCGTGCGCGTTGAAGGGCACCTCGACCCACGCGTGCGCGTTGCTGAAGTGCGCGACGTAGCGTCCCGGTCCGATCCGCTCGGAGAGCCGCATCCCTCCAGCCAGCCGCGCAGGAATGCCGGCGCGGCGCAGAAGCATTACGCCGGCCGTGGCGAACAGCTCGCAGTGACCCTCCTTGCGCTCGAGGAAAGCGATGATGGGATCCTTGCCGGGCGGCACTTCCGGCACGCGTAGCGTGTAGCGGAATTCTTGCAGGTAGCTATGCAGCCTCATGATCCGTTCGGTGACCGGACCCATGCGGTCTAGACGGAACAGACGGTCGAGTTCCGTGCGCAGGCTTGGGGGCACGTGCAGGAGGGACTCGTGGTGGCAAGACAAGCCGGCGTTCTCCAGCTTGTACGGGTCGTAGATGGGCAGCTCCGAGGTGACCCTGTACGGCGAGCCCCCACGGCGCACCGTGACGTTCCCGAGCCGATCCACGCGGGCGCCCACGTCCTGGATGCGATGCCAGCGCGCGGGGACATGCAGGTTGCGCCCCTCGTAGTAGACCGGGCGGATCTTCCAATAGAGCGCCTCGGAGTCGGCCTGAAGCCGCGTGTGCCCGGCCGGGCGCCGCTCTCCCCGATCCGCGCTCCACGTGCGCTCGGCCGCGTCGTAGACGTCCCATGCCTTCTGGCGCAGCAGAAGCACGCGGCGTTGTCCGAACTCGGGATTGGGATCCCAGGGGCCGTTTCTCGACGCGATCTCCGCGTAGAAGGCGATGCGCTCGTCTCGCTTGATGTCCGAGATCTGTCCCAGGCGCACTTCGTCCGGGATGCCGGTCGTGCGCATCGAGCCGCCTGTGCCCGCGGCCAGCGCGCGGCCGCCGCCCGAGTCCTCGAACGGCTCCCGCGGGGAGGGCGCGAAGCGCGGCACGACGACATAGAGCACGGCCCCGAGGACGAGCGCGGCGCCGGCCAGGCAGACGCTGGCCAGGTACGGCGCGGCCCGCCAGCGCTCGGGTTGCCGCGGCACGAGCAGCCTTGCGTCCGCGTGCCGCGTACGCTCGTGCGCGGCGGCGATGCGCGGCAGCGTGATCGCAGCGGTCACGACGTACGCGGCCGACAGGAACGGGGTATACAGGCCCGGCGCGGCCGCAGCGACGCCGAGCACGGCCAGGAACGAGCCCAGCACCAGCAGGAAGTCCTGCAGCGGCGACGACGGGGCCAAGCGCCACAGCACGAGCAGCGGCGCGCCGAAGGCCAGCAGCCCGCCCAGCAGATCGGCGCTGCCGATTCCGAACACGGTGAACAGCAGGAAGAGCGCGCCGAGCAGGGTCTCCATGAAGCGCAGCCAGCCCGCCGGCAGTGCGCCGGGCCAGCGGGACTGCAGGGCGCGTGCGCCGAGCAGGCCGGCCATGCAGATGGCGGCCACGGGCGCCCAGACGACTCCGGAGAGCCAGATCGCCCCAAGCGCGAAGGCGCATAAGCAGTCCAATGCCAGGGCGCGGCTCATCGCAGCCTGAAGTAGCTCCGGAAGTCGGGATCCGAGACGTCCCAGACGCGGACCTGCAGCCCGTGCTCGAGGGCGCGTTTGCGCGCCCGCTCCGCGGGACCATGCAGCGAGAGGAAGAGCGCCGACGCGCCTCGCCCCAGACGAGCGTCGCGCAGGGCCTGCTCCGCCGGGGTGCTGCTCTCGCGCACGGCGGCCAGCAAGTCCAGGGCGGGCATCAGAGAGCGCCTGCTGTCGACCTGCTGCGGCTTCCGCCCGGGGAGCACCAGCGCGCACCGCCTGCGTTCCTTGGCCGCATGCGCCAGGAGCGTGGCGGCGCACGACACGGCCCGCTCGAGCGCCGCGCGCCGGAGTGCCGCATGCAGCCCCCCGACATAGGTGTCCAGCACGATGGCGAGGCGCTCCGCCTGCTCCCCGCGGTAGACGCGCCACATGAGGTGGCCCACGCGGGCGCTGGTGCGCCAGTGGATGTAGCGAGGGTTGTCGCCCGCGCGGTACTCGCGCAGGTTTTGCAGCTCTTCCGGCTGGGGCTGCGCCGGTCGACGCCGCCGCTGCCGGCCCCCCGACTGCCGCAGCTCGCGCAGGGCGCGGTGGCCGAGCACCCCGAAGGCGGGGAGCACGATCAGCTCCTGCGGGTCCTCCAGCAGCACCCGCTTCTCGAACAGGCCGAAGGGGAAGCGTGTGGCCGCAAGCGCGTTAGTGACCTGATGGATGCCGCGCCGGTGCACCCGCGCCTCGTAGCGCAACTCCACGCTTCCGCCCGGAGGCAGCACGCGCACCGTCGGGCTGCAGGTGACCTCGCCCGGCGAGCCCTTTTGCAGCGTGTCGCGAAACGAAAGCGAGAAGGCGGGCAGGAAGCCGGACTCGTTGCGCACCTGCAGCGAGACCGGGAAACGCGTGCCCTGCACCACGCGGCGCGGCATGCGGCGGCGGATGCGCAGCCGTCCCGTGGCCAGGGCGTTCCACAGCGCGCTCAGCAGGACACAGGCAATGGCGCCGCTGACCAGCAGCAACACCGCGTTGTCGTGCAGAAAGACCGCGAACCAGAAGGAGATCAGCAGCAGCGTGAGTCCGTACCGGCCCGGAAGCGTCGCCCCCGGCGCCGCCCGCAGGAAGCGGCCCGGAAGCGCCGCGAGCCTTCCCACCATGCCGCCAGCATAACCCGCGCTCACATCGGGGTTTCGAGCCCACGCCGCGCCCGGGGTATCTTGGGGTCCGTGCGTTCCCTGATCGTGTTGGCTTTGGCCGGGGTGGCCTTCGCTCTCGCCCTGGTGCTGCCTCACCGCGAGGCCGCGCGCCGCCTGCAGTTCGAGGAGGCGGCGCGCGAGCGGCTACTCGATGAGCTCGCTACTCCCGGTGGGCGCAACGAGTGGGAGGAAGGCGGCTACCGCTTCCGTTGGCTTCGCGGGAAACGACGCACCGCGCTGCTGGTGGCTGAGCCGCTGCATCCGGAAGAGGAAGGCGTGCGCACCTTCGCGTCCGCCGACGGCGTGATCCTGTTCGAGCTGGACCCCGTGACGGGCTCGGCGGTTGGCGCCCGCGACCCCGCGGACCGGCTGCAGCGCATCCTCGGCCTGCCCGAGGACCAGCAGCGCGAGCACATCGCGCGTACGGCCTGGGTGCCGAGCGTCTTGTCCAAGTCCAAGTGAGACGGGCCGGGACGGAGACAACTCCGGGGCCAGAGCTACAATTCCCCCGCATGATCCAGGTCGTTTTGGTTGGCGCCACCGGCAGCATCGGGCGCTCGACGCTTGCGGTGCTGCGCGGCCTCGGCCCTGACGCGCGCCTCCTCGGCGTGTTCGCCGGCTCCCGGGCGGAGCCGCTGGCGCGCATCGCCTCCGAGTGGGACGTGCGCTACGCCGGCCTGGCCTCCGATGAGCAACTGCCCGCCCTGCGCACGGCGCTGCCGAACGTGCGCACCGGGGCAGGTGCAGAGATCCTGCAGGAAGCAATCCGGGATCCGGACACGGACGTGGTCGTCTCCGCCGCTGCGGGCACGGCGGGCCTCCCGGCCAGCCTGGAGGCGGTGCGCCAGGGAAAGACGCTGGCGCTGGCCAACAAGGAATCGCTGGTCGTGCTCGGTCCGCTGCTGCTGGCCGAAGCGCGCAAGACCGGCGCGCGCATCCTGCCCGTCGACAGCGAGCACTCGGCCATCTTTCAGTGCCTGCGTGCCGGGCGGCCCGGCGAGGTGCGGCGCGTGGTGCTGACGGCCTCGGGCGGCCCCTTCCGGACCTGGAGCCGGGAGCAGATGGCGCGGGCCACGCCCGCAGACGCCCTGCGCCACCCCACCTGGTCGATGGGGCCGAAGATCACCGTCGATTCCGCCACGCTGATGAACAAGGCGTTGGAGATCGTCGAGGCGCGCTGGCTGTTCGACCTGCGGCCCGAGCAGATCGACGTGGTGGTCCACCCGCAGTCCATGGTCCACTCTATGGTGGAGTTCGTCGACGGATCCGTGGTGGCCCAGATGGGCCCGCCGGACATGGAGCTACCGATCCAATACGCGCTCACCTACCCCGAGCGGCGCAAGGCCGACCGGCCCGGATTCCGCACCGAGGACTTTAGCGCCTTGACCTTCGAGGACCCGGATCGCGAGCGCTTCCCGGCCCTGGGCCTGGGCGAGCAGGCCGCCCGGGCGGGTGGAACGGCCGGGGCCGTGCTGAATGCAGCCAACGAAGTGGCCGTCCAGCGCTTTCTCGACGGGGAGATCCCGTTTCCAGCAATCGCCGATACCGTGGCATCCGTACTGGAGGACACGGGCCTGATTGCCGATCCCACCATTGAGCAGATCTACGAGGCGGATCGCACCGCCCGGGAGGATGCAACCCGTTGCCGCACCTGATAGCCGCATTCGATTTGGTCGCCACCCTGATGGTCATCGTCGGGCTGGGCGGGCTGATCTTCTTCCACGAGCTCGGCCACTTCCTCGCCTGCCGCCTGACCGGTACGCGCGTCGAGACCTTCAGCATCGGCTTCGGCCCCAAGCTCTGGGGCTGGCGGCGCGGGAACACGCTCTACAAGATCGGCGCCATCCCGCTGGGCGGCTACGTGAAGATGGCCGCCGAGAACCCGGGCGACGTCTCCACGGGCGCGCCCGACGAGTTCACCAGCAAGTCCTACGTCCAGCGCATGTTCATCATGAGCGCGGGCGTGATCTTCAACATCATCCTGGCCGTGACCCTGTACGTTTGGGCGTTCTGGATCGGCGTCCCTTTCATGAGCACGCAGGTGGGCTACGTCCAGCGCGGGAGCCCTGCGTGGGAAGCGGGCCTGCAACGCGGGGACCTGGTCACGCAGGTGGACGGAAGCGGCGTCCAGTCGTTCATGGATCTGCGTCAGGAAGTCGCCTTCAGCACGGAGGGCCAGGAGCTCTCGCTGACTGTCGTGCGAGACGGCAAGACGCTCACCCTCCCGGTGCGGCCGCGCTACAGCGACAGCGAAGGCATGCCGATCGTCGGTCTGCAGCCGATGCGCGAGATCGCCGGCGTGCAGGAGGGCTCGCCCATCGCGAAGGCAGGCGGTCGGGTGCAGGACACCGTCCTGGCCGTCGGCGGCAAGCCGGTCGACGGTCCGCGGGAGTTCGTCGCGCGCATGCTGCGCAGCCTGGAGGACATCCCCGACGACGCGCAGACGGCCCTGTTCCAGGTCCTGGTGCGCCGCCAGGACGGCTCGGAGGAGACGCTGCAGCTGGTCCAGCCGGTGAAGTGGGAGCCGCGCATCGGCCTGCGGCCGGTGTATGAGCGGCCGCGCATCCTCGGCGTGCGGCCGGGCATCCTGCCCGCGGGTCTGATTCGAGCGGACGAGCTGCTGGTCTCGGTGAACGGCACGGCGGTCAAGGAGCTCGGCTTGCTGCGTCGCCGCGCGCTCGACGCGGACGAGCCGGTACGCGAGTTCGTCGTGCGCCGGGACGGCG
>JAPUHK010000022.1 GCA_027297745.1 Planctomycetota bacterium | reverse complement strand
CGGTTCCGAGAACCTTCGCGGCCCCGAACCGTTCAGGGAGAATGACCATCATGAGGCGCCTCACATCCGTTCCCCTGGTCGTATTACTCGTGGCTGCCTGCGGCAACGACGCGCCGAAGGAGCCCGGTCCGTCCGGCTCCGTAGAGACCGCGCCGCAGCAAGCGTTGGGCCGTGGCATCGCATGGCTGCGCAGCCAGGCGCGTGAAGGGAAGTGGAGCGACGTCAGGGGCCCGAGCACGGGCTTCACGGCCATCGCTCTGGCGCCGGTCGTCGCGGCCCTGCCCGCGGATCAGCGTGGGGCCGACCCGCTTGTGCGCAGCGCCGCCGCGTACCTGCTTGCGAAGCAGCGCGATGACGGCGCGATCGCGGACGATGCGTTCCTGGGCTACGAGAACTACCTCACCTCGGCTACGCTCATGGCGCTCACGATCCTCGACGATCCCGCGCAAAAGGCGGAGCGCAATCGCATGCGCGGCTACCTGACGACGCTGCAGCGCGCGGACGAGGGGCGGCACGCGGGAGGCTTCGGCTACAACAAGCGGAAGGGCGCCGACCTCAGCAACGCGCAGTACACGCTCGAGGCGCTGCGCGCGGCGGGCATTCCCCCTGATCACGACGTGATGCGGAAAGCGATCGCCTACTTGGAGAAGGTCCAGAACCGGAGCGAGAACGAGGCCAACCAGAACGCCGTCTGGCACATCGAGATCGACGGCGAGCAGATCAACGTGGTGCCCGGCAACGACGGCTCGGCCGGCTACGAGCCCGGCGTGTCGAAGGCGGGCTGGGACCGGCTGCCGGACGGCACGTTCGTGGCCCGCGGCTACGGCTCGATGACGTATGCGCTGCTCAAGTGCTACATCCTGACCGGGCTCGAGGCGGACGACGCGCGCGTCCAGGCGGTCTTGGACTGGCTAGGCAAGCACTACACCTGGGACGAGAACCCGGGCTTTCGCAAGCTGGTGGAACAGCAGCCCGAGCGCAAGGACGCACCCTTCTTCGGCCTCTACTACTACTACATGACTGCAGCGAAGGCGCTGCGCCTGGCGGATATCACGACCGTGACGACGCCGACGGGTCCCCGCGACTGGCGCAAGGACCTCACCATAGCCCTCTTGAAGCGCCAGCGGGAGGACGGGTCCTGGCTGAACTCGCAGAGCCCGCGCTGGGAAGAGGGACACCCGGTCCTGGCCACGGCCTTCGCGACGATTGCGCTGCAGGACATCCTGGCCCGGAAGTGAAGTCCCTCGCGCAGGTCTTCCAGCCGCTCGCCGTAACCGTCGCGGTGCAAGCCGCCTGCGTCGCTGCCGGAGTCCTTTTCTTGTGCTGGGGGCTCGGGGCTCCGCACGGGACGGAGGGCGCGTTCGCGGCGGCCTGCATCGGCCTGTTTTGGGCGGGCCTGCTGGGACCCTTCGTCTACACGCGCGTCCACAAGGATGCGTTCTGGGCTCCGCCCGTCCGCGGCGCTCTGCGCTGCGCGCTATTGGGTCTCACCGCCGCCAGCGTGTGCGCCGTGTACGCCGCGCTGACCCGCGGGCCCATCGGGGCTGCCTTCGTCGCCGGTTTGTTCTGCGGGTTCTATGCGTGGAGCGCGGGAGCGCTCGGTGACTTGCTGGCGTTCTTCGTGCCGCCGCGTCTGGCCTCGAGCGGGGCCGCGGCGCTCGCCATCGTGCTGCTGGGGACGCTGATGTATTGGGATGCGCTGTTCCTGCCCGCCCCCGAGCGCGGTGGGCCAGCGCGCAATGCCAGCGCCGCGACCGCGCTCCAACTCAACGCCGCCGCTGCCGTCTCGGTCACGCTCGACTACGACTGGCTGCACGCGTCCGTGCTGTACCGCAACAACGAGACCGCGGAGTCGATGGCAGGCGTGCGTCGCGGCGGCGTGGGCGGTTTCGTGCTGCGCTCCGGGCTCGTGGCGCTCGGCGCAGTGCTGGTCGCGGGCCTCTTGCATCCGCTGCGCAGGCGGAAGGGCATCCGGTGGAACACGCAGCGGTCCTGATCGTCGGCGCCGGCGGCCTGGGTGCGCCGGTCGCGCACATCCTGCAGCGGGCCGGCGTGGGCTCGCTCACGCTTGTCGATCCCGACCGTGTCGAGGAGGAGAACCTGCACCGGCAGATCCTCTACCGCGACGCGGACATCGGGCGCCCCAAGGCCGAAGTGGCCGCTTCCCGGGTCGGCGCGCAGGCGCAGGTCATGCGGCTCGACGAGCACAACGGCCCTGAGTTGGTGCGCCGCCACGCGTGCGTGGTGGACGGCACGGACAGCTTCCGCATGAAGTTCCTGCTCAACGACCTGTGCCTCGAAGCCGGCGTGCCGCTGGTGCACGCCGCGGCCGCGCGCTTCCAGGGGCAGGTGCTGCTCGTGCGGCCCGGCGGCCCGTGCTTGCGCTGCCTGCTGCCGGAGCCTCCCGACGCGGACACCGACGAGTGCAGCCGCACCGGAATCTTCGGTCCCGCGGCGGGAGCGGTGGCGGCCCTGGCCGCAGCGGAAGCCCTGCGCGCCTTGCAGGGAGTATCCGAGCCTTCCCAACTACTGTTGGTCCACCTGGGAACAGGCCGCCTGGACCGCACCCGCTTGCGCGCACTGCCGGGCTGCCGCTGCGCCGCAGCGACGGATGCGCTCCGGGCGCCGGCGTGATTCCTGCTACGCTTGGGGCCACGCGATGAAGAAGAAGTTCATCATCAGCTTCCCGAAGGGACAGGTGCGCGAACCCTGGAACTACCAGTTGATCAAGAAGTACGAGATCATTCCCAACATCGTGGCGGGCTCCATCTCCGCCGAGAAGGCGATCCTGGGATACGAGTTCGACGGGGAACCGGAAAACATCGACCAGGCCGCGGAGTACCTCCGCTCCAAAGGGGTCACCGTGGAGCCGGTCGACGAGATCCGGCTCTGACGCTGACGCCCGATCACGTCCGCAGATACGCGCGCCAGATCCTCTTGCCTGAGTTGGGTGGGGCAGGGCAGGAGCGCATCATGGCCGGGACCGTTCTGCTGCATGGCAACGCGCCCCTCTGCGCGGCCTACCTTGCGGCAGCGGGGTTGGGCCGGCTGCTCGTGACGGGGGAGCAGCCGGCGCTGGCGGCCCACGACGCGGCCTTCCGCATGGAGCGCAGCGGGATTGAGGCCGCGGCCGAGGTGGTCATCGACCTGGGCGACGGTTCGGCCGCGCGGGCGGCCGAAGGGGAGGTGGTGCTGGCCGGTGCGCGCGGGCGGCGGGTGCTGGTCGGCGCTCAACCTGGCGACGGACCGGCTCCGGAGCCCGCCGCGCAAAGCCTGGCGGAGATTCTGACCGCCGGTGAGGCGCTGCGGCGGCTGGCGGGGTTGCCAGCACGCACCTACGACTTCACGGTCTAGCCAAGAAAGCCAAGAGAGCCCGGTCTTGGCTTTCTTGGCTACAGGCCGAGGCCGCTGAAGTAGTTGGCGTAGAAGGTGAAGACGAAATAGACGATCCAGGCGGCCACAAGGAAGTAGACGATCTTGCCGGCCGCCAAGAGCGAACGCGTCAGGATCTCGTTCGCGGCCAGGGTCTCTTCTGCGGCGACGCGATCCAGGGCGGGGCCCAATTCGCCGGCCTGCTCCGCGGTCGCGAGCAGCGAGATGGTGCCCGGCTTCAGAATGCCGGCGCCCGCCACGGAAACGGCGAGCGGCTGGCCGTCTCCGATCTTCGCCACGATCTGCTCCCTCTTGGCGACGCGAGCGGCGTTGCCCGCCAACTCGGTCGAGCGCAGGAGCGGCACGCCCGCTTCATAGGCGGCGCCCAGCACCGACGTGAACACGGCGCGCCGGCGGTGGCGCGCGGCGGAGCCGAAACCGGGGAGTGCTTCCACCAGCGCCCGCTGGCGCCGGCGCCACACGGGAGAGCGGGACATTACGTGCCACAGGATCACTGCGCCATACACCGGCACGAGGATGAAGAGCACGCGCGCCAGCCAGACGCCGATCGTGAAGCCCGCGAAGCCCTCGTTCATCATGGTCTGCGTCCAGGGGATCAGCAACGCGGCGACGTGAAACACGATCAACGGATACGTGATCGAAGTCCAGAAGCGCTTCGTTTCGACCTGGCGCACCTCGCGCAGGCGCGCCAGCCGGTCCAGATTCTGGTCGAGCCGTCCCGAGGTCTCGCCGGCCTCCACGATGGCCAGCTCCTCGGGGGTCACGTCGGAGACGTGCGCAGCCAACGCTTGCGACAGCGGA
>JAPUHK010000219.1 GCA_027297745.1 Planctomycetota bacterium | reverse complement strand
GAGGAGGTACGCGATGCGGAGCACGTGCGCCGCAACGTCGGGGCCTACGAGCGCCTGGTCGACGCCCTCGCTGCCCACCCGAGCCTGCACGACGGGGAACGCTGCGCGAGCGTGTCCATCAAGCCGTCGGCCTTCACGACCACCGGTCCCGACGAGGCCACGGACCCTGTGCGGGCGCTGGTGCGCTACTCGGCGGAACGCGGCGTGCCTGTCACGATCGACATGGAGGACCGCCGCTGGACGGACTGGACGCTAGACATCGCGGAGGGGCTGTACGGCGCCGGGCTGGACGTCGGCACGGTGCTGCAGACGCGCTTGAACCGGACGCGCGAGGACGTGGAGCGGCTTCCGGAAGGCATGCGCGTGCGGCTGGTGATCGGAATCTATCCGGAGCCCGCCGAGGTGGCCTGCACGGACAAGCGCGAGATGAAGGAGCGCATGGTCGCGTACGGCGGGCGGCTGCTGGAGCGGGGGGCCCGCGTGGAGTTCGCCACGCACGACGTGCAGACCCTGGAGCGCTTCCTGCGCGACGTGGCGCCGGTCGCGCCGGACCGCTGCGAGTTGCAGATGCTGCTGGGGGTGCCACGCGGAAAGTTCGTGCAGCGCTTGCAGGCCGGGGAGTACGGCCTCAAGCTGCCCGTGCGGCTGTACATTCCCTTCGCGTTGAGTTGGCAAGAGGCGACCGCGTATCTGCGGCGCCGCATGCGCGAGAGCCCCGGCATGGTCTGGCTCGTGCTGCGCAACCTGGGCGGCCGCAAGACCTGAGCACCGACAGGCGCCTCCCGTACTCGCTTCGATTGGATGTCCGTGCCCGTGCCTGAACTACCTACGCCGCAGGCGGAACACGAGCAGCAGACCGATGGCGGCGGCCAGCACCCACGGCAGCACGTCGACCAACGGACGGCGTTGCCCGGCGACGACGATCTCGACCTCCGCGGGCGGCGTCTCCGCGTTGCCGAAGCGGTCGAGCGCCTGGACTTGCAGACGGTAGCGGCCGGGCTCCAGGTGCCGCTGGAGCTTGGTCGCGGCCGAGGCGCCGGACCACGGGTCGTCGTCGAGCTTGGTGCGGTACCAGAGATCGTCCGAGGGGGTGTCGAACCAGGCGTCCGTCCCGCGCCAGGTGACCTGCGCCTCCACTCCGGGACCGAACTCGAAGCGCTCCGCGTCGAAGCGCGTCCGCGGACGCTCGCGGTCCCGCACGGTCAGCTCGATCAGGCCGCCGCCGCGCGATCCGATCCACAGGCGTCCGCCTTCGGCAGGCAAGAGCGGCCACAGCGCATCGCTGCCGAGGCCTTCGTGCGCCCGGAAGCTGGACCAGCGCAGCCCGTCGTAGCGCCCGAGCCCACCGTCCGTGGCGAACCACAAGACCCCTGGCTCGCCTTCGACGATCGACCAGACGTTCCCGTCCACGAGGCCGTCCGCCACGTTGAACTCGCGCACGCCGTCGCGATTGATCAGCGAGACGCCGTGGTTGCCCTGCTGGTAACCGATCCATACGCCGCCGCCGCGCGCCGGGCACAGGCACCAGACTTTTTCGCCGGCGAGGCCATCCTCCAGCCCGTACGTGCGGGCCTCGCCGCGCTCGTACGCGGCCAGTCCGTTCAGCGTGGCGCACCACAGCACACCCGTGCGGTCGCGTGCCAGGACGTCGTAGACGCGGCCGGAGGGCAGGTCCTTGTTCGCTTCCAGAGCCTGGATCCGCCCTTCGTCATAGAACCAGACGCCCTCGCCGTCCTGGCGATCCCCGCCGGGTGCGTTCAGCGTCGAGAACCAGAGTGTTCCCGCCGAGTCCTTCGAGATGCCGTGGACGTAGGCATCCACGAAGCCCTCTGCCTTGCCGAAGTGCTGCCAGGTGTCCTGCTCCAGCCGGTAGAGGCCCGTCCACGAGGAGCCGCTGCCGAGCCACAGCCGGCCGTCGCGGTCCACGGCGCAGCCCGTGACGAGTCCCAGCTTCTTGCCGCTCACATGTGTGATGCGCCGCACGCCCTGTGGCCGCACGTGCGCAATGCCGTCGTTCGTGCCGCACCAGATCGAACCGTCCGGAGCGGCGGCGAGGGACACGATCTCGTTCACGCCCGGCACGTCGATCTTGCGAAAGGCGCGCGGACCCGCGTGCAGGATCCCCAGGCCGCGCGTCGCGCACCACATCCGGCCGGCATGCACCACGCACGCGCCGACGGGGAGCGAGCCGAGCTCCGGCGGCGGGGGCGGCCCGGGCGCAGGGTCTCGAGCCGTTCCGGGCTTCCACTTGCCGTCGTCCCACAAGAAGCCGGCGCCGCGCCCGTCGACCGTGATCCAGGGTTGGCCGTTGAGCGTGGCCAGCGTCACCGCCGCGGTGCGCGCGGGATCGTAGGGCAGCCGGAGCAAGCGCACGCCGCGCTCGTCGACGCGCGCCAGAGCGTTCGAGTACAGGGCGAAGCAAGCCTTGGCGCCCGCCGGCTCCACTTGCAGCGGCGCACCCGCCGGAAGCCCCTGCCCCGGACCCAACAACTCGATCGAATGCGAACGGATGCGGCACAGACCGGCCGCGGTCGCAGCCCAGAGCGTGTCGGGTCCCGAGCTGCAGACGTCGAGCACGTCGTCGCTCGGGAGACCTTCGTCGCGCCCGAGCACTTGCCAGGGGTACGGGATGCCCTCCGCGGCCACGGTTCCCGCCCAGAGCAGGAGCGTCAGCAGGGCCAGCAGGGGCGTCGGCGGGCGCGCAGGCATCCCGAGATTCTAGGGATCTCCGGGGCGATGCGCCTCCTGGCACCCTACTTACTTGTCCGCCGGTTTCGGCCGATGGATGATTAAGGACCTATGTGCGGGATCGTGGCGGTTCTCTCCCGTCCGGATCTGCGGGAGCCCCCCGACGTCGTGAAGGCGGCCGCCGTGCTGGAAGACGCGGCGCAACGCCTTCAGGAGTGGGAGGCGTCCACGGCGGATTCGGCCGGACCCCGGGCGGCGGCCGAGGCTTGCGCTGGCGTCGCGCGCAGCCTGGCCGGTTTCGCCGGCCTGCGTGCGCTCGAGGCCTCCAGCTCCGAAGTGGCTACTGCGGTGGGCAGCCTGGGCGCGGCCGTGCAGGGCTTCGAGCGGCTGCTGGACCGACACGCGACGACGCTGGGTGCCGAGGTCGTGGAGGAGCTGAACGCGGACCTGATCAGCCTCAAGGACAGCCACTTCGCGCTGGCCACAGACCGGCTCCACAACCTCGACAAGGTGCGCGGGCTGATGGGCGCGTCGTCCGCGACGGGCGCGCTGCACGCCGCCTACGACCTGAACGTCGCACTCAACAGCCTCGACCGGCTCGAGGTGCGCGGGCGCGACTCCGCCGGGATCAACGTGCTCGTGCGCGGCGCCTCTTCGAGCCTTCTCGAGGGTCTCGAGCCCGAGCTCCAGGAGCGGCTGCAGATTCCCAACCATACCCACCACGCCGTGCGCTGTTTGCGGGGGCCGGACGGGGACGAGGTGTTCAGCCTGGTCTACAAGGTCGCCGCCGAGGTGGGCGAGCTCGGGGACAACGTCGCCTTCCTGCGCTCTGCGCTGGGCAAGGACGAGTTGCTGCAGCGCCTGGTGGCCGCCCCGCACGCGTCGCTGGAGGTGTTGGCGCACACGCGCTGGGCCAGCATCGGCGTGATCCACGAGGCCAACGCGCACCCGCTCGACCACGCGCAGAACGGTTCCAGCGACGGTCCGTACGTCGTAGCGGCGCTCAACGGGGACGTCGACAACTTCCGCGACCTGGTGGCGGAGCACGAGCTGCAGCTTCCCGATGCGATCACCACCGACGCCAAGGTCATTCCCGTGCTCGTTTCGCAAGCGGTGGCCAAGGGCTTGGCGGTGGGCGAGGCCTTCCGGCGCGTAGTGAATCGCTTCGAGGGCTCGGTGGCGATCGCGGCGCTGGCCGTGGACGAGCCCGGCCGCCTCTACCTGGCCACGCGCGGCAGCGGGCAGGCGTTGTACGTGGGGCTTGGGGACGGCGCTTTCGTGGTGGCCTCGGAGCCGTACGGCTTCGTGGAGGAGGCTTCGACGTATCTGCGTCTGGACGGGGACGTGCTCGCCGATCCGAAGCGGCCCGCGAGCCGGGGCCAGATCGTCGTGCTCGACGCCGCGCGGGCGGGCCAGCGCGAGGGCATCGCGCGCATGGCGTACGACGGCACTGCGCTGGACCTCGGTCCCGATGATCTGCGACGGAGCGAGATCACGACGCGCGACGTGGACCGCGGGGCGTACACGCACTTCCTGCGCAAGGAGATCTCGGAGGCGCCCGAGTCGATCCGCAAGACGCTGCGTGGGCGCCTGGCCCACGAGGACGGAGGGACGCGTGTCTGTCTAGGCGAGCGCAGCCTGCCGGAGGCCGTCCGGCAACGTCTCGCGGACGGCAGCCTCAAGCGCGTTACGGTCATCGGCCAGGGCACCGCTGCGGTGGCGGGTATGGGCGTGGCGGACAGCTTCCGAAACGCGCTGCGGGGCTCGGCCTTCATCGTCGAAGCCATGCCGGCCACGGAGCTGAGCGGCTTCCACCTGCGCGACGACATGAGCGATACGCTGATCGTGGCCATCAGCCAGAGCGGCACCACCACGGACACCAACCGCACCGTGGATCTCGTGCGCGCACGGGGCGCGGCCGTGCTTGCCATCGTCAACCGCCGCCAGTCGGACCTGACCGACCGCGCGCAGGGCGTGCTCTACACGAGCGACGGCCGCGACGTGGAGATGTCCGTCGCTTCCACGAAGGCCTTCTACTCGCAGATCGCCGCCGGCATCCTGCTCGCCGAAGCGGTGGCCCAGGTGCTCGGGTGCGGCGACTCCGCGCGCCGGAGCACGCTCCTGGATGCGCTCCAAGAGCTGCCGGCGGCGCTCGGGCGCATCCTCGAACAAGACGAGCGCATCGCCGGCGTCGCCGACCGCACGGCACCGAGCCGGCGCCATTGGGCCGTGGTGGGGAACGGCTCCAACCGCGTGGCCGCCCAGGAGGTGCGCATCAAGCTCAGCGAGCTGTGCTACAAGTCGATCGCCTGCGACGCGACCGAGGACAAGAAGCACATCGACCTCAGCTCGGAGCCGTTGATCCTGGTTTGCGCCACGGGGCTGCAGGGCTCGACGGCCGACGATGTCGCCAAGGAAGTCGCCATCTACGCCGCCCATCGCGCCTGTCCCGTCGTGATCGCCACGGAGGGAGAGGAGCGTTTTACGGCGGCCGCGGAGACCATCCTGGTGCCGAAGGTGCATCCGGCGCTCGCCTTCCTGACCTCGACCATGGTGGGCCACCTGTACGGCTACCACGCCGCGCAGGCCATCGACCGCCTGGCTTTGCCGCTGCGCGAAGCGCGGGCGGCGATCGAGATCGTGTCGATGAGCAAGCTGAACGGCCGCGACCTGCGCGACCGCCTGCGCCCGCTGCTCAAGCAGCCGTTCGCGAGCTATGCGGAGCAGCTGCGCGCGGGACGCTACGACGGATCGCTCGAGCCGCGTACGGCGTCGCAACTGTCGCTGCTCTTCCGCTACGCCTCGCGCGCCCTGCCGCTGGACGACTTCGGGGAGGACTTCAGCCGGCCGGGTACGCCCGAGGATGCCGTGGAGGAGCTGGCGCAGGCGCTGACGCGGGGCATCGATGAGCTCACGCGGCCGATCGACGCCATCAAGCACCAGGCCAAGACCGTCACGGTCGGCATCAGCCGGACGGACCAGGCGCTGCTCGGCGCGGGGCTGGTGCGCGCGCTGTTGAAGGCGGCCCCCGAGCGCGAGGTCTTCAGCTATCGCGACCTGCGCGCCATGCAGGCGCTGGACCCCGCTGTGGCGGAGTGCACCGGCTACGCGCGCTACGCGATCGAAAGCAACGGCGGGCACGAGCTCGTGCGCGTGGTCGCGCGCGGCGGCATCGCAACCAAACTGGGATCGCGTACGGAGAAGGACACGCGCCTGCGCGGCACGAAGCACACCGTGTTCTTGGAGCGCAGGCTGCTGGTGGCCGTGGGGCGCAGCGACGGGCGGTCGATCCTGCTCGTGCCCGAGACGCGGCAGGGCGTCTGCACCGGGCTCGTGCTGCTGCACGTGCGTTTCCGCGACGACCTGGACGCCCAGACGGCGCGCGCCGTCCTCACGGGCTACCGCAACCGCTACTCGCTGATCGCCGACGCGGTGGTCGAGGCGAACTCGGAGTGGCACGACGCCGCGCTTGAGCGCATGCCCATCTTGAGCCTCTTGACCGAGCCGGTCCTGGTGCTCGCCGACCAGCTCTCGAAGTAGCGGCTAGCAGACCTTGCCTGCGGGCATGCCCGCGCCGGCGGCTGGATCATGGGCGTGGATCACGCCTTCGCCGTCGATCACGGCGCCCGTCGGACCTGCCAGAGCGAGCTGCGCCTCGGGGAGGCTGATGGCGCGCGCGGCCAGGCGATCGCGCACGCGGCGCGCGATGCGGAAGGTGGCGAAGCCCTCCACGATCATCCAGGCCTCCAGTCCGAGGCCGATCGCCAGCACCAGGACCAGGTGCCACTGGCCGCCCTCTATGTGGCGCGCGATCTCCTTCACGCCGGCGTAGCTCACGGTCACGATCAGGAGCAGCATGGGCAGCGCCGTGTAGATCACCGGCCTGCCGCGCTTGGCCAGCCAGGTCGTAAGTACCAGCAGCGTGAGGCAAGCGAGCAACTGGTTCATGATCCCGAACACGGGCCACAACACCAGGCCGCCGCTGCCGCCCGTTCCCGCGAAGATGGCCAGGGCAGCGGCGGAGGCGACGGCCAGGCCGGTCGCCATGTGTTTGCGCCGCAGTGCACGCACCCCGACCGCCTCGCCGAGCTCCGTGACCACGTAACGCTGGATGCGGGTGGCCGAGTCCATCGTGGTGGCCGCGAACGAGATGATCACGACCGTGATAACCACCTGCAGGAACTCGACCGAGATGAACGGCAGGGCGGCGTGCATGAAGCCGGCGCCGCCCCCGATGAACCCCTCCAGGCGCGCCATCAGCGTTCCCGTGCCCACCCAGGCGGCGGAGTACTTCGCGCTCCAGGCCGCGGGGTCGGCGAAGCCGGCGGCACTCACGCAACACACGATCACGATCACCGCCAGCCCGCCCTCTAGGATCATGGAGCCGTAGCCTATGGCGCGCGCGTCGCGCTCGGAGCTGAGCTGGCGCGAGGTCGTGCCGCTGGCCACCATGCAGTGGAAGCCGCTGATCGCGCCGCACGCAATAGTGATGAACAGGAACGGGTACAGCAGCGGCGCGCCTGCCGGCAGCTGGTCGTTCACGGCGGGGGCGACGAGCCGCAGCTCGTCGCCGCCCGTGGCGCCCGCCACGCCGAGGCCCACGAGCAAGACCGCCAGCGCCAGAAAGAGCTGGTGCGAGTTGATGTAGTCGCGCGGCTGCAGCAGCCTCGTGACGGGCAGCACGCTGGCGATGTAGACATAGGCGAACAGCACCCACAGCCAGAACACGACGCTCGCCCCGTCGAACCAACTCTTGACAGCGGTGAGGTTGCCGATCCCGATCGCCGCGTACATGGCGACCAGCGCCATCAGGCTCCAGAGCAGCATGGATCCCTTGCGCCGGTAGACCATGGTGCCCACGAGCAACGCGAGCGGCACCTCGATCCAGATCGCCAGGACGCTACCGGGCCGGCTCGCCAACAGCCCGGCGATCACGAAGGCGAAGACCGCCAGCACGACCCACAGGGCCATGGCGATGAAGGCCAGGAACAGCACGCGCACGCGCGGCGTCATGATGTCGGCCGCGAGGTCCCCGATCGTGCGCCCTTTGTTGCGCACCGACGCCACCAGCGCGCCGAGGTCGTGCACCGCGCCGATGAAGATCGAGCCGAGCACGACCCACAAGAGCGCCGGCAGCCAGCCCCAGGTGACGGCTACGGCCGGACCCACGATCGGGCCGGCGCCCGCGATGGTCACGTAGTGATGGCCGAATAGCACGCTCTTGCGCGTCGGGACGAAGTCGACGCCGTCCTCGCGGCTGCGGCTGGGGACCTGCTCGTCGGGCAGGTCGCCCGCGCCGTAGACGCGCCGCGCGACGAGCCGCCCGTAGAAGTGGTAGCCGAGCCACAACGTCGCGGCCGAGGCCAGGACGATCGTCAGCGCGTTCACTGCCCCAGTCTAAGGTCAGGACGGGCACGAAAAAAAGCGGCCCGGAGCAGAGGCTCCGGGCCGCTGAACGTCTTGGAACGTCGTGGCTTAGCGCGAGACGTTGTTCCAGATGACGAGCGCGGTGGGAGCTGCTCCGATGTCACCCATCCAGACTTCCGCCAGGCCGTCGCCGTTGATGTCGCCTGCGGCGATGCCGTGAACCCGCGAGGGGAAGACGCCCGGCACGGTGGGCAGCGTCCAACTCAGGCCGGAGTTCGTCCATGTGCCCGTGCCGTCGCCGAAGAAGATCTGGAACTCGCCGGTCACACTCGCCGCGGCCACATCCTCGTGGCCGTCTCCGTCGAAGTCCGCGCAGCCCAGGCTGCGGCCGCTCCCCTTGTAGGGCTGGCTCGAGTTTGTGCGGAAGCCGGTCTGCGTGTAGTTCGTTGCCAGTAGGCTCAACGGGTCGTTGATGCCGACCAGCCCGCCGGGCAGAACGCTCGTCAGCAGCGTTCCGTCGGCCTCGTCCCCGACGATCAGCACGGCCTCGTCGCCGTCGTGGACGTCGTCGAAGTCGCCGGTCGCGATATGCCAGACCGGCCCGCCCGTGAGATTCGTGAGGGCGGTCGGAGTCCCGATGGTCCCGGCGGCCGCGTTGACTTCAGTCACCACGATCGGGAAGTCCTTGGCGCGTTCCGCCGCCTCGGTGTTCTTGTACTGGCCCCAGATGAGGTCATCGTCCCCATCGTCGTCGAAGTCGCCTGCCGCCAGGAAGCCGACGTTGTAGTCGTCGAGCGCCGCGGGCAGCGCATGGACGGTGCCCGCATCCGTGAAGCCGAGATCGGCTGCCGTCGAGCGCAAGATGGACAGCTCACGGTCCGCGGTCACGGTATCGCCCACGAGCACCGCGATGTCCAGGCCGCTGTCAGCGTCGGAGAAATTGCCCACGGCGATGCCGCTCACCGACAGAGCGGAAGTGCCGGGCTCGATCACCGCATGGGTTCCGATCGTGCCGTCGGTGTTGATGTTGACGATCAGGACCCGGGGCCGGTTTGCGGCGCCAAAGGTCCGGCACGGAATCACGAGCTCGTCGCTCCCGTCGCCGTCCATGTCGGCCAGGCGCACGATGGCGCCGCGGCCGCGGGGATCCCCGTTGGTCAGCAGCGTGCTGTACCCGACGGTGGTCTCATCGATGACCAGCTTCGTGAAGGTTCCCACGAAGTCGGGGTTGTTCCCGTCGCCGTTCACGTCAACGCCGGCGCCGAAGCTGTCCGCGAGGAAGACGAACGCCTCCGGGTCCCCACCAAACTCCTTGCTCTGGCGCGCAAGGATCGCGGCGTCGGGCAGCCCGTCGCCGTTCATGTCGCAGATGCTGATCTTGTCAGTTTTGCTGATCGAGGGCAGCGTTGGCGGAATCGGGTAGCTGTTGCTGTCGTCGAAGTCGATCAGCGAGGGTATGTAGCTGAAGCACGGGTCGCCGGAGAGGGTGCCGCCGCC
>JAPUHK010000218.1 GCA_027297745.1 Planctomycetota bacterium | reverse complement strand
CGACCTCGACATGATCGACAAGCTCTGCACCCGCATCCAGGACTTCGCCAAGACCTCAAAGGACCAGATCCAGATCGACACCATGGCGACCATGCTGCACAAGGCCGTCAAAAAGAGGGACCTGCTGCTCAAGCTGAAGATACTGGAGACGCTCGGCGTGCTGCAGTCCCCCAAGAGCACGAAGGTGCTCAAGAGGTACGCCTTCGTGAAGGCCAAGAAAGACGACGCCGTGAAGCTGAAGGCGGTGGCCGTCGCCGCCATCGCCAAGTACAGAGACCCCAAGAACATCGCCAAGCTCGGCGACGCGATGAAGAGCCGCGACATGACTACGGCCAGGAACGCCATCAAGGGCATGGAGCACTACCGCAACGCGAAGGGCAAGCACCGCAAGAAGATCGCCGAGCTGCTCATGAAGCGCCTGGCCGGCGAGCGCCCGTCCGCGGGCGGCCAGGGCAGCGGCAACATCAGCGCCGAACAGACGGAGCGCTGGAACAAGCTCGCCCCCGTAATCGTGTCGTCCATGCAGGCCATCACCCGGGAGACGACCATCTCCGAGCTCGAGAACTGGCAGGACTGGTGGAAGGAGAACAAGAACAGGCGGAAGGTCTGGAAGGACGAGAAGCCGGAGGACGAGGAGGAGGAGGCCTAGAGCCTCACGCCGGCTGCGACCTTTCCCCGCTCCCTCCCTCCCCGACCGTGCCGACTTGTCAGGGGTCGGCGCCGGGCCTGCTTGTCATTCTGGCAGTCCCTCCCCATAGGCCCGGGCAGAACCCCTTGAGCCGTAAGGACTTGGGCTCCGGAGCCCCAGCGGCACCGCGTTTGCCCTGCGTCCTGCTCTGAACCGAATTCCGGGAGGGTTATTGATGGCCAAGCAGCTATCGTTCGACCACGAAGCACGCGAGCACCTGCAGGCAGGCGTGGAGAAGCTCGCGCGCGCCGTGCGCTCCACGTTCGGCCCCCGCGGCCGGACCGCCGTGATCGACAAGGGGTGGGGCAATCCCACCGTCACCAAGGACGGCGTGACCGTGGCGGAAGAGGTCGAGCTCAGCGATCCGTACGAAAACCTGGGCGCCCAGCTGGTCAAGGAGGCCGCTTCGAAGACCTCCGACGTCGCGGGCGACGGGACCACCACCGCCACGGTGCTGGCCGAGGCCATCTACGGCCAGAGCCTGCGCTTCGTGACCGCCGGTGCCAATGTGGCCGCCATCGGCCGCGGCATCCAGAAGGCGGTCGACAAGGTAGTCGAGTTCTTCGAGGGCTTCAGCCGCAAGATCGACTCCAAGGAGGAGATCGCGCAGGTGGCCACCGTGGCCGCCAACGCCGACGTCGAGATCGGCGAGATGATCGCCGAGGCGATGGAGAAGGTCGGCCGCGACGGCGTGATCACCGTCGAGGAAGGCAAAGGCATCGAGACCTCCGTCGACGTGGTCGAGGGCATGCAGTTCGACCGGGGCTTCCAGAGCCCGCACTTCGTGACCGACGCGGATCGGATGGAGTGCGTCATGGAGGACGCGCACGTCCTGATCTACGAGGACAAGATCAGCGCGGCCACCAAGCTGGTGCCGCTGCTGGAGACGATCTCGAAGGGCCAGCGCCCGCTCCTGATCATCTCCGAGTCGGTCGACGGCGACGCGCTGGCCACGCTCGTGGTCAACAAGATGCGCGGGATCTTGAAGGTCTGCGCCGTCAAGGCGCCCGGCTACGGCGACCGCCGCAAGGCGATGCTCGAAGACATCGCGACCCTCACGGCCGCGCGCCCCATCTTCAAGGACCTGGGCGTCGACCTGGAGAGCGTGCAGCCGTCCGACCTGGGCACGGCCAAGCGCCTCATCATCGATTCGGACAACACGACCATCATCGAGGGCGCGGGCAGCACCGCCGACATCAGCGCGCGCTGCGCGCAGATCCGGCGCGAGATCGAGAACACCGACTCCGACTACGACCGCGAGAAGCTGCAGGAGCGGCTGGCGCGGCTGAGCGGGGGCGTGGCCCAGATCAACGTCGGCGCCGCCACCGAGAGCCACATGAAGGAGCGCAAGGCACGCGTCGAGGACGCGCTGCACGCCACCCGCGCGGCCGTCGAAGAGGGTGTGCTGCCGGGCGGGGGCGTGGCGCTGATCCGCGCCGAGGCCGTGCTCGAGGGCGTGGAGCTCGAAAGCGACGAGCAGATCGGGCTGAACATCTTGCGCAAGGTGCTCGCGGTGCCGGCCCAGTGCATTGCCGAGAACGCCGGCTACGACGGCGCGCTGACGGCCATGAAGATCCGTGCGGCCGAAGGCACCCACGGCTTCGACGTCACGACGGGCGAGACGGGTGACATGTACGCCAAGGGCATCGTCGACCCGACCAAGGTCACGCGCTCCGCGCTGCAGAACGCCGCGTCGGTCGCGAGTCTGCTGATTTCAACGGAAGCCCTCGTCACGGACCTCCCGGCTGAGGATGGCGACGAGGAGGACCATCACCATCACGGCATGGACGACTTTTAGGGAGAGCGTAAATGGGCGTGAACATTCGACCCCTCACGGACCGCATCGTCGTGCGGCCTCTCGATGCCGAGGAAAAGACGGCCGGCGGGATCCTGCTTCCCGACACGGCCCAGGAAAAGCCCATGCAGGGCGAGGTCGTGGCCGTGGGCCCCGGCAAGTTCGTGGAGTCCAGGGGGGACCGCGTCCCGCCGCCGCTCAAGAACGGCGACCGGGTCATCTACGGCAAGTGGGCCGGCACCGAGGTGCGGGTCGAAGGCGACGAGTACAAGATCCTCGAGGCGAAGGACGTCCTCGCTAAATTCGAGTAGGAGGAACAGTGGCCAAGCAACTGCTTTTTGATACCGAAGCACGCACCCGCGTGCTGGAAGGCGTGCGCAAGATCGCGGGCGCCGTCAAGACCACGTTGGGCCCCGGAGGCCGCAACGTCATCCTGCAGAAGTCGTTCGGCAACCCCGTCGTCACGCGCGACGGCATGACGGTGGCCAAGGAAATCGAGCTCGAGGAGCCCTTCGAGAACATGGGCGCCAAGATGGTGCGCGAGGTCGCCAGCAAGACGAACGACACCGCGGGCGACGGGACGAGCACTGCCACGGTGCTGCTCGAGGCGATCTACAGCCACGGCCTGCGCGTGGTCGCCGCCGGCTCGGTGCCGGTGCTCTTGCAGCGCGGCATCGAGAAGGCCGCCGCGGCCGTCGTCGCCCAGCTGCAGAAGGTCGCTGTCAGCATCGAGGGGCGCGAGCAAATCACGCAGGTCGCGACCGTCAGCGCAAACCACGACCAGGTCATCGGCGAGCTTCTGGCCCAGGCCGTGGACAAGGCCGGCGAGGAAGGCGTGATCACGGTCGAAGAGGGCAAGGCGGTCGAGACCACCCTCGAGGCGGTCGACGGCCTGCAGTTCGACAAGGGCTACGTCTCGCCCTACTTCGTGACCGAGGCCGAAAACCTCACGTGCACGCTAGAGGATGCGGTGATCATCTTCTTCGAGAAGAAGCTCAGCTCGCTGCGCGAGCTGGTGCCCGTGCTCGAGCAGGTCGTCCAGACCGGTAAGCCCGTCCTGGTCGTGGCGGAGGACATCGAAGGCGAGGCGCTCGCTGCGCTCGTCATCAACCGCCTGCGCGGCACGCTGAGCGCCTGCGCCGTCAAGGCGCCGGGCTTCGGCGAGCGCCGCAAGGCGATGATGGAGGACATGGCCATCGTCACGGGCGGCCAGTTCCTCTCGGAGGATCTCGGCACCAAGCTCGAGAACGTCACGATCGAGCACCTCGGGCACGCCCGCAAGGTGATCGTCACCAAGGACAAGACCACCATCATCGGCGGCGGCGGTATCAAGAAGGACATCGCCCAGCGCATCACGCAGATCCGCGCGCAGATCGAGAAGTCGACCAGCGACTACGACCGCGAGAAGCTCGAGGAGCGGCTGGCCAAGATCTCCGGCGGTGTCGCCGTGATCCAGGTCGGCGGCCGCACCGAGCCCGAGATGAAGGAACGCAAGCTGCGCGTCGACGACGCGCTGCACGCCACCCGCGCGGCCGTCGAGGAGGGCGTCGTTCCCGGAGGGGGCGTCGCGCTGATACGTGCCCGCGCGGCGATCGACTCCCTGAAGCTCGAGGGCGACGAGGCCGCCGGCGGCCGCATCCTGTTCGATGCCCTGGCGCTGCCGCTCAAGACCATCGCCCAAAACGCCGGGGAGAACGGCTCCGTGGTGGCGGCCAAGGTCGAGGAAAGCTCCAATCCGAACTACGGCTACGACGCCCTGGCCCGGCAGTACGGCGACATGGTCGCCCTGGGGATCCTCGACCCGGTCAAGGTCGTCAGGCTGGCCCTGCAGAACGCCGCCAGCCGCGCAGGTTTGATGCTGACGACCGACACGATGATCACCGATCTGAAGGAGAAGGAGACCGCCGTCGGGGCTACGGTCTGAGGCATTCATCAATGACGAATCGCCGGCCGGGTCCTGAGCTCCCGGCCGGTGGTCTCTTCGCACCATGAGCCTCGCCTCGGACAAACGCGATTACTACGAAGTGCTCGGCGTTCCCAAGAACGGCGAGCCGGAAGCGGTCAAGCGCGCCTACCGCAAGATCGCGCTGCGCTACCACCCCGACAAGAACCCCGGCAACAAGGAGGCTGAGGAGCGCTTCAAGGAGGCCGCCGAGGCCTACGAGGTGCTGAGCGACACCGAGAAGCGCGAGCGCTACGACCGCTTCGGCTTCGCCGGCGTGGGGGGGCAGAGCCGCCAGTTCCAGTCCTTCGAGGAGGTCTTTTCCGCCTTCGGCGACATCTTCGGCGGCGGCGGATCGATCTTCGAGGAGTTCTTCGGCGGCGGCCGTCGGGGCCAGCGCGCGGGGCGCGGCCGCGGCGCGCACCTCAAGGTCGACCTCGAGGTCACGCTCGCCGAGGTGCACGAGGGCACGCGCAAGACGATCGAGATCACGCGCAACGAGATCTGCTCCACCTGCCGTGGGACGGGGGCCAAGCAAGGCACGCGCCCGGTGCGCTGCACCGAGTGCGGCGGCCGCGGCGAGATCGTGCGCTCGCAGGGCTTCTTCGCACTGCGCAGCACGTGCCCGCGCTGCCACGGCCAGGGCGAGATGATCGAGTCGCCGTGCGGCGACTGCCGCGGCGCGGGGCGGCGTCCGGAGAAGCGGCAGATCACGGTCAAGATCCCCGCCGGCGTGCACCACGGGATGCAGCTGCGCATCCAGGGCGAAGGCGAGTCCGGCATGCGCGGCGGCACGCGCGGCGACCTTTTCTGCGAGATCATCGTGCGCAAGCACCCGCTGTTCAAACGGGACGGCGACAACCTGCTGTTGGAAGTCCCGATCGGGTTCGCGACGGCGGCGCTCGGCGGCGAGATCGAAGTGCCCACGCTCAAGGGCAAGAGCACGCTCAAGATCCCGCGCGGGACGCAGTCCGGCTCGCTCTTGCGCATGAAGGGCATGGGGTTGCCGCGCCTGGACGGCTACGGCCAGGGGGACCAGTACGTGCGCGCCGTGGTCGAGGTGCCGACCAAGTTGGACACGGAGCAAGAGGAAGTCCTGCGCCGTTACGCGGCCCTGGAGGAGCAGAACGTCTCCAGCGGCCGGCGCGGCTTTTTGGACAAAGTTAGGGAGCTGTTCGGATGATCCCCGAGCGTGAGGAAACCACTTCCGACGAGTCCGAGACCAAGGAGCTTCCGCCGGAAGACCTGGAGGCGCTCAGCGAGCAGGCGACGGAGGCCGCCGCCGATGCGAAGGCTGAGGCGGAGGCTGAAGGGAAGGCTGAGGTTGAGGCTGAGGCTGAGGCTGAGGCAAAGGCTGAGGCTGAGGCAAAGGCTGAGGCGGAGGCTGAGGCAAAGGCTGAAGGGGAAGAGCAAGACTGGAAGGAGCGCTATCTGCGCGCCCTGGCGGAGCAGGAGAACTTCCGCAAGAACACGGAGCGCGAGCGCGCGCGGGAGCGCAAGTACGCCGGGGAGACGCTGATGCGCGACTTGCTGCCGGTGCTCGACGCGCTGCAGCTGGCGTGCAGCGCGGAAGGGGACGTCGACGCCATCCGCAAGGGTATCGAGCTCGCACACCAGAGCCTGATGCGCGTGCTGCAGGACAACGGCCTGCAGGCCATCGAGGCCGAGGACGCGGCCTTCGATCCGTCCCTGCACGAGGCCATGGCCACCATCGCGCACACCGAGCACGAGCCGGGCGCGGTCGTGATGGAGGTCAGCAGGGGGTACACGCTGCATGGGCGCTTGCTGCGCCCGAGCCGCGTGCACGTCGCTGTGGCGGCACCCAAACCGGCCGACGAGCAAGCCGAGGAAAAGGAAGAGAGCGAGTAGATGCCGACGTACGACTACCGTTGCGAGGTCTGCAAGCACGAGTTCAGCCTGTTCCAGAGCATCACCGCGGATCCGAGCGATACGTGCCCCGAGTGCGGCGGCAAGGCGCGCCGCCTGATCGGCGCCGGCGCGGGCATCATCTTCAAGGGCGACGGCTTCTACGAGACCGACTACAAGCGCAAGCGCCGCGGCTCGGGCGCGGGCAGCGAGCGCAAGGAGTCCGAGAGCAAGGACTCCGGCTCCGAGTCGAAGGAGTCCTCCTCGGAGAGCAAGCCTTCGGATTCCAAGGGCTCCAAGAAGTCCGAGACGAAGTCTTCGGACTGACTCAGGCCCTCTGAGGCGGAGGGCGCGGTTGCACGCGCGGCAGGAACGGGAACGGCGATGTAGACTCTCCCCCCTGATGGGTGCGCGGGAGACCAAGTGTCCGACCTGTAAGGGACGGGTCCCGGCCGATCCGGAGGCGCGTACGCGCGACTTCCCGTTCTGCTGCGAGCGCTGCCGCCTGATCGATCTCGGCCGCTGGTTGAGCGGGGAGTACCGCGTGGTGGGCGAGCCCACCATCGGCGAGCCGGCCGGTGGGCTGGCCTCGGATTCGGAAAGCTGATGGACGCGCCGGTGGATCTGCTCGCTCTGTTGCGGTCGGCGCGCCGCAGCGCATCCGGCCGGAACAAGGTCCTGCTGGCGTTGTATGGGCTCTTGTGCCTGGTGCCGCTGTGCCTGCTCGTCGTCGCGGCGGGGCGCGCCGCACTGGGCGGGACCTTCGGCGACGAAGTGGCGACCGTGCTCCTGCGTCCCGTCAAGGCCAGCGCGGGTTTTTTCCAGGACGCATTGCACGCGGGCCGCATGGGGACCGCGTTTGCCGTCGCCGTCGGATTCTGGGTGGCGTCCGTGCTGGTCGGCTCCTTTTTCGGCCTGGCGCTCACGCGCCTGGCCGCCATCGAGCTGACCTCGTCGCGCCGCGCGCAAGTCGGCGAGGCGTTGCGCTTCGCGCGCAAGCACTGGACGTGGGCGCTGGTCACCCGCCTGAGCCTGTTCTGCGGCGCGATCCTGCTGCTGGGCCTCGCGCTGCTCATGCTCATGACCGGGCGCTGGGCGGAGTGGCTGCTCTTGATCGCCGTGCCGGTCGCGTTCGTGGCGGTGCTGATGGCCGCCTTCCTGCTGATCGGCCTGGGAGTGGGCGGCATCTTGGCCGCGCCCACGATCGCGACGGAATGGAGCGATGCTTTCGACGCCATCAGCCGCGTGTACGGCTACGGCTTCGGCCATATCTTTCGCGTCGTGGTCTACCGCCTGTTCTTCGGCCTCGTGTTCGTGATCGCCGCCGCCGCCCACCTGTTCCGCGCCGGCGTCGTGTTGCTGCTGTTCTACATCGTGTTGTTGCTCGGGCTCGGCAAAGAGCCTACGAACGCGCTCGTGGACTCGGTGCTCCTGGAGGCGCCGCAGGCGCTGCCCTTCCCGCAGGGCATCGCCGCCTGGGTGATCATGCTGTCCGTCTCCGCCTACCTGACCTGGACCGTCGCGCGGCTGCTGGTCTTCCGGCGCGTGCTGCACGAAGCCCTCTACCTCCTGTTGCGCTACCGCGTCGACAAGATCCCGATGCACAAGATCGACGGGTACCGCCCCGACGATTCCGCCTTCGACCCCACCGCCCAGGGTTTCGAGCTGGTTGAGGTGGAGGAGGAGATTCGGGCCGAGGACTGAGCGTGGACGCGGCCCCCCTGTACGAGGTCTTCAGCTCCATCCAGGGTGAGGCGACCCGTGTCGGGGAGCGCCACTTGTTCGTGCGGCTGGCCGGCTGCGACCTGGAGTGCGCGTACTGCGACACGCCCGCGTCGCGCAAGACCCCGCTCTGTTGCCGCGCGCACTTTCCAGCCGGCGTCGAGGAGATCCCGAACCCGCTCGCGCCCGCGACGCTCGACGCGGTGGTCCGGCGCCTCGATGAGGAAGCCGGCCCGCACCACGCGCTCAGCATCACCGGCGGCGAGCCGCTGCTGTTCGTCGACTACCTGCGCCCGCTCGCGCGGGGCTGGCGCGAGCGGCTGCCCGTGTTGCTGGAGACGGGCGGCCACCGCCCGGCCGAGCTGGAGCGGATGCTCGACGCGGTCGACATCGTGATGGCCGACATCAAGATCGCGTCCTCGGCGGGAGAGGCGAACGCGACGCCGCTCGACACGGTGCGCGCGTTCCTCGCCCTGGCCGCCCGCAAGGAATGCGCGGTCAAGGTGGTCGTGTCGCAGCGCACGACGGCCGGCGAGGTGGCCGAGATCGCGGCGCTGGCGCACGAGACGGCGCCGGACGCGCCCTTCATCCTGCAACCCGTCGAGGGCGCGCGCTTCGGCCCGCCCACGGGCGATCACCTGCTCGCCTTGCAAAGCGCATGCTTGCGCATCCACCCCGCGGTGCGCGTCATCCCGCAAACGCACAAGGCGATCCACGTACGGTGAACCCGCTTCTGCAGGGCCCCCTGCGGCGCGCGATCTGGAACGTCGCCTGGCCCGCGATGGCCAGCCAGGCGCTGCTGTTCCTGGCCAGCTACGCGGACCTGATGATGCTGCAGCACTTCGTCGGGGACGAGGCGGCGGCCGGGCAGACGATCGGCTGGACCATGCTGTGGCTGATCAACTCCACGGCGGAGATCTTCAACGTGGGGCTGACGGCCGTGATCGCGCGCCGGGTCGGCGAGGGCAGGCATGACGAGGCGCGCCGCGTGGCCTGCATCGGGCTCTCGGCGGCCGCCGTCGCCTCGGTCGCGGTCGGCGTGGCCGGCTGGATGCTGGCGCCCAAGATCGCCGGCTTCAGCAGCTTCTCGGGCGAGGCGGCGGGCTACACGCAGGACTACTTACGCGTGATCTTCCTGGGCGCGCCCATCTTCTTCCTGATGCGCGGGTTCGAGGGCGTCTTCAGGGGGCACGGGGACACGCTCCGTCCGTTGCGCGCCGGGTCGGTCGCGATGGCGCTGAACCTGATCCTGAATCCGATCCTGATCCTCGGCCTGCGGCTCGAGGTCACCGGCGCGGCGATCGCCACCGTCGCGTCGTTCGGCGTCACCATGACGCTGCTCGCGCGCGCCGCGTGGACGCGCAACCTGGTTTGCTGGGCGCCCGCGCTCGACTTTCGGCTGATCGGCCGCATCGTACGCATCGGCCTGCCGCTGTCCCTGTACGGGATCGTCTTCTCGATCGTCTACCAGTTCATCTTCCGCTACACCGCGCAGGCGGGCGGCGACGCCGCCAACACGGCCATCGGCCACGGGCTGCGCATGGAGGCGATCGTGTTCATGACCAGCATCGGCTTCAGCGCCGCCGCGGCGGCCGCCGTCGGGCAGAACATGGGCGCGGGGCAGTTGCGCCGCGCGCACGAGGCCGCCTGGCTGTGCGCGCGCTACGCGGTGATCATCGCGGGCTCCTGGGGCCTGCTGCTGTTCCTGGTGCCGCTCGAGTGGATCCAATTCCTGGTGGGCGCGGGGAACGTCGAGACCGCCGTCTACACCAAGCTGTTCCTGCAGATCGTGGCCGCCAGCATGGCCTTCACGGCGGCCGAGATCGCACTCGAGGGGGCCTTCGCCGGCGCGGGCAACTCGGTCCCGCCCATGGTCATCGGCGTGCCGTTCACGATCCTGCGCATCCCGCTGGCCTGGTTCCTGTGGAAGCCCATGGGTCTCGGCCTGACCGGCATCTACCTGGCCATCACCATCTCCAGCATCATCCGCGGCATCCTGATCCCGCTCTGGTTCGCCCGCGGCCGCTGGGTGCGCGGCAAGGCCTGAGAGGGCGGCACCCCCCGTACAATGCGCGGCCCCAATGCTCCCCGTAGTCGCCATCGTCGGCCGGCCCAACGTCGGCAAATCGTCGCTTCTCAACGCGCTGTTGGGGAGGCGGCTGGCGATCGTCGATCCGATGGCCGGTGTGACCCGCGACCGCGTCTCGTCGCCGGTCCCGCTGGGCGACCGCGTGGTCGAGCTGGTGGACACGGGCGGCATCGGCATCGTCGATCGCCAGGACCTCGAGGAGCACGTCGAGGCGCAGATCCTGCAGGCGCTCGAGTCCGCCGCGGTGGCCATCTTCGTCACCGACGGACGCGAGGGGCTCACGCCCATGGATCGCGAGATCGCCAACGCCTTGCGCGGCCACGACCTGCCGCTGGTGCTGGCCGTCAACAAGACCGAATCCGAGGAGGCGCGCGCCGCGGTGCCGGAGTTCGGCGCGGTCGGCCTGGAGCCGTTCGCCATCTCGGCGACGCAGAGGTTCGGGCTGAACGAGCTGTGCGCCGCGGTCGTCGAGAAGCTGCCGGAGCCCGAAGGCGAGGAGGCGCTCGATCCCGACCTGAACCTCGCCGTGGTGGGGCGCGTGAACGTCGGCAAGTCCACTTTCATAAACCGGCTGGCCGGAGGCGTGCGCGCGATCGTCAGCGAGATCCCGGGCACGACCCGCGACTCGTTCGACGTGCGCATCGACCGCGACGGCAAGCTGGTGCAGATCACCGACACGGCCGGCATCAAGAAGGAGGCCGCGGTCCAGGACTCGGTCGACTTCTACGCACAGCGGCGCGCCGAGGTCGCCATCGACCGCGCCGAGGGCATCCTGCTGCTGTTGGACTGCACCGACGACCTCACCCGCGGCGACCGCAAGATCGCCCGCAAGGTGCGCGACTCGGTCAAGCCCGTCGTGATCGTCGGCAACAAGTGGGACCTGGCCGACGGCCACATGGACAAGGAGAAGTACGTCGAGTACGTGCGCAAGACGCTGCCCGGCCTGGTCTTCGCGCCGATCGTGCTGTGCTCCGCGCAGACCGGCGACGGCGTGGACCGCGTGCTCGAGGATGCGCGCCGCCTGCAACAGCAGGCCAGCCACCGCGTGAGCACTTCCGAAATCAACCGCGTGCTCGAGCGCACGCGCACCGACTTCCGCCCGCCGGTGCGCCTGCGCAGGGAGCCCAAGATCTACTACGGCACGCAGATCGAGGTGAACCCGCCTACGCTGATGCTGTTCGTCAACGACCCGCGCATCTTCCGCCAGGGCTACCGCCGCTTCCTGGAGAACCGCTTCCGCAAGGACCTGCCCTTCAAGGAGATCCCGATCCGCGTGATCTACAAGCGGCGCCGGTCCATCTTCGCCAAGAGGGAATCATGAGACGCTTCCCGCTCCTGCTCTTGTGCGCCACGGCGCTCCTGCCGGCAGCGTGCTCGTCGAAGGACCAGGGCTCGACGGCGAAGAGGGTCACCTTCGTCTGGGGCAAGACGGCCGACTCCACGAAGCTGGACCCGGCGGTGATCACCGACGGCGAGAGCGTGACCGTCACCTCGAACCTGTTCGACGGACTGGTCGCTCTCGAGGAGGGCGGAACGAAGCTGATCCCGTGGCTGGCCACGAGCTGGGAGGCGTCCGAGGACGGGCTGCAGTGGACCTTCAAGCTGCGCGAGGACGTGAAGTTTCACGACGGGAGTCCGTTCAACGCGGAGGCGGTGGTCTTCAGCTACGAGCGCCAGAAAGATGCGGACCATCCGGCGCACGTGGGGACGTTCGCCTACTACAGCGACAACCACAAGTCCCTGCAGAAGATCGAGGCCACAGGCGAGCACGCCGTGCGCTTCACGCTCTCCGAGCCCGACGCGATCTTCCTCAAGAGAATGGGGCTCTTCAGCTCCGGCATCGTCTCGCCCACCGCCTGGAAGAGCGAGGGCAAGGGCTCGGACGGCAAGTACAAGTACAACTTCGCGCGCAAGCCCGTCGGTACCGGCCCGTTCAAGTTCAAGAGCTGGGAGAAGGACGTGCAGATCGTGCTCGAGGCGAACAGCGAGCACTTCGCGGGCGCGCCCGCTATCGACCGCTTGATCTTCAAGCCCATCAAGAACCAGCAGGCGCGCATCACCGAGCTCGAGGCGGGCGGCATCCACGCCATGGACAACCCGGCGTTGGAGGACCTGGCCGGCGCGCGCCGGGATCCGCGCCTGCAGGTGGTGGAGAAGCCCGGCTTCAACGTCTGCTATCTCGCCATGCACACGCAGAAAAAGCCGTTCACCGACGTGCGCGTGCGACAGGCGGTGGCCTTCGCGATCGACAAACAGCGCCTGATCGAGTCGGCCTACAGCGGCTTCGGCGAGCCGGCCACGACCATGTGCCCGGCTACGATGTGGGGGCACCTCGACATCGAAGACCGCAAGCCCGACCTGGCCAAGGCGAAGGCGCTGTTGAAGGAGGCGGGCTATCCGAACGGGTTCGACACGAGCCTCTCGTACGGGACCGCGCAACGCGCCTACCTTCCCAATCCCAGCAACACCGCGATCCAGATCCAGAAGGACCTCGAGCGGGTCGGCATTCGTGCGCGGCTCGATCAGAAAGAGTGGAGCGCCTACATTGCCGCCACGCAGAGGGGCGAGCACGAGATGGCGATTCTGGGCTGGATGGCGGACATCGACGACGCGGACAACTTCCTGTACATCCTGTGCGACAAGGACAACGCACGGGTGGGCAGCGCGAACAACATCTCCTTCTACATGGGTGAGGAGGTGCACCGGCACCTGGTCGCGGCGCGGCGCGTGCTCGATCCGGCCGAGCGCCTGCGGCACTACCACGCGGCGCAGTTGATCCTGTTCGAGGAGGCGCCCACCGTTCCGCTGGTCACGGTCAGCGACTACCGCGTGCTGCGCAAGGGCGTCGAGGGGTACTACATCTACCCGGTGGGGGGTGAGTACTTCCGCACGGTGCGCTTCAAGAAGTGACGTACGCTCTCCGCCGGCTGCTGCTCACCGTCCCGCTCCTGCTGGCGGTCTCGCTGGTGGTCTTCGCGCTCGCCAGCGCCCTGCCCGGCGACGCGTCGGTACGCCGCTTCGACCAGAAGGGCACGCCGGAGGAGCGCGAGCGCTGGAAGGAGGAGCGCGGCCTCAACGACGCCTTCCTCGTGCGCTGGGGCCGCTACGTGTGGGGCGTGGTGGCGGCGGGCGACTTCGACAAGAGCTACATCGACGACGAGCCGGTCGGCGGGGATCTGGTCGCGAAGCTGCAGGCGACGCTCGAGCTGAAGCTGGTGGCCATGCTGCTCGGCACCTTCGTGGGCCTGCTGGTCGGCATCCTGAGCGCCGTCTTCCCACGTTCGCCGATCGACTACCTGGGCAACCTGATCGCCTTGATGGGCATCTCGTTCCCGGTGTTCTGGCTGGGCAT
>JAPUHK010000217.1 GCA_027297745.1 Planctomycetota bacterium | reverse complement strand
TCCGTCCCGGGACGATGAGGACGGTTGGGACGGTACTTCTCGAGACACAGCACGATGTGCCCGTTCTCGTCTCCCTCTTTCGATCGGAAGCGGGTAGAAGAGGCACAAGTTGAGGTACAAGCGGTCCCGGACCCCTGTGCGCCAACGCCCGCAAGTGCATGGCGATGCGCGACTTCGTTCGATTCGAGCGCAAGAGACGCGCAGGATTTAGGATCCTGTGGGGCAACCCGTCCCGGTTCGAATCCGGGCTCTCGCACTACTTTGCCCCGGAAGGGGTTACGACAACGCGAAGCCGGAGGGAAACTTCGCGAGGGGAGCGCTGTCCCCCCTTGTGTCCCCCCTGCGAGTTTCGCTCTGAGGCGCACATTTTTTTTCTCGGAGCAATCGACGAACCTCTCGACGGTGCTCTTATCGTCATGGGCACCTGCGCCGTAGTTGCCGCAGCGGTATTCGTCGTCTATCGCCTCGGGACGCGCCGCTACGGAGTATCCGTCCCGCCGCCCCCGAGCGAGCCTGACTGGCACTCGCCGCTCCGAATCGACGCCCGAATCATTCAGGGGAACGGCGGCTCGTTCTCGCACGACCGCCCTTCGAGCCAGTTCGCGTGGGACTACAGCGTCCCCGAGGGAACGCCCATCGTGGCAGCGCGGTCGGGCGTCGTCGTCGCGAGTCGCGTCTTCAGCACCATCGGCGGGCCGTCGCGCCGTTTCGCCCGCGACGGCAATTTCGTCCGCATCCGCCACTCCGACGGCCTCCAGTCTGTCTACTGGCACCTGGCAAAGGACGGGGATCCAGCCCGAGTGGGGGAGTTCGTCCTCCAAGGGGAGATCATAGGGCTCAGCGGCAACACCGGCTTCTCTCGCGGACCCCATCTGCACTTTGCCGTCCAGAAGGCCAGCAGGTCCATCCCCATCCGCTTCGCGGACTTCCCGGACCGAGCTGGCGTTCCCGCCAAGGAGGACGTCCATCCCGGCGCTGCCGCGCCCACGGTTCCCGATGAAGTCCTGGCGTGGTGCAAACAGCGCTACCGAGCCGCCGTGCGTGCTGAAACGCGAGGGTGGCCCGATGTCGGCCTCTCTTCTTCTCGGCTCGCTAGAGCCCGTGGCGGCCCACACCGCCTCCCATGGCGCTCGTACGCTTGCTGAGATGCGCGCCAAGCTCGTCGGTTCGGCCGGCCGCGCGGTCAGACGGCTCGCGCGCCAATCCCCGTCGAACCCTCAGTCAGCGCTCGGGGCTTTATGCTCTCAGCGGCTCATCCGCCACGTCGACGGTCTGGAAGACGCCACGACGCGACTCACGGCTTTCAGCCAGCGAGTCCCTCAGGACTTACGCGATGACCTCAGGGCCTCGACGGGCGCTGTCCGGTCCTTTGTCCGCGCCCTGGAGACCGACTGCCTGGAACATGCGGCCCGTGCAATCGAACACTTTGCCGCGGCACTCAAAGCGGCGACCCCGCTCGTCGAGCACGCGATGCGACCACACGCTCGAAAATGCTGCGAGCGCTTCGTCGACTACGCGTGCCGGACGATGGAGCGTCACCGCCACGAGGCCGCCAGATGCGACACCGAGCAGACCGTGGCGCTCGTGAGAGACGCGGAGAGCCTCGTCGCCCAGGGGTTGGCGGTTCTTGAGCTAGTGGCGCCGTCTGCTCTGCTGACAGCGGACGACGCCGACGACTTTCACCGCGAACTCGACGACCATCGCGCGGCTGTCCTTGGACAACACCTCTAGGCGCGGCCGGTGCCGCGCGAGGCTCCTGAGACAGCGTGGACGCCTGAATCGACGGGGGAGTCCCTCTTCGGGATCGAGAGCAGCGAGTCGAGCACGTCCTGCGCCCGGTAGGAGGTGGCGCCGTTGCGCATGAAACGGCCAATGTCCGACAGCGCGTCGCCGGAGGTGATCAGGGCCGGCTCGACGGCGCCGTCACGGCGCACCTGGCCGAGGCCGATGGTGGACATGAGCCCGTTGCAGACGCATCTGCGTTCCTCGGTAGCCGCCAGCTCGCCGCCCTTGCGCTGGAAGTGGGCGACGGGCTCGGAGGGGCAGCGCCAGCCGATCGTGCCGTCCTCCTTGGCAAAGGCGTGGCGCAGGTACCCGAGGTCGCAGATGCGCTTGCGCGCGGCGTACACCTCGGGGTTCTTCACCGAGTCCTGCTTGTCGAGGATCTTCAGCGGAAAGCCGGTCGGCGAGGCGATGGGGTCGGTGATCACCTTCACCTTGTTCTCGAGCGCCAGCTGGATCACCTGTTGCTTGAGCTCAGGCTCGATCCCCGATTCCTCGCACCACGCGAACGCGGTCCCCACCTGGATGCCGGCCGCGCCGACCTCGAGCGCCCTTCGCAGCCCGTCGGCGTCGCCGTAGGAGCCCGCGAACCAGAAGGGGAGACCGAGCTCGCGGAAGTCGGCCGGGTCGATCAGATCGCGCTCGCCGTAGATCGGCTCGCCGTTCTCGTCGAGCTTGAGCCGTCCGCGCGGCGGCGCGTTGTGGCCGCCCGCCGTCGGACCCTCCACGATGAAGCCGTTCACCTTGCCGTTCGACTTGCGCTTGAGCATGTTGCCCAGCGTGGCGGAGGCGACGATGGCGAGGAACTGCGGACGGGCGAGGCGGGGCACGTCGTTGCCGCAGATCTGGCGCGGGTCGAAGCGTGTTTTCACGTCGGGGCCGTTGACGACGGTGATCGCCATCTCGGCCGGCTCCCCGGCAGCGAAGCGGTCCAAAATGCCCGGGATGGACTTGGGGATGCCCGCCCCCATGAGAACGTAGTCGACGTCGGCCAGCATGGCGCCGAAGATCGACGGCACGTTGGGGAGTTGGATCTTCTCGAGGTAGTTGATGCCGACGAGGCCGTCGTGGCCCTCCTTGGCCAGGTAGACCTCGACGAAGTTGGAGGCGACGAGCATGTCGAGCAGGTGGGGGCTCGGCTTGAGGGAGGGAACCGGGTTCGGTTTGAAGGGCGCGTCGTCCGCCTTGCCCCCCTCGATGAAGTAACGTTCGAGCACCCGCTCCGCGACCTCGGGGTAGGGGAACTGCGCCAGGGCGCGACGCATGTGGCCGCCGGGGTCGCCGACCTGGAGCCGCCGGGCGACGATCACATCGATCGCGGTGCCTGAGACCACGCCGAGGTGACCCGCGGACGAAACCGCGTTGGCCAGATTCCACGTAGAGACGCCGGCACCCATGCCACCTTGGATAATGGTCGGATTCTGCAATGGTCCCAGCTATCAGGATGGGCCGGAATGGGAGCGTACCCGGTGGGTATGGTCCCGCATGGACCCATTTTCCCGCCAAGGGTCAAGCTTCCGGTGGGGTGCACCCGTCCCAGGCATGCGAGATTATAGGGCCGCGCGGTGCCGTGATAAGCGTTTCGCGGGCTCCTATCAAGTTCTTCGGTTGGAGAGCAACGGCAGGCGAGGGGGCGGGGCGGCCGCGCGGGCCCGGAGGGGAGGTCTGGGAGCTATCGCGCACACAGGTAGAGCTGGATCGCCTGCGCTTCTTGGGGGCGCGCGTTGGTCGTGCAGACGCCGACTCCCGGGCTCTCGCACGACTTTGCTGCTCACTCTCACAGCACGCGCGAGCTCTCCCGTGCCCATCGATCGTCGTCGCGCCTCCCCTAATTGTCTCCTTTGTCATCGACGGTTACATTCCCCGCAGGAGCTCGGCGTCTCGCACTGCGCAGCAGACGGGAGGCGTGAGCGTGAGCCGGTGCGATTACTCGAGCAGCGCCTAGGGACCCGGAACGCGAACCGTCGTGCGCTTGCGCGCGCACTCGACCTCGTAGGTCCCCGCCGCCAGGCCGTCGAAGGTGGCCACGCCGCCGCGCAGGCGGGCATCGCGCCGCATGGTTCCGATCGTCTCGTCCGAGCACCTCAGGACAGCCGAGCGCGGCCGCCCCTTGCCTGCCCAACGCACGCTCAGCGAGTGCAGCGCCGGCACCGCAACGGACAGCTCGTCTTCGCCCGCGGTGAGGTTCACGCGCCGCCTGTAGATCGGCCAAGTCTGCTTCTTCTTGCGTACGTACAGCTGCAGGTGGTAGGGGCCCGGCTGGACGCCGTTGAGCTCGCAGGTGCCGTCCGGGGCGACGAGCTTCCACGCGTCCGCCCCGAGGTCGTTGCGCAACGCGACGAACAAGGAGCCGTCCACGTCGCTGCCGCTGTAGTGCTGCAGTTGCAGCTTGAGGCGCGCGGGCTTGCGGAAGCGGATCGTGATCGTGCCGCCGCCCCGCAGGCGCAGGGGGTGCATGGCGCCGCCGAAGTCGCGCGTGCCGACGCGCAACGTGGCCTCGTTGCCGGCCTTGGGATCGACGCCGTCCAAGAAGACCAGCCAGGCATCGCCCTGCTGCAGCGCGTCGACCCTTCGCGGCTTCGACTTCGGCTGTGCGGTCAGGACGCGGAACGAGACCTGCCCCGGAACGGGGCCGCCGTCGGGTCCCAGGAGCTTGACCGTGACGTATGTGCCGGCCTTCGGCTGCGTAGCCTGAAGCTCGACTTCGGAGGGGCCGGCCGTGACCTCCGCGATTGCGTGCGCGATCAGCCGCCGCCTGTTCAGGAAGGCGGCCACGAGGTAGCGGCCGGGCTCGAGGTCGTTCCACGAGGCGCGGCCGGGCGAGCGCGAGCGCGCGTACCGCTGCGACTGGTCTTGCAGCAGCGACTGCGGGTCGACCTCCTCGTTCTCGACGCGGCGCAGGCGGTATTCGACCGTGCGCGGTACGGCGAACCCCTCCGGCAGCACGAGCCGCGCGGTCAGGATGCGCCGCCCCTGGAGCTCGAGCACCAGCACCTCGCCCGCGGCCCCGGAGATGACCTGCTCCACCTCCTCCGACTCCATCGGTTCCGGCAGCCAGGTCTGCGCCGTGAGCTTGACGGAGCCAAGCGGAAGCCGCACCTTGCCGCTCTCCTTCATCCACGTGTCCCGGCCATTGCTGTGGGGGCCCTTCCAGCGCAGCCACGCGTAGTCCGCGAGCGAGCCGTCGGGCATGCGCACCTCGATGCGCACCTCGGCCGCCGGGCTGGCGACGAAGTCGACGACCGCATCCGGCTCGATGCGGCCTTGCTGCGACAGCGGCTTCACGTCGTAGTCTTTGTGAAACGCCGTCAGGCTGTGCCGCGTGTCCATCAGCTCTGTGATCTCGAAGTGGCCGTCGGCGCCTGTGCGAGCCGTGCGGCGCGCGGAGCGGCGCCAAAGCTCGTTCTCGATCGCGTTCTGGGCGACTTTCGCCAGGTCGCGATCCTCATGCTGCCGCTGGCGCGCCCTGCGCTCTCCCGCCGTCAGCGCGAAGGGCCGCACGTCCGTCAGTGCCGTGACCACGACCCCCTCGACGGGCTCTCCCGACGGGTCGCGCACGGTTCCGCTGATGGTGCCCTCGCCCGCCAGCAGGTCCGCGACGCGCTCGTTGCTGCGGATGCGCTCGATCTCCTTGGCCGCTTCGTCGGTGAGCGTGCGCACGTCGGCGTTGACCAGGCTCTCTTCGTCCCCGGTCGCGGTGCGGCCTGCCCGGGTTTCAGTGGTGCGCCCTGACCCGTCGGCCCCGCCCGCGTCCTCGGACGCGCGCGCCCCCTCGGGCGCGCGGCTGCGCCGGCCGGCCGGCTCCGGCCCGAACAGCGAGCCGACCAGCACGCCAACGCCCAGAGCGGCGAAACAGAGAAGCAGGACGCGCACGGCAGGATTCTACCCGGGCCCATCGGACGGCCGGGGGCGGTCGTCCGGCGATCTTTAGTGACCCCGTGCCCTCGTGCGACTAGAGGGTAGGAGGAAAGACCATGTCCCGCATCCGCAAGAGCTTCCTGGTGGCCGTCCTGCTGGCCGGAGCCGCCGCGCTCCCCACGCTTGGGCAAGAACGCGGGGACCGCAAGAGCGTCCCCGACGAGCACACGATGATCTTCTTCGCCGTGCTGGAGGGGCTCTATCGCGACGGCGCTTCCAACGAGGCTGTCGACGCCATCCTGCGCCAGGACGACAAGGGGGGCTACATCCACTTCGTCTACGGCTGCCCGATCTGCACGCCCGCGGTGGACGCCCTGTTGGTCTATCGCAAGCGTGCCAAGTTCACGCCCAAGAAGGGTTCTCACGTCGACACGCTCGGCAGCGGCCTGCCCAAGACCACCGTGAAACGCCTGCTCGGCGCGGACCCGAAGGAGCGGCTGGACACGATCCACGACCTGATCGCCAAGTGGGTCGGCCGCCGTGTCAGGTTGATGCGTCTCACGGAACTGGAACAGGGGTACTGGCGGGGGGTGCTCGAGGACGGGCGCAAGCGCGGGATGTCGGTGCTGCGCGCGGACCAGAGCTTCGTGGGCAGCAAGCGCTGCGCCGTGTGCGACGGGGCCAACGAGGTCTGGCAAAGGTAGGCTGCCCGGGACGGAGTCCCTCCCGCTCCCGTCCCGGTGGCAACGCCTCTTGGCGAAGCCGCTCAAGATCCGGCCCGCTCCTTCCGTTGATGGAAGGGGGGGCCGGCCCCCCGCGTAAGGAGTGCGTCATGCAGAAGACCACGTATGTCGTTGGACTGGCTGTCGGCGCGGCGGCCGCGCTCGTCACAGTAGTCGCGATTCCCAGCCTGGTGCCGTCGTCTGACGACCCCACGCCGCAGCAGAAGGAGGCGCGCGTAAAGGCGGCGCGCGTGATCAAGGAAGCGCACGACGCCGCGCGCGCGGGCGACAAGATCCAGGCGCGCGCCATACGCGAAGAAAAGGCGCAGGCGGATCGCGATGCCCGCCGCCGGCGGCTGGAAGGAGCGCGCCTGCGCGCCAACGAGACGACCGCCCACGCGACCCTGCGCAACGTGGTCGCGGCCCAGGCGCAGTTCCAGGCGGTGGCGCGCGCCGACGAGAACCGGAACGGCACCGGGGAGTTCGGGTCCTTCGGAGAGATGAGCGCCGCGGTCGGCGTGCGCGGCGGCAAAGCCATCAAGCCGCCGCTTCTGGTCGCCGCGTTCGGCAAGGTGGAGCAGGGACGCTTCGAGCGCAGCGGGTACTACTTCCGCATCTTCCTGCCGCAGCGCGGCGGGCGCGGCCTGGCGGAGCGCGAGGCAGGAGGCTTCCAGGCCGGCGACGTCGACCCCGAGCTCAGCGAAACCGTATGGTGTTGCTACGCTTGGCCCGTCGAGCGTGGCGTCACGGGCCGCCGGACGTTTTTCGTCAATCAGGCCGGCGACGTCCTGGAGACTTCAGACGGCGGCTACTCGGGCGAGCGCGGTCCGGAGGCCTACGCGGCCTTCGATCCCTCCTCGCACTCGTACGGGATCACCGGCAAGATCGCGATCGACTCCGTGGGCAACGACCGGGCTACGTGGAGTCAGGCGCGCTAGCCGGCGCATCCTGCAGCCCGCGCACCAGGAAGAACCCGGCGACGTAGAAGACGATCACGGACAGGATCGCGTGGCGCGCACCGTATGCGTCCGTCAGCACTCCGAAGAGGAAAGGCCCAAGGATGGCGCCGGTCTTGCCGCACAGCGCGTAGAAGCCGAACAGCTCCGCCTCGCGCCCCTTCGGAATCAGGCGCGACATAAGCGCCCGCGAGGAGGCCTGAATGCTCCCGAGACCCAGACCAGCCAGCACCGCGACGACGAAGAACATGGTCTTGCTCTCGGTGAAGTGCGCGGCCGTAACGACCAAGATCCACCACAGCAGCACGCGCAGCACGACCCACTTCGGCCCCTTCACGTCGGTGGGCTTGGCCATGAGCAGCGAGCCTCCGAGCGCCGACAGCTGCACCAGCGCCATCAAGAGCAGCAGCTCCGGGGCCTCGAAGTCCAGGGTGCCGACGGCGTAGACGCCCGCGAAGACGATCACGGTGTTTACGCCATCCATGTAGAAGAAGTAGCCGAACAGGAAGCGCCGCATCCGGCGCATTCCCAGCACGCTCTTGATGGTCTCTTTGGTTTGCCGGAAGCCGCCGGCGGCGGCTTGCCGGATGCCGATGCCGGTGGGGCGGTCGGGCGGCAGGTTCTTGAAGGCCGGAATCGCGAACAACGCCCATTGCACGGCCAGCGCGATCCAGACGAGCTCCATGCCCCACTCGAAGAGCACCGCTGCGAGCCCGAGTGCGACCAGCGAGCCCACGTACCCCACGGCGAAGCCCAGGGCGGAAACGCGGCCGTGGTGCGAGCGCGGCGCGATCTGCGGCAGGTAGGAGTTGTAGAAGACGATGCCACCCTCGAAGGCGAAGTTGGCCACGACCCCGAGCACGAAGCCCAGCACGATCATGCCGGGGCCGACCTGCGTGAAGCCCAGGACCGTGAGGACCCCGAGGACGGTGTAGGCCAGGAGTAGCCGCTTGCGCATGCCGGCGTGGTCGGAGATGCCGCCGAGCAACGGGGCGCTGAGCGCCACGGCCAGCATCGAGACCGAGATCGTGAGCCCCCACCACCATTCGCCAGTGTGGGCGCTCCCCTCGGGCACGATGTGGTCGGCGTAGTAGGTGCCGTAGAAGAAGGGGAACAGGACCGCGAAGGCCGAGTTGCCGAAGTCGTACAGCGCCCAGGAGCGGATGACCTTGCGGTCCATGGTCACGGCGGGGGATCGAACCACAATCGTCCAACTGCGGCAAAGGGATTCGCCGCGACGGGCCCGTGACACAGGACGGTAGACTGCCCGCCATGAGAACGACCTTGCTGCTTCTGGCCGCCCTATGCGGCTGTGCCGGCGGCGCGGGCCGCAGAACTGCGCAGGACGCGCCGGAGCCGGGTGGGATCGAGGTGCATGCCTTCGGCGTGTACGAAGGCGGCCCGTCGGAGGTCGTGCTGCAGCGCGCCGAGGGACCCGTGCTGTTGGTGCTCACGGGCTACGAGGCGAAGACCTGGCGCATCTCCAACGCGGGCGGCGTGGAGATCCACTCCGTGGTCGCCAGCGGCTACCACCCGCAGACCGTCGAGGGCCTGCCGCCCGGGACGCCGCTCGTGACGACCTCATACGAGGAAGCGGACAAGACCTACTTCTATTGGTTCGACGGCCGCATCTCCGCGGATGCAGGCTCGTACTCCAAACAGCTGCGGGAGCGCAACGCGGAGTACGCCGCCTTCATCGAGAACATCGTGAGGGTCACCGGCTACCGCCCGACCACGCTCCAGGGTCGCTACCGCAACTCGGACTTCACTGTGAAGTACAGCCGGGCCCTGCCGGCGAACGCCGAGGTCCACGCCGTGGCCGTCTACGAGGGCGAGGCGACCAAGGAGGTCACGCCGCTCGGCTACCCCTGGGGCCGCGTGCAGGTCCGTGTGGAGCGCAAGGGCGCGCCCCTGGTGCTGTTCTTGAGCGCCTACGAGCCGACTATCTGGGAGCTGGACCTGCGCGAGGGCGTGCAGATCGCGGCCGTGATCCTGAGCGGCTACCACGACCAGCGCGTGACGGGCGTTCCAGCCGGGGCGACGATTCTGGAGTGGGGGATCGACGTCGGAGTGGAGGGCTCGCCTTCCTACCGCTACGCGGACGTGCGTCTCAAGCGGCTGACGGGCAGTTGGGGGCTGATGGACCTGCCGGGGATCGCGCAGTTGACGGGCGGCACGATCCGGAGCTTCGCGACCGCCTACAGCGACAGCCGCTTCGTGATTCGGTAGGACTCGTCTTCAGGGGAGTTCGACCGCTATCGGAATCGGCCCCTTCCCTGAACTGGGCCCAAGGCCCTGCGTTCCAAATGCCTGGGTAAACTCTCGCCGTGGGTCGCAAGCTCGCTGTTGCCGCCGCCGTGGCCGCGACCGTGGTCGCGGTGCTGCTGATCATCCCGGCTGACCGCACGCTTCCCCCGCGGACCGCAGGCGTCCCTGCACCCGCAGCGCGAGAAACGGTACAGGATCCTGCCGTCGACGCCTCGAGCGGCACGGCGCCCGAGCCCCGTCCTCGCACCGCGCTCGGTTCAAGGCGCCCGCAGCCGAGTGCGCGCTTGCGCGAGGAAGAGCGCAAGCACTGGAAAGTGCGCGTGCATGGCCGCGTCCTGCTTCCGACCCTTGAAGGCGCCGCCGGCGCCGAAGTCGTGCTGCGGTCCATGTCGGGCGCCGGCGGCTTCACCGCGGCGCAGCAGGACGGGAGCTTCGAGCTCGGCTTGCGCGAAGTGCAGGCCTTCAGGCCGCTCGCGCTGTTGCACGGCTTCGGCAACGCGGTCGGCGCTTGGGTCGACCCGGCCGGCAAGCAGGAAATCGACCTCGGCGACCTGATCCTGCTGCGCGCGCTGCCCATGGGCGGCAAGGTGGTCGACGCTGAGGGCCGGCCCGTTTCGGACGTGCACCTCTATCTCGACACCGAGGCCGACCCGCGACCCGAGGAGTGGGCGCTGCGCATCCACCGCTCGGAGGGGGCACGCTCACGCGGCGACGGGGAGTTCTCTTTCGAGGCCGTGCCGGAAGGCCTCTACCAGATCACCGCAACAGTGCCGGACTACGACCAGGACCGGGTCTTGACCTGGAGCAACGTACCCGCCGGCAAGACCGACCTGAAGCTCGAGGTCCCCGCGCAGCAGCGGCTCGAGTCATTGCACATCCGCGTACGGGTGCAGGAGCCCGACGGCAGCCCGCTGTCGTACGGCCGCCTGTCGTTTCAGGACAAGCGCGGGTACGACATCCCCGGCCCCGAGATCCGTCACGGCTCGGCCGAGACCCAGGTGTCGCTGCTCCTGCCTGCGCGCCTGCTGGTCGACCACATGGTCTCGAGCAGCAAGCTCGGGGGGAGCTACCAGCCCGCTTTCCGCCGCGTCGATCCGGAGAAACGGGACGCCTATCGCATCCGCCTCGGCGACGGCGGAACGCTGCGCGGGCGCGTGCGTTGCCGCGGCCATCCCGTCGCGATCGGCGTCCAGGCGCGCGGCGTGCTGGGAGCGGGCGGCGGCGGGCTCGACGAGTTGCATGAGAGCGCGATCATCACGTTCGAAGCGCGCTGCGAGCCCGACGGCACGTTCGAGATGTCCGGGCTGCCGCCCGGCATCGTGGAGTTGCAGGCCGCGCCGGACTCGGGCTACAGAACCGTGCGTCCTCTGGCCGTCCACGTGGGATCCAAGAACGTCACGCTAGACGTGCTGGAGGTGGCTGCCATCGAGGGCCTCGTGCGTGCCGGCGCGGGCGTGATGATGGGTGAGGTGGACATCGAGATCCGTGAGCTGGGCCCGGCCGGAGAGAGCTACGGCTGGCTGCGTGCGGAGGGTGTGGACGTCCTGTCCCGCGGGCAGGTGGCGCCGTTCGAGTTCGCCGGGCTGTTCCAACATTGGCGCTACCGCATCCGCGCGACCGGGGTGACCACGCGGGGCGAGTTCCTGCCGCCGGTGGAGCAGGTGCGCTTCGCGGGCGAGCGGAAGATCGAGCTCGTGCTCGAACGCGGCGGCTTCACGCTGGAGGGGATCGTGTCGCGCGAGGACGGCTCCCCGGTGCCGGCCGCCATCGTGCGCGTGCAGCCGCCGCGGGACGTTCCGCCGCTGCTCTTGCACTACGACGGCGAGGAGACAGTCGACTTCTTCGTTGCCAAGACCGACGTGCTCGGCCGTTTCCGCTTCGACGGGCTGGGCGACGCCTCACAGACCGTGACCGTGGAGGCCGACGGCCTCGACCTGCGGGGCGGCTCGACGCGCGTGCAGGCCGGGGGCCGCACCGTACGTCTCGTGCTGTCCCCGGCGCGACGGCTCAGCGGACGGGTCGTCGATCCCGAGGGGCTCGAGCTCACGGACCTGCAGTTGGAGGTCTGGCGTGTACGCGCGGGCACGCCGGACGCCGAGCCTGCGGCCCTCGCCGGGGTGCAGTACGACGGGTTCTTCACGGCGGAGGTGGCTGCGGGCCGCTATCGCCTCGTGGTGTGGAACCCCTATGCGCACCTCGACAGCCGCTGCTTCGTGTCGCGGCCGGTGGCTGTTGGTTCCGGCTCGCGCGACCTGAGCCTGCAGTTGCAGCGCGGGCCGAGCATCGTCGGGATTGTCCAGGATGCCGCGGGCAAGCCGGCGCGCGGCGCGGCGGTGGTCGTGGAGGGCGACTGGGGCCGCCGGCCGACCTGGAGCCGGAGCGACGGCAGCTTCACCGTTTGGGGGTTGCCGCGCGGGCCGTACACGGTGAGCGCGCACCTGGGCGAGCTGAGGAGCCAGACCCTGCGCGTCCGCTCCGGGGCCGCCCCGGTAAGACTGACTTTACGCCCGCGCTAGCCTCTGGATTCGGCTGGCTGCAGCGTCGTCTGGCTGTGCTGGGGCCGCCGTAGCGCAGCGCCGGTGCCTCGCGCCTGACGAGGAGTTCTCAGAAAGACCGCAAAGCTGGCACACTGGGGCCTGGCAATGGCGAACTACCGGCTGATCGATCAGCCCGCAGGCGTCCCGATCAAGGCCTGGATCGAGGGCGTCGTGCTGGACGACCGGGCGCGCGAGCAACTGCTCAACGTGGCCCGGCTCCCCGTGGTCTACAAGTGGGTGGCGGCCATGCCCGACGCGCACTGGGGCATCGGCGCAACCGTGGGCAGCGTGATTCCCACGCTGAAGGCAATCATTCCCGCTGCCGTCGGGGTGGATATCGGGTGCGGCATGATGGCGGTGCAGACCAGCCTCACCGCGAGCGACCTACCCGACAACCTCAAGGACTTGCGCTCCGCTATCGAGAAGGTGGTGCCGCACGGCCGCACCGATCGCGGCGGCCGCAACGACCGCGGATCGTGGGCGCACCCGCCCGCGCACTCCGAGGACGCCTGGAAACGGCTGAGCGCAGGCTACCGCCGCATCATCGAGAAGCACCCGCGGCTCGATCGCGGACGCACGGCGCAGCACCTCGGCACGCTCGGGACGGGCAACCACTTCATCGAGGTCTGCCTCGATCAGGACGACGCCGTTTGGGTCATGCTGCACAGCGGCTCCCGCGGACCCGGCAACCGCATCGGCACCTACTTCATCTCGCGCGCCAAGAAGGACATGGAGCGGCAGCTGGGCAACCTCCCCGACGAGGACCTGGCCTACTTCAGCGAGGGGGCGCAGCACTTCGAGGACTATGTCGCGGCCGTCGAGTGGGCGCAGGCCTTCGCGCGCCGCAACCGCGAGCTGATGATGGAGGCGATCCTGGAGGCGCTGCGCCGCAGCAAGCACCTGCCCGCCTTCACGACCGACCGGATGGCCGTCAACTGCCACCACAACTACGTGGCGCGCGAGCGGCACTACGGGCGCGAGATCTTCGTTACCCGCAAGGGAGCCGTACGGGCGCGCGAGGGCGACCTGGGGATCATTCCCGGCAGCATGGGGACGCGCTCCTACATCGTGCGCGGCAAGGGCAACCGCGAGAGCTTCCACAGTTGCAGCCACGGCGCCGGCCGCGCCATGTCGCGCAGGCAGGCCAAGAAGACCTTCAGCCTCGAGCAACACGCCGCCGCCACGCGCGGCGTGGAGTGCCGCAAGGACGCGGCCGTGATCGACGAGACGCCCGGCGCCTACAAGCCGATCGAGGCCGTCATGGCCGCGCAGTCGGACCTCGTAGACATCGTGCACACGCTGCGCCAGGTGATTTGCGTGAAGGGCTAGGATCGAGAGTCCTGGAGGGAGGGCAAGGCCGTGAATCGCAAAGCGAAGCTGGCCCTGAAGATCGGCGGCATCGCCGCCGGCCTCGTGATCCTGATGGTCGTGGTGGCCGTGATCTGGATCGATGAGCTTGCGGTGGCTGCCATCGAAAGCGGCGGTGAGTCCGTGCTCGGCGTGACGACGAGCCTCGAGGATGCGCAGATCGGCATCTTTTCGGGACGCTTCGCCTTGAAAGGACTGGTCATCGGCAATCCGGAGGGCTTCAAGTCGCCCTTCCTGCTGCGCATGGGTGAGGGCAAGACCGAGGTCTCGCTGGGCAGTCTGCTGTCCGACAAGATCGAGATCCAGACGCTCGAGCTGAGCGATCTGCACTTGAACCTCGAGAGGCGCGGCGGCACCTCCAACTACAAAGAGGTGCTGAAGAACCTGGAGACGGAGGAGGAGTCGCCGGAGGAAGAGCCCGGCTCCGCGAAGGAACTCGTGATCCGCGAGATCGTGATTCGCAACGTCTCCGTCACGGCCGACCTGCTGCCCGTGGGCGGGTCGTTGAGCCGCGTCACGCTGGCGGTGCCGGAGTTGCGCTTCAGCAACATCGGCCAGAAGAGCTCGGTCACCATCGGCGAGGTCATCGGCCGCATCCTGCAGGAGGTGCTCGCCGCGGCGTTCCGGGCGGGCAAGGGCGTGCTGCCGGATGAGATGCTGAACGACCTGGGCGGGACCCTCGAGGGCCTGGGCGACCGCGGCCTGGACCTCGGCGGCCGGATCGGTGGGAGGGTGGGCGAGGCGATCGGCGACGCCGGCGAGGCGCTTGGCGGGATATTCGGCGGCCAGAAGCGGAAGTAGCCGGGCTTGGCACGCGGGCGCCCCCGGCCGATAAGGAGGGGTAGGACGGATCCATGACCAAACGCCTCTTCACTACCTGCAAGATCGTCCTGCTGTTCACGGTGATCCTGCTGGCCGCCGTCGCGCTCGGACACGTTGCGGACGTGCTCGACGGGGCGGAAGCCAAAGAGGCGGCCACCAAGGTGCTCTGGATCATGGGCATCTTCGCCGCGGCCGCGCTGCTGATCGTCGTCGTGTCCGGCTCGGGCAAGAAGAAATCATCGGCCTAGCCGCTCACCCCTCCTCCGTGCGCGGAGGGATCTTGCCCTCCTCGCGCGCCTTGACGAAGCGGTGGTGCTCGTGCCGCTCCAGGTCGAAGGGCTTGATCCGCTTGAGACCGGGCAGGTCGCGGTGGTGCGCTTTGCAGGCGTAGCAGATGGCGACGTCCGGGAGGATGCGCCACAGGATGAAGTCCACGACCGCCGCGAGCAGCAAGGGCCAGAAGGAAGACAGCGCCAAAGAGAGCACGATGCCCACGAAGATCAGGAAGATCCCGAGCTTCTGGTTGAAGTCGCGGTGGCGGTAGAGCTCGGCGCATTCGCAGGCCAGACAGCTTTCCAACTGCTCCGCGGCGGGCCTCAAGCTGCTCGTCGCATGGCAACGACGGCACTCGACCTCGCTGCCGGGTTCGCTCTCGACCGGGGCGCCGCAACTGCTGCATCCGAAGACAACGCTCACGCCGGAAGGCCCTCCTCGATGCGCAGGTAGGCGGCGATCAGCTCACCCGCGCCCACCAGCACGACCATAGGGTAGTAGATGCCCGTCGCCGATTGGTTCGACTCGATCTTGATGCACTGGTAGGCCATCCAGCCGAAGACGAGCGGGAGCAGCAGCCCGAAAGCTCCCCGGGCCGACAGGAAGATCCAGTCGCCCATCGCGTGGCCTCCGTCCAGGATCACCGGCAGCACGCCGAGCGTGCGCAGGCCGAGCACGATCAGCAGCAGCATGGCCATGCGCCGGAACGGCGTGAAGCTCAGGCCGCGCGCCGTCAGGTAGCCGTGGCCGAGCAGCATCGCCGCCAGCGTGCCGCCGATGGTCAGGCCTGCGAGCAAGCCGATCAACGGATAGATCCAGGGCGGTCCGTGCGCCGCGCCGAGGTTCATCTCCATCGAGTAGAGCGCCCAGAGCGCGCCCGGCAGCAGGTAAAGCACCGTGGATAGGGGCTTGACCTCGAAGGTGCGCCCGCGCTCGACGAGCACTGCTGCCGCCACGGTGACGAGGCAGGGGACCAGTGGCGCCTTCGCCGCCACGGCGACGAGCGCCAGAGCCGCGATCAAGAACAGGCTGACGCGCACCCACGAGCCCTTGGTCACCTGCGGCGCGAAGCAGGCCAGCAGCACGGCGTAGCCCGCCACCAACCGCACCAGGAAGAGCGCCAGAACCGGGAGGATCTCCATCAGACGGTGCTCGAGGGGCAGCGGTCGTTGAGCACGCAACGGTCGCAGGCCGGCTTGCGCGCGCTGCAGACCTTGCGCCCGTGCCAGATCTGCAGGTGCGACCAGTCGATCCAGTCCTCCCCGGGCACGAGCTTCATCAGGTCCTGCTCGATCTTCTTCGGATCGGTCTGTTTCGTGAGCCCGAGTCGCCCGCTCAGCCGCTTCACGTGCGTGTCGACGACGACGCCCTCGGCCCGTCCGTACGCCACGCCGAGCACCACGTTGGCGGTCTTGCGCGCGACCCCGTGCAGAGTCAGCAACTCCGCCATCGTCTGCGGGATCTCTCCGCCGAAGTCCTCGCTGACCTTTTGCGCCATGCCTTTGAGGCTCTTTGTCTTTTGGCGGAAGAAGCCGGTCGGATGGATCAGCTTCTCCACGGTGGGCGTGCGCGCTTTCGCCAGTGCCTGCGGCGTCGGGAACTTGCGGAACAGCGCCGGGGTGACCTTGTTGACCATCTCGTCGGTGCACTGGGCGCTGAGGATCGTGGCCACGGTGAGCTCGAAGGCGTTTCGGTGCGTGAGCGCGCACTCGAAGTCCGGGTATTCCTCGCGCAGGCGCTTGACGATCGTGCGCGCCCAGGCGGGCTTGTCCTTCTTGAGGATGCGCTGGGCCTTCTTCGCGCTCACTGCTTGAGCGCTCCCAGGAAAGCGTCCACGTCGCCGCAGTTGGGCACGTCTTCCGGCCGCAGGCCACCGTGCCGCGCGGCGGCCACGCCCCAGCGGTTGTCGTCCATGCCCGCGGCCGAGTGTGCGTCGGGGCCGATCGGCACGCCGATGCCGAGCTCGCGCGCGCGGGCGTGGTGCTCCGGCGCGAGGTCGAGGCGCCACGGGCTCGCGTTGAGCTCCACGAGCGTGCCGGCCTCGGCGGCGGCGTCGAGCACGCGCTGCATGTCGACCGCGTAGCCGTCGCGGCGCAGGACGAGGCGGCCCGTGGCGTGGCCCAGGATGTCGACGTGGGGGTGGCGCACGGCGCGCAGCACGCGCTCGGTGATCGTGCCGGCGTCCTGCGTGAACACGGAGTGGATGGACGCGATCACGCAGTCCAGCTCGGCCAGCACCTCGTCGGGATAGTCGAGCGCCCCGTCCGGCAGGATGTCCACCTCGGTGCCGTGCAGGATGCGGATGGAGGAGTTGTGGTTGAGCTCGCGGATCTGTGTCGCCTGCTCCTGCAAGCGTTCGATGCTGAGCCCGTTCGCGTATACGGCGACCGGGCTGAGGTCGGTGATCACGAGGTACTCGTACCCGCGCGCCGCCGCCTCGGTCGCCATCTCGGACACCGACAGCGTGCCGTCCGACCAGGTCGTGTGCGTGTGTACCATGCCCTTGAGCTGCTCGCGGGTCACGAGCGCGGGGACGGGCTCGCTTCCGTCACAGGCGTGGCGGCGCTCCGGCGGCACGAAGTGCAGGCCGCGCGAGCTGTAGATCTCCTCTTCCGACGCATCGCTGCCGGCGCGTCCCAGGACGGCCTCGACGTGATCTGTGGGACCCGTCTCCTCGAACAGAGCGCGCGCCAGGCCGGCTGCGTCCGTCCAGCGCAAGCGTAGCTCGGGATGCTCCCCGGCCGGCACGACAAGCGTGTCGCCCTGCAGCTCCGCTCCGGGCAGCCCGGGGTCTTGCGGCTGACCTGCGCAGACGATCGCGAGGCGGTCGATGACGGGCTCACCGCGGCGCACCGGTCCGGCGATGTGCGCATCGCTCAGGCCGAGCCGGGCGATCCAGCGTTCGCAGAGCTCGGCCGCGGTCGAGATGCGCAAGCGCCCGCGCGTCTGCTCCAGGTATTCGAGGCCGTCGAGGATTTTCTGCGCCGACTTCGCCCCGAAGCCGCCAAGCGCGGCCACGCGGCCGTCCGCTGCGGCGGCGCGCAGCTCAGCAGGCGAGCGCACGCCCAGCTCGCGCGTCAGCACGTGGATCTTCTTGGCTCCGAAGCCCCGGATGCGCAGCATCTCGATCACGCCGGCCCCGGCCTGCTCGGCCAGGTCGTCGCGCATGGCGATCGTGCCGGTCCGCAGCAGCTCGCCGATTAACGTCTGCATCTTCGGCCCGATGCCCTTGATGTTGGTCCAGTCGCTGGGCTCCATCTCCGCCAGGGGCTCCCCGTGCTCTTCCACCCGGCGGGAGGAAGAGCCGTAGTGCAGCGCGCGGCGGTCATCCCAGCCGAGCACCAGCATGAGCGTCTCGATCTCCTTTAGAGCGGCAGCGATGGCTTTGTTGCTGGGCCCGGACACGGGTCGGCAATCCTACGGGATGGCCGCCTCGCCGCGAGGATTGCGGCCGTCCCTTTGACATGCGCACGTGATGCGGTTCAATACGCGACTTAGCCGCCCCTGTAGCTCAGCTGGCAGAGCAGCGGATTCTTAATCCGGAGGTCCCAGGTTCGAGCCCTGGCGGGGGCACCA